>JAILDJ010000142.1 GCA_024689505.1 Clostridiales bacterium
GCTTCATGGATGGCTGCCCGGTCCGGGATGCGGTCGTCATAAAACACCTGTGCGGCCGCCACTTCCAACGTGGCGGCAATATAGGGTTTCATCGTACGAAGCGGCCGTTTTGCTACCCGATCGATCCGGTAGGCGATGGCACTTTCATGCGTCAGCGTCGTATAGACCAGGTGCGTGAACAGCGCTTTGTCCCGCGCACTGACCGTATCCGGAAAACGCTCGATCCAACGATCCACCGCGGCGGATACATAAGCTTTGCGCTCACGGATCTCCATCAGACAGCGGGCGGCCGCATCACGCACATGCACATGTTCCATGATTCAGGCTCCCAGGATCTGCTGATCCGGATGATTGCCCAGGAGGAACGCGGCGGCTTCCATCCGCTTTCTGCCCTGCAGCTGCAGGCTGCAAACGCGGATCTGTCCATCTGCCGTCTCCACGTACATACGATCTTTTTCCACACGGACCTTGCCGGGGACAGGGTCTTCCACTTTTGTATCACTCCGCTCCGCTTCCATGATGCTGAGTTTCTGACCGTTCCAGTATGTATAGGTGCCGGGCCAGGGATACAGACCGCGGATCTGGTCTAAGACAGCGGCAGAAGGACGGCCCCAGTCGATCAGACCATCCTCGCGGGACAGCATCGGCGCATAGGTGGCTTCCGCATCGTCCTGCGGCTCGGAAGGCAAACGCGTGCCCGCCGCTTCCAGCATCTGCAAGACGGTCTCCGTCAAAGCGCCGGCGGCCTCCGCCAGCTTATCGTGTAAAGTCTCCGCCGTATCCCCCGGCGTGATCGGGACCTCCGCCTTGCGGATCATCGCACCGGTATCCATGCCCGCGTCCATCTGCATCGCAGTAATGCCGGTGACCTTCTCGCCGGCCACGATGGCCCGCTGGATCGGGGCTGCGCCACGGTATTTCGGAAGCAGCGAAGCGTGCATGTTGATACAGCCCAGCCGCGGGATGTCCAGGATCCGCTGGGACAGGATCTGCCCATAAGCGGCGACAAGGATCAGATCCGGCGCCAAGGCTTCCAGGATCTCCACCTCTGCCTTGCGCTTGACACGTTCCGGCTGATAGACCGGGATCTCGTGCTCCATAGCACAAACTTTGACCGGCGAGGGAGTAAGGATCTGCTTGCGGCCGACAGGCCGGTCCGGCTGTGTGTAGACGCCGATGATCTCGGCGCCGGTCCGGATCGCGGCCTCGAGGACCGGGACCGCGAAATCGGGCGTACCCATAAATACGATGCGCATGTATATCTCCTGTCTTATGCTTCTTCGTTGGTGATCAGCTGGACGTTTTCTGCTATATCGGTATACAGGACGCCGGACAGATGGTCGATCTCATGGCAGAAAGCTCTGGCCAGGAGATCCTCTCCCGTCTTTTCATACACGTTGCCTTCCCGGTCCAGCGCGCGCACGGTCACTTTCTGCGGCCGCGTCACGGTGCCGTTCTTACCGGGGATGCTCAGGCATCCCTCACCGCCGGTCTGCTCACCTTCCGTCGCGATGATCTCCGGATTGATCAGGACCAGTTTTTCCCCTTCTTCTCCGGTATCGATCACGATGACCTGTTTCAGCACTCCGACCTGGACGGCTGCGAGACCGACACCATTGGCGTCGTACATCGTCTCGAACATATCATCGATCAGCATTTCGAGACGCTGGTCGAAGGCTTCCACTTTCCGGGAATTCTTGCGCAGGATAGGATCATCGTCTACACGGATATTGCGTAATGCCATGTCATTTCCTCTTTTCTGATGCTATATTAAATTCATTGGATCGATGTCCAGCTGGATCCTTGCTCTCGGATGCCGCTCCAGGAACTTGTCCCGGCAGTACGTGCCGAAAGCCATCAGGCGCTCCCGGTCCTCCAGCTTGACCAGGATCCTTCTGCGAAATACATTATTGACACGCTCCAGGGAGGCAGGCGCACTGTCAAAGATCAGGAACCCTCTCTTCGCACCGTAAGCCACCAACAAAGCGTGGAACTCGTCCGTCAGATGGATCAGCCGCTCCTCATTCTCTCCCGTCAGCAGGAACTGCAGGATGTGGGTGAAAGGCGGCGCTCCGATCAGATGCCGGGCGGTACATTCACTTTTGTAAAACGACTCATAATCGTGCCGGGCCGCGTCCTGAATGGCATAATGCTCAGGCGCGTAGGTCTGGATCAGGACTTCGCCACGGACCTCGGACCGTCCGGCGCGCCCCGCCACCTGTGTCAGCAGCTGGAACGTACGCTCGGTACTGTGGTAATCCTCGCTGTAGAGGATCATGTCCGCGGAAAGTACGCCGACCAGCGTCACGCCTGGGAAATCGAAGCCCTTGGCTACGATCTGGGTACCGATCAGGATGTCCGCCTCCTGATCGCGGAACTGTTCATATACGTCTCGATACGTCTCCTCACCGCGAATGACGGAGGTGTCCAGACGCAGGACTTTAGCCTCCGGAAACATATGCCTGATCTCCTCTTCCACCCGCTGGGTGCCGGTGCCAAAATGTTTGATATAAGGCGATCCGCAGGACGGGCAGGTATCGACCGGCCGCACTTCTTTCCCGCAGTGATGGCAGATCAGCAGGTTGCGATCCTTATGCCAGGTATAGGGCAGATTGCACCGCGGACATTTCAGCACGAATCCGCAGCTGCGGCAGTTGACGAAGGTCGAATACCCTTTCCGGTTCAGGAAGAGGATCGTCTGTTCTTTTCTCGCAAGCCGTGTATGGATCGCCTGCTTGAGCTCCGTACAGAAGATGGACAGATTGCCTGCAGCCATCTCCTCGCGCATATCGATGATGCGGGTCTCGGGCAGCAGCGCACCGGGCACAGCCCGTTTCGTCAAGTGCAGATAGGCGTAGGTGCCCTGCTCCGCTTTGTAAAAGGACTCCACCCGCGGCGTCGCGGAACCCAGCACCACCGGGATCCTCCAGAGCTGCCCCATCTTCTCGGCGACTTCCGCCGCATGATACCGGGGGCTCTGCTCGGATTTATAGGTCGTTTCATGCTCCTCATCCAGGATGATGAGGCCCGGATCGGGAAAGGGCGTGAACAGAGCGGAACGAGGCCCGATGACCACATCGATAGCACTGCTGCGGGCGGCTCGCCAAAGCTTGGCACGTTCCGCATCCGTCAGCCGGCTGTGTGTGACGCCGACCCGATGTCCGAACCGCTGCGTGAATATGTCGATCAACTGTGGGGTCAGGCTGATCTCCGGCACCAGCACGATGGCCTGCCGGCCCAGCGCCAGTGCATGCTCGATCCACTGCAGATACAGTTCGGTCTTACCGCTGCCTGTGATCCCATGCAGTAAAAAAGTCCGGTGCAGATGAAGATCCAGCATATCGTCGACCGGCCGGGCCGCCTTTTCCTGTTCTTCATTGAGCCGGAGCTTAGGGGAAAGATCCGGCGTCTCCACCGGATCCTGATTCTTTTTGCGCGGCTTCCGTGTGACCTGGCGGGGGACCCAGAGCGACAGGCAGGCGCCGAGCGGCGCGTCATACCAGGACTGCATCCAGCGCGCCACGGCAAGCTGCCGTTCGGTAAAGGCAGGTTCGTCCATAAGGACTTTTCGGATCTCTTTCATTTTATCGGGATCCGTGCCGCAGTTTTCGGTAAAGCCCACGACAAAACCCCGCGTTTTGCGGTTTCCGCTGCCAAATGGCACTTCTACGACCATGCCCTGCTTGAGGACCTGTACAAGATCCTCCGGGATCCTATAGCTGAATATGCGGTCGACCTTCGGCTGGTTCAAGCCTACGATGATCTCGGCATATCGTTCGGTCATACTTATTCTTCTTCCTCGTATTCTGCGTTCAGATCGACGATCGCCATGCTGCCGTAGTCGGCGGACTCGGTAATGATCGGTTCAGGTTCGGCCGTATAGACGCCGATCTTGTCGTGCAGCATCTCATCGATGGCGATGGACAGCTCTTTGGTTCCCTCTTTGGTCTCCACCAGAGGCAGTTCCCCATCGACCAGCGCGCGGGCGCGTTTCGCGATGGCCTGGACCAGGCTGTAGCGGCTCAGCACCTCCGGCAGTTCCAGTTCCTTGTTGACTCTGTTGATGTGGTCGATCAATCTTGAATAAGACGGCTGGATCATGATACGGTTATCTCCTGTTCTGTTTATAATTCTTCCATGACCCGGTCGGCTTCTGTCCGAAGCCTGGCAATGAATTCTTTCTGCCATTCCGGGGTGGATCGTTTGCTTTCGATACGGCTGAGGATATCGGCCGCGCATTGTTCGATGGTTTCATTGACCACGATGTGATCGTAATACGGGATCTCGTCGAACTCCTCGATGGCGCGGGACAAACGCGCTTTGATGCGCTCCGGCGTCTCGGTCTTACGGCCTTCCAACCGCGCTTTGAGTTCATAAAAATCAGGCGGCAGGACGAAGATGAGGAGTGCGTCCGGGTATTGTTCTTTGATCTGCCTGGCGCCCTGGGCTTCGATCTCGAGCACGACATCCTCGCCCCGCTCGATGGCTTCCAGTACCGGTGCCTTAGGCGTACCGTAACAGTTGTCGGTATACTGGGCCCATTCCAGGAAATACCCTTCTGCCGCCCGCTTCGCGAATTCCTCACGGGACAGGAAGTAGTAAGTGACCCCTTCCTGATCCATGGGTCTCGGGCTTCTGGTAGTCGCTGAAATGGATAAAGTGAAAGGGTGGATGCCGCGCATGTATTCCACAACGGTCCCCTTACCTACACCGGAAAATCCGGATACGACTGTCAAAACACCTTTCATATGCTTTCCTCCGGTCTGTCCGGCCCCTCGATGCGTGCAGTCAGCGTTTCCGGCAGAATGGCTGAAAGGATGACCTGTCCGCTGTCCATGATGAGCACGGATCTGGTTTTACGTCCATAGGAAGCATCGACCAACAGCCCTTTTTCACGAGCTTCCTGTATCTTACGGCGGATCGGCGCGGAATCCGCGTTCAGGATGGCGATGAGCCTGTCCACGTGGATGACGCTGCCGAAGCCGATACTGACTAAATTACCCTGCATATGGATACCCTTATTCGATATTCTGGATCTGCTCACGGATCTTCTCGATCTCGTTCTTCATATCCAGCGCGGTGCGGGAGATCCCAAGCGCATTAGCCTTGGAGGCGATGGTATTGGTCTCACGATTGAGTTCCTGCGTCAGGAAATCCAACTTGCGGCCGACGGGCTCGGCCAGTTCTACTGTCTGGCGAAACTGGGCGAAATGGCTGCTGAGACGGGTCAGCTCTTCATCTATAGCGCATTTGTCGGCGAAGACCGTGACTTCCGCTTCCAGACGGCCTGGTTCCAGCGTGCCCTTGGCGATGAGCTCGTCCATGCGGGTGTGCAGACGCTCTTTATACGCTTCTACGACCAGCGGGGCCTGCTCCAGCAGCTTGGCGTGGCAGTTTTCCAATGTACGGATCTTCTCTAACAGGTCGGCCTTCAAGTGTTCGCCCTCTTTGACGCGCATGGCGTTCAAGTGTTCGAGCGCCTGATCCATGGCTTCTTCAAGGATGGGCCACAGCGTTTCAGCATCTTCGTTGTTGTCCTCCTGCGTAAGCACGTCCGGAAAACGCAGGATATCGCCGGCGCAGAGTGTATCGCGCAGATCCAGCCGGGCAGCCGCTTCCCTTAAGGCGGTGACGTAGCTTTCCAGCAGCGGCTCGTTGATGCTGACCAGCCCTTGTTTATCGGAATGATCGACAAAAGTTATGAAGACGTCGGTCTTGCCTCGTACGATCGTCTCCTTGAGGCGATTGCGCACGTTGGCTTCCAGTGCGGCCAGCTGACGGCTGAGCCGGACAGAGGGTTCAAAATACCTGTGATTGACGGTTTTGATCTCGACAGTGAAGCGATAACCGTCCCGTTCTGCTTCACCGCGGCCGAAGCCTGTCATACTTTTCATAGATACCTCGGAAAAATAGTATTCTCAATCCATATATTATAGTCAATTCCCGGCCAAAAGGCAAGGGTTTTTGACAGAAGGATGCACGTATGTTAGAATAAAAACATCAATTACAGTATCTACTTGAATGAGGTGTACCATGGCTTTTGATGGCATCACGATCTTTGCCGTCTGCCGGGAGCTCGGCGAAGCGCTCCAGGGCGGCCGGATCGATAAAATATACCAGCCGGACGATCATGAGATCATCCTGCAGATGCGGCGTGCGAAAGATGGCGGCGGTTCGGAGACGAAGCGTCTGCTGCTGACGACCCTGGCCAACAGTCCGCGTCTGCATCTGACGGAACGACGGCCGGAAAACCCGCTGCAGCCCCCCATGTTCTGCATGCTGCTGCGCAAGCACTTATCCGGCGCCAGGCTCCTGTCCATCGATCAGTATCATGCGGACCGTATCGTGGAACTGACCTTTGAAGCACTGGACGAATTGGGTGATCCGGTCAAAAAGCGGCTCATCCTGGAGATCATGGGCAAACACAGCAATCTGTTCCTGGTCGATGAGAGCGACACGATCCTGGACGCGCTGCATCATGTCGGCGTGACCATGAGTTCCGTGCGTCAGGTCCTGCCGGGACTGCCCTATGCCCTGCCCGTGCACAGCGATAAGTGGGACCCGTTCGAGATCCGGGATCTGGGTCTCTTCCGCACGGTCGTATCCGCGCCTCAGGAGCCTTTGTATAAGGCCTTATACCTGTCCATGAACGGATTCAGTCCCTTTCTTGCCCGGGAGATCCTTGCCCGCGCCGGTATCGACGAAAATACGTTGTATCCGCATCTTGCGCCGGAAGCAGAAGCCCGTCTATTTACGGCTTTTACCGACTTGCTGGAGGATGTGACCGCAGGCCGTCTGACTTATACGATCTACCGCGAAGGGGCGCGTATGGTGGAGTTTTCCATCGTATCGTCCGTGCTCATGCAAGGCGCTGAGGCGGAGCGATATGACACTCTTTCCGCGTTGCTGGACGTGTTCTATCAGCAGAAAGATACCTCGCAGAAGATCCGCCAGAAAGCGCAGGATCTGTCCAAACTGATCTCCAACAATCTGGACCGCGCCAGGCGCAAAGCCCGCCTGCAGGAAAAGCAGCTGGCTGACACCCAAGGGCGTGAGGTCTACCGCGTGCAGGGCGAACTCATCACGGCCAACATCTATCAACTGAAGAAAGGCATGAAAAGCTGCCGCCTCCCCAATTTCTACGAGGAGGATCAGCCTCTCATGGACATCCGGCTGGATGAAAACCTGACGCCGGCGCAGAATGCCCAGAAGCTCTTCGACCGCTACAACAAACTGAAGCGCACGGAAGCTGCCCTTCAGGTGCAGCTGAAACAGACCTACGAGGAGATCGAATATCTGGAAAGCATCGAAAGCGCCTTGGCCCTCTCCGACCAGGAGCGGGACCTGGAGAACCTGCGGCAGGAGCTGCACGAAACCGGCTATATCCGGCGCGTAAAAAAGACGCAGCGAAATCTCGCCGCGTCTAAACCGTTGGAATTTACGACCTCCGAGGGGGTCAAAGTGTGGATCGGGAAGAACAACATCCAGAACGAACAGCTCACGTTCCGTACCGCGCAGCCTAACGATCTGTGGCTGCACGTAAAAGATGTGCCCGGATCCCATACGATCTTGTTCCTCTCCGGTCTCTCCGAGGGGACCGATTATACCGATAAGAGCCTTCTGGAAGCAGCCCAGCTGGCAGCCGCCCACTCCAAAGCCGCTGCAGGTTCTCAGGTCCCGGTCGACTATACGCTGCGCCGTTATGTCAAGAAACCCTCCGGCGCCCGCCCTGGCTATGTGATCTACACACACCAGAAGACCCTGTATGTCACACCTGCCAGCTTGTAAGATAGGCACGCGCGGCTTTGATGCCGTCGATGGCGGCGGACATGATCCCGCCCGCATACCCGGCACCTTCGCCGACCGGATACAGCCCTTTCAGACTGCTCATCAGCGTTTCCGGATCCCGGAGGATGCGCACCGGCGATGATGTACGGGACTCGATGCCCGTCAGCAATGCATCCGGATGATCAAACCCCTGGATGCTTTGATCAAAAGCTTTCAGTCCTTCTTCCAGCGCCTGCCCCATGAATTCCGGGAGAATCTCCCAGAGATCCGCAGGCGTGACCCCGGCCGTATAGGTCGGCTCCACCACGCCGAAAGAGCTGCTGGCTCTTCGTAAATGAAAATCTTCGACCCGCTGGACCGGTGCTTGATAAGCGCCTCCGCCCAGCAGAAACGCACGGCGTTCCAGGTCCTGCTGCATACGCACACCGGCCAGAACGTCGTTTTCTTTTTGTGCGAATACTGCATAGTCGTCCGGTGTCACCGTGACGATCAGCGCACTGTTGGCGTTCTTCCCATCCCGCGCGTAGCAGCTCATACCATTGGTGACCAGCCGGCCTTCCTCCGAGGCCGAAGCTACGACCGTGCCGCCGGGACACATGCAGAAACTATAGACGCCACGTCCGTTGGAGGCGGTATGCGTCACTTTATAATCTGCCGCTCCGACGATTTCCCGCAGGCGGTCCGCATCCCCATGGTAGCGCGCCTGGTCGATCCAGGACTGCAGATGCTCGACCCGCACACCCATGGCAAAAGCTTTCGCAGTCATCGCGATGCCGCTTTGCTCCAGCATGGCGAAGGTATCCCGCGCACTGTGTCCGATGCAGAGGAACAGGGCGTCCGTCTCCAGTGCTTCCGTCCTCCCGCAGCAGGTGACATCAGCCTGGAGCAAACCGCTCTCGGTCCTTCTCAGTCCATCCAGGCGTGTACGGAACCGCACCGTACCTCCAAGAGAACGGATCTCCTCACGGATGTTTCGGACCATGGGCTGCAAGCGGTCTGTCCCGATATGGGGCTTCGCATCGTACAGGATCTCCTCCGGTGCCCCGGCTTTGACCATCTCCGTCAGGACCAGCCGTCCCAACTGTTCTTTGTCCTTGATCAAAGTATTGAGCTTGCCGTCGGAAAACGTGCCGGCACCGCCCTCTCCGAACTGGACGTTGGAATCCGGATCCAGCGTTTTGGCCGTCCAGAACCGCTCCACCTGCTGCGACCGTTCTTCCACCGGATCGCCCCGCTCGATGACCAGGGGCTTCAGACCGGCGCGGGCCAGCATCAACGCACAGAACAGGCCGGCCGGCCCAAATCCGACCACGATGGGTGTCGGTCGCTCAGCCATGCGCTGTCCAAGATACGGCGGCCGAAACATTGGGATTTCCTGTTTTCCGTGGACACCTTGCGGCAATTTCTTTCGCTTCAGATACCGGGCCTCTTCTGCGATCTCCACATCCAGCACCAGTACGAACTGCGGTTCATGCCCGCGCCGCGCATCCAGAGAACGCCGCACCATGTTCCAGGACCGGATCTGCTGCGTCTCGATCTTCAGGAAACGCGCGATTTCCTCCGTTGTTGGCAGCTGCCCTACCGGTGTTTTATATTGGTCTATACGTATCATTTTTTTATGACTCCGTATTTCATAAGGTCACGATCTCCGTTCTTGCTCCTCTGTGCGTCAGCCGCAAGTCCACGCTCTCCGGCGGGATCGCTTCCGCGATGATGCTGCGCACCGTGTTGTAGGCCAGTTCCGGTGTATTGTTTTCCTGGCTTAAGTGGCCGAGATACACGATCAGATCCGGGTTGATCTGCAGGATCGACTTCAGGATCTGCCCGCAATCCAGATTGGACAGATGCCCGACGTTGCTGTGGATCCGTTTCTTCAACTGGGGTGGATAGGGGCCCGTCATCAGCATGCGCACGTCATAATTGCTTTCCAGGACCGCCAGATCCGACGTCTTCAGCAAGCGGATCATATCCTCCGAAACCATGCCTGTATCCGTCATGATCGTGATCCGTTTCTCCCCGTCGGTCAGACTGAAGCCCAAGGGATCAGCCGCGTCATGGAACGCCGCGAAGGGCTCGATCGTCAGGTCCTCCGCGTAATAACGGCGGCCGGCCTGCACAGGATACAAAAGCTCCGGTGGAATGGCGCCCGTGGAAGACATGGAGACCAGTGTCTGCAGCGTGCGCTCCGAAGCCAGGATCGGTATGCGGTACCGCCTGGCCCAGACGCCGACCCCCTGTACATGGTCGCTGTGCTCGTGCGTGATCAGGACCGCACGGATCCCCGCCGGATCCACCCCGATCTCCCGCAGGGCCATCTCGACCCGTTTGGTCGTGATGCCGATATCGACCAGCACCCCGGTCCGTCCGCAGCGGATATAGTAGCAATTGCCATTACTTCCGCTGGCCAAAGAACAAAATTGCATATCATTCACTCCAGAATCGTTTGATCACATCTGTCATCGTCGTCGCATCGACCCGGCGGATCGGGAACCAGTCCGCGGGCAAAAGCTTCTGATACGACGCATTGCGGTAGCGCTCATCGATCAGCAGGACGAGCCCTTTATCTTCCTCCGTCCGGATGACGCGGCCAGCCGCCTGCAGCACTTTTCCCATGCCGGGATAGCTGTACGCGTAGGCGAAGCCCTCGCCCAGGCGCTCGTCCATCTGCGCACGGATCTGATCCCGCTCGAACCCGATCTGCGGCAGTCCGACCGTAACGATGATCGCTCCGATCAACCGATCGCCCACAAGGTCCACGCTTTCAGAAAAGACGCCGCCCAGGACCGCGAAGACCAGCCGCAGGGTCCCATCGTCCTGCATCTGGCTAAGCACAGCCAGACGCGCTTCATCGCTCATGCCAGTCTCCTGCTCGATCACCGCATCCTCCGGATAGTCGCCCCGGTACGCCTCCAACACCTTTCGCATATAGGCAAAGGAGGGAAAGAAAATGAAATAACTGCCGGCACGCACATGGACAGCTTCATGGATACGCTGGGCGACCTGACCCACGTTCGCGTCCCGATGCTGATAGGTCAGCGGGATGCTGTCATCGATCATGATCAGCCGGCGTGCCGGATCGAAGGGCGACGGAAGTCCTGCCATGAGGTCTTCCTCCGTCGCACCGAGGAATTCCTTGTAATACGGCGCCGGCATAAGCGTCGCGGAAAAAAAGATGACACTGCCCAGGATCTGATAGACCTGGTTCAAAGCACCTGCCGGGTGATAGCAGAACAATTTGATGGACATCGACTTGCGGGTCTGATCCACATAGGTGATGTAATGCTCATCCATCTGTTCCGCCACACGGATGAAACTCAGCGACGCGAAATATACGTCCAGCCAGTCATCCGGCGCATTGCCGTGCCAGTTCTGCAGGACCAGCTCCATGCTCTCATTGAAGCGTCTGAGCGCCAGGATCAGGTCGTCCGGCGGCCCGGCGATGGTACTGTACCGGCTCTCCTCCGGGCATTCCTTCTTGATCCGCAGGAAGATCTTATTGACACGATCACAGGCTTTCATGGCAGCTGTGGAACCTGTCATCGGGCGATCTTTCAATGCCTTCTTCAGTTTGAGGAAGGCTTCTTTTTCCAGCGTCTCACTGTACATGTCGCGGGCCCGGTCCACCAGGTTATGGGCTTCATCCACCAGGACCGTATAGTTCGTACGGCGCTCGGAAAAAAAGCGTTTCAGGGAAGCGCTGGGATCGAACACGTAGTTATAATCGCAGATGACCACGTCTGCCCAGGTCGAAAGATCCAGCGACAGTTCAAAGGGGCAGACCTGGTACTGCTCAGCCCAGGCACGGATCTGATCGGAGGTCAACCGGTCCTCCCGGGAAAGGATCTCCAAAGCCGCCTGGTTCACCCGGTCGAAATGGCCTCTGGCCATGGGACAATCTGCCGGATGGCAGCTGCGCTTTTCCAAAGGGCACATGGAGTCCTTGGATGAGATCTCGATGATCTTGATGCGCGCGCCGTTTGCCTGCAGTCTGGCCGCAGCGTCCATGGCCGCGAGTCCTGTGGTATGTTTGGCTGTGATATAGAAGACCTTATCGGTCAGCCCCGCTTCCATCGCTTTGATGGCGGGAAAGAGGGCGGAGATGGTCTTACCGATGCCGGTGGGTGCCTGCAGGAAAGCCTTGACGCCATCGCGGATCGCGTTGAAAACATAGGCAGCCATCGCCCGCTGGCCCGGTCGGTACGCTGGGAATGGGAAGGAGACCTCCGAAAGCGAACGGTCACGCAGCTGCTCCCACTCATCCTGACGCAGGACCCATACGAAATACAGATCCGTCAGCCGCTGGAAGATGGCTTCCAGTTCGGCCAGTGAAAAAGCGTGATATAGATAGCGCACACTTTCCGTTTCTGCGTGGATATACGTCAGGCGCACTTCGACCTGGGTCAGGTCTTCCTCAAGGGCGTACATGTACGCATAACAGGCTGCCTGGGCCCAATGCAGCGGATGGGTCTCCTCCGTGATCTCATCCAGCTCCTCCGTCACGGATTTGATCTCATCGATGATGACCAGCGGCTCCCCCTCTTCGGATGTGCGGGTGAAGATACCGTCGGCTCGGCCTTCCACGGTCAGCCGCACCTGCTCCTTCTGGACTTCGGTGGAAAGATAGACCTCCTTGCGATAGTCGGAGTCCTTCATGGCCTGCCGCTGCAGCTTCTGGTGCAGCCGTGTCCCTTCCTGAGCGCGCCGGACGCTGGAGAATCCACCATCGATATCCCCGCTGCGCAGTACGAATTCGACCATCTGACGGACCGAAACGACATGTTCTGATGACACGCTCTCACCTCCTTCATCGGGACAAGCCCACTCTGCCTGCGCATAGAAACCCGGATCTGAAGCTCTTCAGGTCCGGGTCATTGTTACCTGCAGTATATGACTTACAGCAGCCAGTACGGCAGCTCTTCCTTCTTCTTGCGCACGACCTTCGGCGCTGCTGGGGCAGGCGCGGTCTGCGGCGCCTCCTCTACGACCTTCTTCGGGCGGCCACGGCGTTTTGGCGCTTCCGCGGCTTTCTTTTCAGTCTTCGGCTTGTTCTTGCTGCCCGGCTTACGGCCGCGTTTTTTCGGTGCCGGCGTTTCCGCAGGTACCGCTTCCGGCTTGACTTCTTCGATCTGTTCTTCGATCTTGATCTCGTCTGCTTCCATGGTGTCCTCCTTATACTCTAAGCCCTTGACCCAGGCTTCTTCATACCTGTCGATGGGCCAGTATGTGTCGTGAATCAACTGCAGCAACGTGAACTGGGGACGCATCGCTTTGCAATAGCGCATGGCCTGCCGTGCCTGCACTTCGCCGATATTGGGCAGCTGTTCCCATCGGGTCTTTGCCCCGATGTGCAGCAGTGCTTGCTTCATGCGTTCCAGACGCGGCATCATGGCACGGATCTCCGCCTCGATCTCCGCCTGCTTCTCGATCTCCACCAGGAGCCTCTTCAGACGATCGGCTTTGCCATACGCATAGTCGGCCAAAAGCATCGGCGCAGCATCCCCGTAGACCTGCTTCAATGTCTCGATCTCCGCCGCTTCGTCAAATGCTTCCAGTCGTTCGCGGGCTTTGGCTTCATCGATCCTAAACCCAAGATAGGCGGGATACAGGTCCGCCATGGTCATAGAGCCGACACCGACTTTGACGCCATGGTAGATCGGCGGTTTGCCATTGACCTGCAGCCACATCTCCCAGAAATGAGAGAAGTGATGTTCGGCTCCGGAAGCGGCGCGGGAGTTACCGGCGTAACTCATATACACGCCGGACAGGACCAGGCCTTCCATCAGGCGCTCCAGCAGCGCATCGGAGAATTCTCCCTCTTCCGGCGCTTCCAATGCCAGGTCGATGATATCGTCTGTCACGGCCAGCATGCCGTCCGCGATCAGATCACAGTAATGTTCCCGGTTGATGATGCGGCTGATACGCCAGTCCAGACGGGCGTTGTACTTGGCCGCCATATCCGCGATGCCCGCCAGCGTCATCTCGCGCGGTGCTGTTTTCAGGATCCGGGTATCACCGATGATGACTTCCGGCGGTGTGTAATATTCAGTGACCTTCAGGTTGCCCCGGGTCAGCGCAGCGACGGTGGAAGCAAAACCATCCATAGAAGCGGCCGTAGCCACATTCCAGCAGCGCACATCCATTGCGGCTGCGATCTGCTTGCCCAAGTCGTTCAATGTACCGGTGCCGACTGTGATCAACACATCCGGACGCTGTGGGCATGCCAGGAAGGCTTCCGCACCTTCATCCATGGCTCGTTCATCCGCGCACAAAGTCTCACCATCCCTTTGATACACATGGTTCCAGGACTTGAATTTGGACTTGCGGATCACGTCACGCACCGTCTTGCCGGCGACTTCCCAGGTATTTTCATCCGCCAGAATGAGCGCTGTCTTATAACCTTTGCGCCGCATGACGCGCGGCACGCATTTGACCGCATCCTCTCCGATCAGGACATAATCGATGTCGGCCCGATGGGTCTGGCCGCAGGCGCAGACGATATCACGGTTCAATCGGTCCGCAAAACGGGCTGCCATCTCTTCCAAAGTCTTCATTCTGTTTCTCCTTCTTCAGAACGCTCCGAGACCGTCTTCAGCGCCTCCTGCACGATCTCCTCCGGATATCCGATATACTCCAGGATCCGGATACCGTTCGGGCTCTTGAGTACGCCGGGACGCAGTGTATAATCGAACTCCAGCGCGTCTTTGGTCACGTGTTCCGTAAAGTGATAACTGTCGTATTTGTCCGCCACCTTCTGGGTGATCTCGATGTCGTGGGTCGCGACCATGACCATGGTATTGTGACCGGCCAGATAATCCAGCAGCGCCGAAGCGGCGGCCACACGTTCCGTCGGATTGGTGCCGCGGAAGATCTCGTCGATGATCAGCAGAGAACAACGGTCCTCGTTCAGGATGTGCAGCATCCGCAGCAAGGCTTCCGCTTCCGCCATATAATAACTGGTGCCCTCCATAAGATCATCCGAAGGACTGATCGAAGTCAGGATCTGGAAAAACGAAGTTTTATAATGCTTGGCGGACACCGTATATATAGTCTGCGCGGTGATCGCATTGATGGCGATGGTCCTGAGGAACGTGGATTTACCGGACATATTGGATCCGGTGATCACAACGTTGCGGTCCTGCATGGTGATGGAGTTGGCGACCGCCTCCCGCAGCAGGGGATGGACGATGGTATCGGCCTCCAGATAGGCCATATCCTCCACGAATTCCGGGGTGCTGCAGGTACGCTGGCCGCGGCGGTAGGAAGCCACGGACTGCAGCGCGTCCAACTCACCCAAACGGCGGTACAGGACCCGAAGCACCGGCGCATTCTCCTCCACGTCATGCAGGCAGCGGACATAGCCGCGGGCCTGGACCAGAAAGACCATATTGACGATCTCGGCTATGCCCAGAGGATCATCCGCGATCACGCCCATACTGCGCGTTTTCCGCTTCAGCGCCGCGCATTTCGTATTGCATTTACGGAAGAAATCATTATACTCCCGGATCTGCGGGTCGTCGCGTTTCGCGATCTCCTCCGCTGCCCGGAGCATTTTACCGATATAGAGGATCGCCGGCACAGTCGCGTCGGTATGCACATTGAAGCGATTGTGCAGTACCACATTGGCGATGAAAAAGATCAATGCCGGGAAGAACGCCCGCATCCCTAAAAACGGGATCAGGATAAGGGAAACGATCATAGCGATCGTCATGGGGACGAACCAGGAAACGTAGGACGGCAGTTCCGGCGCACCTTTGAACAGGAGCGAACATGCACCATCGAACCGTTCTTTGCCGATGTAATGCAGGGCAGCCTGTATCGTCTCACGCTCCTCTTTATTATGCTGGAAGAATTGTATCACGCGGTCGCGGCGTTTGAGTTCTTCCTCGTCGAAACGCAGGATGCGCATCGTGTTGTAGAGACACTGCTGGCCGGCACTGCTGAACGTCCGGTTGATCTTTTTGTAGACACGGTTCATGTCCAGATCGTTCCAGGTCTGATCGTCCAGGATCCAGTCGTCCTTCCGCATCATGGATACGAAGAAATCCTCCGTCTGATGCAGATCCAGCTCCGGATCCTCGTCCTCCTTGCCCCAGCGTCCGCTGACGTATTTCAATGCTTTCTTGCTAATAACGGAGGCCAATATACTTATTCTCCTTTATCTTTCTTACTGTCCTCGACCGCGGCCGGTTCTTCCAGAAGGACCGGGACCGGGACCGTGTCATTGACAAGCTTCGCTCCCGGGCCTTGAGGCAGCGCGATCGTCGCAGTCAGCTCCTGCCGCCCTGCGGTAGGTCCGGATGCGTTCACGGTGACCTTGACCAGGCCCAGCTGGTCTTCCAACGCATTCAGCTGCGTCTGCGTCCCACGTACCATAAAGGCCAGATCTTCTTCTACAAACGACAAGGACCAACCGTCGGGCAATCCATGTACCACGATCTGCGAGACCGGTACCCTCATATCCTGCTCAACGATCTCCGCGACCGTGAAGCTGACACGGACCGTCTTGGAGCCGCTGTAATAGCGCACTTCACCATTCGGATACAGGGACGCCAGCACATCGTCCACATTGAACACTTCCGTCGCCGCACCGGAGTACTGCGTCAGATCGATCGGCAGCGGAATAGATTCGATGTCTTTAAGGTCGCTTTCCTGTCCGTAGACGACCACCGAATCCGCAGAAAGCTCTGCGTCTTTCTGATAGAGATACCCTTCCTGCGTATCGCCATTGAAGCGTACCTCAAAGGGGATGGTCTTGACCTGATAGATCGGAATATAGAGTGTCGCCGCGTCCGCAGACGTGCTGACCGTGCTGGACAGATAGATCCGGCTGCCGTCCGCATCGTAATACATGATCGGCTCAGAGAGGGCGACGTTGGCTTTAAGACCTTCCACGCTGACCATGATCTGCGCCGATTCCACCTCGTCCAGATCCGCCTGTGCCCCGGACAGTGTGATCTCCGTCGGCGTCAGCATGGTATTCGTGTCATTCTCGATGTAGGTATAGCCTTCTGCCGGAGACCCGACGATCTGATACTCCAAAGGAACCGTCTTGGTGACATCCTCATCCACATTGACGGCATAATAGCTTTGATTATACAGAGTGACGAATTGTACATTGCTGTACGCAGCCCGATAACTCGGCGCGAACTCATAGTGGATGCTCAGTCTGTCGTCGTTTTCAGACAGTTCATACAGATCGATCCAGATGTTGAACGCCCGGTCCTTCTGCTCGACCAGATTGGCCAGCAACGTGGAACGGCCGCGCACGGTGATATTCAGAGACAGATTGTTGAAGTCCAGCGTTTTATCATCAAACTCCACATTTTTGCCTTTGGCGAGAAACTCATCGTAGTTGAGCACTTTGACCTTGACACCGCTGATGGTCTCGGTGGCCACCGGATTCTGGATGTTCATATACGCATACCAGAACAAACAGGCAGCGACCAGAGCCAGGATCTTCCAGTGCCAGTTTTTGATGAACAGATCGATAAATTTTTCTTTCACGGCTCAGCGCTCCTTCTTTTTGAAGATGTCGCGAAGCGTCTTGCGTTTCGTCTTCTCGTCGACCGGTGTGATCAGCATCTTGCGCAGGAACGGTCCATCGACGTCGCGGTACAGCCGGCCGCCTTCCGCCAAAGAGATGGAACCTGTCTCCTCGGAAACGATGAGGATCTTGCTGTCTGACACTTCGGAAAGGCCCAGGGCGGCACGGTGGCGGGTACCCAACTCCTTACTGATACTGGAGTTTTCAGTCAGCGGCAGATAACAGGTAGCCGCCATGATACGGTTGTCACGGACGATGACCGCACCATCATGCAGCGGTGTATTCTTTTCAAATATATTGAGGATGAGCTGAGAACTGATGGCCGCATCCAGCGGAATGCCCGTCTCTTCATAGGTCGTAAGCGGTACCGTCTGCTGCAGGCAGATGAGCGCTCCGGTCTTGACCGCCGCCATCTTTTCCAGTGCATCGATGATGGATTCGACGTTCTGCTTTTCCAGCGTATTGTCGTCCTGACCCATGATGGATGAAAGGAAGGTGCCGCGGCCCAATTGTTCCAGTGCCCGGCGCAGTTCCGGCTGGAAGATGATGATGACCGCGAGGATGCCCACACTGATCGTTGCCTGGAAGATCCAGAGGGTCATCTTCAGTTGCAAAAGGGCAGAAACAGCAGCGATGCCCATCAAAATCAGGATCCCTCGCAGCAGGATCCAGGCGCCGGTACGGCGGATTCCTTTTAAGATCTCGTAGATGATGAATGCAACGACGAGGATATCGATCACATCGGTCACATGGAACGATGGGATGGCCCAAGCGGCCAGATCCGACCTCCAGTCTAACAGTGATTCGAAGAATTGTACCATAGCTGCATCTTCCTCCGTGCATACTTTTCCATTATTGTATAAAGTATACCATTATTCCAAGCAAAATAAAACCCTTTCCCGTTAATTTTTCGGGAAAGGGTTTGGTTTTATTCTTCTACAAAGAAGCTGCCGATGGCATTGGTATCTTCCGCGTCTACCGACTTCGCCGGGGTTTCCGGAGCGGGTGCGGGCGTTTCCGGGATCTGCGCTTCCGGGATCTCAGGCTGCGGTTCCAGCTGGAACGGGATCTCCTCCGCTGCTTCCTGCTGCGGAGCATCAGGCCAAAGCTCTTCCACCTGCTCCTGCGATTCCTGCAGCATCGGGACTTTCTCAGGAGCCTTCGGCGGTTCCTGCACCGCTTCTATGCGGCGGGTATGTTCTTCGACCGGTTTGCGCTCTGCAGGCCGGTTTGGGACAGGTGCCGGCGGAATATCCAACGGCTCGCGTCTGCGCGGTCCATGCTTGGTATCGACGGTCAGCTCCGGCGTATCATCATCGTCCTCCTCCACCGGTTCTGGTTCCGGTTCTTCCTTCTTCGGTTTGTCAAAATCCGGGATACCGACCTTCGGGATGACGGTGACATGGTACTGGTATTCATCATCCTCGAATGCCAGCCGTTGTATGGCCTCGTAATTGAGCGCCGTTCGGAAGAACTCACAGAAAGCCAGGATCAGGAACGTACCGATCGCGTATTTCAGGACCGTCTGGGACGAATCCGGGATGGCGAACGTCATCCGCGCCATGGAGATACAGACCACGCCAACGGCGCATCCGGCCAGGATCGCGATATAATTGGCGTAATTGACATCGATCTTGCGCAGCAGATAGATGAGGACCACGATGACCGTGAAGAGGATCATCAGGAAAATGAGCGTGTCGTTATGCAAGACCTGGTTGAATACATATTTGAAGACGTTGGCCAGCATCTGCGGCACTTCGTCTACCTTAGCAGGCATCTGCAGCTTCATGAACTCGGGCAGCAGGCCCAGCAGGATGGAGAACACGACGCCGAGGATCATCGGAATGATGGAAATGACGCCGATGTACATGCCCGCCACGACCGGCAGCATGAGGTACAGCTTGTAATGCAGCGCCAGCGGAACCAGGATGAGCATATAGACCTGATCCGGGAACAGGCGGCTCGTGGTGATATAGACCACAAGGAACAGAACACCCGTCACAGCCGTGCCCAGCATGGTGATCTTCCAGATATTGGCCAGTCCCAGCAGGATCGCCAGAAGAACGCCGCAGCGGTTGGGCAGGATGGTGGAGATGACGGCCAGGGCTACCTGGACCATGAAAGAATTGATCTTAAGACCCGGCAGGAAGCCATCAATACCCACGACGTAATGGAACAGCCAGAAATAGGCTACGAATTTGATGAACAGCAGCAGCGGCAGATTGACGAATTTGATCGTCTTGGCAATGATGCCGCGAATCAGATATATGATCTTCATGAATCGTCTTTTAGCCTTTCAGATTGATCTTTTCCAGTTGATCGTAATACGCTTTCATCCGGCGGCTGGCTCGCTCATACTTCGGCCCATATACCGCCGATGTCAGTACCGAGATGATCACGCTGAGTATCAGATATACGATGACGGCTTTGATCGCGAACTGTTTATAATTGAAATGCAGCAGGTCGATCTGCTCGATATAGACCAGATCGAAAATATAAGCCGCTATATACGCGACGAAAAAAACGGTCATCCAGATCTTCGTTTTTAAACGTTCCAGACCGATATAATCGTTCTTGAAATAGCGCTCGACGAACATATCCTTACGGTAGTACGATTTTTCGTACACGGCCGCCTGCGCCATCATGCGGATCTTTTCACGGCTGAGCATGAACCCACCTCTTTCAATAAATATGATGCAACAGACATTCTACCACATATGTCAAGAATACGCAAGTAAAAGCTATATTACACGATCCTTAAGGCTTGCGCCACTGTTTGGATTGTGTTATAATGACAGAAACATTTGTTCGCATTCTCATCAGGAAAGGAGGCCCGTAAATGTCCGATCTTGGAAAACGCATCCTTGATATTCTGGGCAGCACCCTCAACGACGCGCTCAAGACCCGGAAAAACATGCAGTCCATGGTCTACCGCGATGAGCCGATCATCCGACGGGCTTCTGACCTGAAACGTCCGGAGCCGCGCAAGCCGGAACCGGTCTCCGTGCCCTCCGTGCCTCCGGTCTTCGAGCAGATGCGTCGCATGGCCTCCTCCACAGATGCGCTCTATATGCCGCGCGAGGAAGTCTTTTTCCATCAGGCCCGTTTCATGGAACACTATGAGGATACGCAGCCCTACAACGGGCTTTCCATGCACTATCTGCCTACCTACCAATCGCTGACGAACGCGCAGCTGCGCGGGTATTTCACCTGGCGCACCCGGTACCGCCGCGGGCAGGAAGTCATCGGCTGTCCGGATTATTATAAGCTGCATACATTTGAATTGCTGCATCTGATCGGCGCGGAGAATGCGGAAGATGGCTACGAAAAGCTGACAAGCATCCTCCATCTGCTGATCAAAGCCGATCCGTTATCTCAGGAAGATGCCGCCCACTGGCTGCGGGACTTTGTCCTGTATTATCATCTGGACACCGCGCTTCTGGCCGATCCGGAGCAGGAGGCTTTCGATCATGCGCTTTCTGTCGTCCTGCGGAAGCAGGATCATGACGATGTTACCTTTCTGCATGCCCTGCTCTCCCTCTCTTCCTATTCTCTTGACCGTTCGCCCTTCTATAAACAATATCCGGAGCTGACAGCGCGTGTGGTCTCCCGTTTGTTCGATGCGCTGTCTGCTTATTATGAAAAGCACCGGAAAAACTCTCTTTCTGAGAGTCTGTTCGGCCGTCAGGCTGCGTCCAGCTACGTGCTTTTCCGTAACGCCATCTTCTACGATCACACGACACATCCAGACTATTCCTACCAGGTCAGTCCATATATGACGTACCAATGCCGCGGCCGCTGGTGGACCGTGACACGGTATCAAGGCAAGCCGCACGGCAGCAAAGAACTGGGGCACCTGCTCAAAAGCTGCGACCGTATCCTGCGGGATCAATATAGTTTCGATGCAAAACTGCGGGACGACGGTCGGACTCCCAAATATGTGGAGACGCTGTTGGTCCGGATCATTCAGGACGACCAAAAAGAGCAGGCAGCTGCCGAGGCTGAAGCCAAAGCACGTGAAGCCGCAAAGCTGACTTTCGATCTCTCGGGCCTTGCAGCCATCCGCGCCTCCTCTGCCCGCACCATGGACCGGCTCATCGTGGAAGAAGAAACCGAACCGGAAGCCGTGCCGGCAGCACCCGTTGTTCTGGTACAGGAGCCGGCGGTCGGGCCCTTATCTTCTACGGAACAAGCTTTTCTTCGCGCTCTCCTGGAAGGCCGGTCTTACGAGGATCTGCTGGCTTCCGAAGGCCTGATCCTCTCGGTCCTGGTGGACCATATCAACGAAGCACTGTACGATCTTCTGGCCGATACCGCCATCGAATGGGATGGGGACCGGCCGGTACCGGTCGAGGATTATATCGATGATCTGAAAGGATTGATCCAATCATGAAAATACCCAAACGGATCGCTTCCGCGGTCATGAATTCCCTGAAGGGCGGTGTCGTCCCGCGCATCGGTCTGCCTTATATCACGGTAGGCCGCGAGGCGGAGATCACGGCCCTCCTCCACGACGTGGACATCATCGCGGACGGCGGCGCTTCTTTCCGCTTTTTATGCGGTAAATACGGCAGCGGCAAGACCTTCCTGCTGCAGACGCTGCGCAGCCACTGCATGGACCGCGGCTTCGTCGTCGCCGACGCGGACTTAAGTCCCGAACGTCGGCTGCAGGGCACGCACGGTCAGGGACTGGCTACCTATAAGGAACTGATCCGCAATCTCTCTACGAAGACCCGTCCTGAAGGCGGGGCTCTGGGTCTGATCCTGGACCGCTGGATCAGCAATGTCCAGGCCGAGGCTGCAGCGGAAGCAGGTCTTTCCGCGACCGATCCGCGCCTTTCCGCCCGTACCGAGATTCGCATCCGCGAGGTCATCATGTCCCTCAATGAACTGGTCCATGGATTCGATTTCGCCCGCTTGCTGACTTTGTATTATCAGGCTTACGTACAGGGTGACGATGATCTTAAAGCACGGGTCATCCAGTGGTTCCGCGGGGAGTACGGCACCAAGACCGAAGCCCGCGCCGCTCTTGGCGTCAATATCATCATCACGGACGATGACTGGTACGAGTATATCAAATTGTTCGCCGTTTTCCTGAAAAAAGCGGGCTACAGCGGCATGCTCATCCTCATCGATGAACTGGTCAACATCTATAAGATCCCCAACAGCATCACCCGCCAATACAATTACGAGAAGATCCTGACGCTCTACAACGACACGCTGCAGGGCAAGGCTCCCTATGTGGGCTTCGTCTTCTGCGGTACGCCGCAGTGCATCGAGGATACCCGGCGCGGCATCTACAGTTATGAAGCCCTGCGCTCCCGTCTGTCAGAGGGCCGGTTTGCGACCGATGGCATAAAGGACATGCTGGCCCCGATCATTCGACTGGTGCCGCTGACCAACGAAGAACTGCTGGTCCTTACGGAGAAGCTGGCCGAGATCCACGCTGTGCTCTATGATTATGAGGTCCGCTTGACCCAGGAGGACCGCATCGCCTTCCTGCAGGCCGAATTCGGCCGCGTCGGCGCTGCTTCCCACATCACGCCGCGCGAGGTCATTCGGGATTTTATCGAGCTGATGGATATTTTATATCAGAATCCTGCCATGGACGTACGGCGGCTCATCGGAGAAGGCAGCTATCAAGTGTTGCTGCCCGGTGAGGAAGAAGCGGAAGAAGCAGGTTTCGCGGAGTTCGAACTATGAGCATCTTTGACCGTTACGCTCCTTTCATCCAGGACTTTATCTACCGGAACAACTGGGAGTCGCTCAGGGCGATCCAGGTCGCTGCGGGCGATGCCATCTTCCATTCGGACTGTCATCTGCTGCTCACCGCCTCCACCGCGTCCGGCAAGACCGAGGCCGCGTTCTTTCCCATCCTCACCGAGTTCGTGGAGGATCCGCCCCGTTCCGTCGGCGCCTTGTATATCGGACCCTTAAAAGCGCTGATCAACGATCAGTTCGAGCGGTTGAACGATCTCTGCCAGGAGGCGGGCATCCCGGTCTGGCACTGGCATGGCGATGTTTCCCAGACCCATAAAAACAAGCTTTTGAAGCATCCTTCCGGCATCCTGCAGATCACGCCGGAATCGTTGGAATCCCTGCTGATGCACAAGCACAATTATATCAGCACCCTGTTCAGCGATCTGCGCTATATCGTCATCGATGAAGTCCATTCTCTGATGCGGGCGGACCGCGGTGCTCAAACCCTCTGTCTCATCGAACGGCTCTGCCGTCTGTCCGGCGCGGATCCCAGGCGCATCGGCCTTTCCGCCACCATCGGGGATCCCGAGACTGTGGCGGCCTTTCTGGCGCACGGTACTTCCCGTGAGACCCTCGTTCCGAAGATCGAAGCCAAAGGCATCCGCTGGCGTCTTTCCATGGAGCACTTTTATGTGCAGCGGGATGAAAACGAGGAAAAAGGGCCGGAACTGCTGGAAGCCGCCGCTTCCGCACTGATCGAGACCGAGCCGGATGGGGATCTGATCCCCGGGCGGCCTGCGGAATTGGCTTTAGACACACCCACCGACCTGGCGCCCAGGCGTTCCGATCCCGGACTCAAATATATCTTCGAACATACCCGCGGCAAAAAATGCCTGGTCTTCGTCAACTCCCGCGAGGAATGCGAGGCCGTCACGACCACATTGCGCAGCTATTGCTACGCACAGCATGAGCCGGACCGCTTTCTGATCCATCATGGCAATCTCTCCGCTTCCTATCGTGAAACGGCCGAGACCGTCATGAAGGACGAGGAGCAGCTGCAGACCACTGTCACCACGGCCACACTCGAACTGGGTATCGACATCGGCCGGCTGGAGCGTGCCTTCCAGATCGACGCCCCTTTCACGGTGTCTTCGTTCCTGCAGCGCATGGGCCGCACTGGCCGCCGCGGACAGCCGCCGGAAATGTACTTTGTCATCCGGGAGGATGAATCCGAGCCGCGGGCCATGCTGCCGGAGACTCTGCCCTGGACGCTGCTCCAAGGCATCGCGCTGATCCAGCTCTATCTGGAGGACCGCTGGGTCGAGCCCACGAGGCTGGACCGTCTGCCCTTCAGCCTGCTGTATCACCAAACGCTTTGCACACTGGCTTCCTGCGGAGAACTGACTCCGAAAGAACTGGCAGCCCGCGTGCTTACATTAAGTCCTTTCCACCGCATCACGATGGAGGACTACCGCACTTTGCTCCTGCATCTGATCGAAACAGAACAGCTGCAGCGCACAGACGAGGGCGGCCTGATCGTAGGCCTCGCCGGCGAGCGGGAGATCTCCTCCTACAAGTTTCTGGCCGTCTTCCAGGACAGCGAGGAATTCACGGTCCGCTGCGAAGGGCAGGACATCGGCACCATCGTCCAACCGCCGCCCGTGGGGGAAAAGATCGCCCTGGCCGGCCATGTCTGGACCGTGGACGAGATCGATCCGAAGCGCCACTTGATCTACTGCGAACCCGTACTGGGCAAAGTCCCCGCTTATTTCGGCCAGTGCGCGGGCGATATCCATGACCGGATCCTGCTGCGCATGCGCAAGGTGCTGGAGGAGGATAAGACCTATCCGTATTTGATGGCCAGCGGTCAGACGCGTCTGCGGCTGGCTCGTCAGGCAGCATATAACAGCGGCCTTCTGCGTCAGCCTCTGATCTGCCTGGGTGGGCAGATGTACTGTCTCTTCCCATGGCTGGGCTCCTACTCCTTTCTGGCCTTGGAACGTTTTCTGAAACTGCGCTGCGCCGCCCGGCTCGGCCTCAAAGGTCTCTCCTCGTCCCGTCCCTATTTCATGCAGTTCACCATGAAAGCCACGCCTGATGAATTCTTCCAGGTGGTGGGTGAGGAGGCTTCCAATGACTTCGACCCCATGGAACTGGTCTACCCCGGCGAAGTGCCCCTCTTTGACAAGTATGATTCTTTCATTCCGGAAGAACTGCTGCGCAAGGGCTTCGCCTACGGTGTCCTGGACGTTATGTCCATGAAGCGGACGGTACTGTCCTGGTGCCGGCCGCTGTTGGAAGATCCGGCCGCATATGCGCAAGGAGGTATTTTATGAAAGCTCTCGTCATCAACGCAAGCCCAGTCCGCACCGGAGCGACGGCGGAGATCGTTCGGATCGTCTCTATGCAGCTATCCCCTCATTTCGACACGAAGACCGTCTGTATCGACGACTATCATTTCGCGTTCTGCAAAGGCTGCCGGAGCTGCCATACCACGGCGGAATGCATCCAACACGATGACGTGGACGCTCTGATGAGCGAATTCGCTTCAGCGGACATCATCATTACGGTCTCCCCTTCCTATTGGGCGGATATTCCCGGCCAGTTCAAATCCTTCATCGACAGATGTACGCCCTGGTGCAATACGCATGAACCGCATAAGGCGATCCCCTCCGGCAAGAAAGGCTACGCGATCGCCCTGCGTACCGGTCCCGGCATGAAGGAATGTGAACGGATCATCGGCAGCATCGAACATTTTTACGGCCATCTGGAGATCGAGTGCTGCGGCAGGCTCGGTCTGTGTTCCGTGGAATATAAAGAGGCTGTAGCAGCCAGGAAGGCCGAGATCGAGGATTTCTGCAGGATGATATTGACAGCAGCTGAATAATCTGATAGAATCAGCGGCAGAGTTGCAAATCTTAAGGAAAGCGAGGAAATCATGATGACTGCGAAGAAAATGGCTATTGTATTGGATTTTCGTATGATGACCTCGGTTTATCCTTCCTGATCCGGTAAGGATCTGTTAACGTACACTCATAAACCGTGGCATCCTTGTCACGGTTTTTTATTGTCCAAAATCCCGGGGTCTCCATACGATCTGTCAACGAAAAGAATCAAAATCAAGAGAAAATGGAGATATCCTGCATTGAACATCATCATAAGAAAAGAAACACAAGAAGATCATTACAACACGGAACATATGGTGCTTCGGGCATTCTGGAACCTGCACGGCCCCGGCTGCAATGAGCATCTGCTGGTCCATAAACTGCGGGCAGCAGAAGAATATCTGCCCGAACTGAGCCGGGTCGCCGAAGTCGACGGGCGGATCGTCGGTGCCATTTTTGCATCCAGATCTACCGTGGTCGATGGGGATCAGGTGCATGAAGTCCTCACCTTCGGCCCCCTCGCCGTGGAGCCGACCCTGTTTGCCTCCGGTGTCGGAGCTGAACTCATGCATACTTTCATCGAACTTGCCAGGCAAACCGAATTCCCAGGGATCGTCATCACCGGCGAACCTGACTATTACCCCAAATTCGGGTTCAGGACCTGCGATCATTTCGGGATCGTGCATCCAGCCTTCGGCAATGCAGATGCGTTTATGGCCCTGCCGCTCCATGAAGGCTTTGCGCAAGTCCATGGGACCTTCTACGAAGCTCCGGTCTTCGAGACCTGCGAGGATGCATCGGAGATCGAGGCCTACACCCGGCAGTTCCCCTACTACAAACCGCTGCGGCTCTCCTGCCAGTGGCTGCATAAAGAAAAGCTCGGCCGGATCGCCGAGGTGCGCAAGAACAGATATATCATTCAATTCTGGGAGCAGGAACTGCCAGCGAAACTGAAGGGAAGCTTTTACGAACAAGACGCGGACCAGCTGCCGGTCGTCGGGGACTACGTCACTTTCCAGTACAATCGAACGGGCGATTCCATCATACTATCCGTCTGTGAAAGGACCGGACTACTGCGGCGGCCGGATCAATCCAAGACCGGCGTTTCCCAGTATATGGCCGCGAACGTCGACTATCTCTTTATCGTCACGGCTATGAACGAGGATTATAGTTACAATCGGATCGCCCGCTATGCCAGCGTCGCACTGCAGGGCGGTGCCATTCCCGTGGCCATCCTGACCAAGGCCGACCTATGCAATGACACAGGCCGCTATATCATGGAAGTGGAAACGATCTCCGAGAAGATCCGTGTCCACGCGGTCTCTTCTCTGTTTGGGATCGGCATGGAAGCATTGGAAGAATATCTGCAGCCTGGAAATACGATCTGCTTCATGGGATCTTCCGGCGCCGGAAAATCGACGCTGTTGAACGCCGTTCTCGGGGCGAACGTGATGAAGACCGGGGATGTCCGGTCTTCGGATTCCAAAGGCCGGCATACTACGACCCATCGTCAGCTGATCCTGCTGGAAAACGGTGTATCCATCATTGATACACCGGGCATGCGTGAGATCGGCATGGCAGGCGTGGAGCAAGGGATCGAGGATACGTTTTCTGACATCGTTGCGCTTGAGAGGCAGTGCCGATTCAGTGACTGCAGACATGAGACCGAGCCAGGCTGCGCTGTCAGAGCCGCAATTGCGCGCGGAGAACTGTCGGAAGAACGTCTGCTGCTGTATCAAAACCTTGGCACAGAAAACACACGGAATTACGCAAAGAAAAAGCAGATATCCAAATGGGCCAAGGCCTATAAGAAGAATAAAAACAAAAATAATTGGGACTAAAAATGAATGAACGTTTTTGCTTCGAACGTCCTTCTCTTAAGAGGAAAGACGACATTCTTGCATATCTGAACGAGTTCGTCGAAGCCGGCTCCCCCATCAACGGGACCGGCTCTCTGGACCGTGTTTTACAAGGCTGTCCTTTCGAGCAAGTGCTTGAAAGATGTCTCCATATGGAGGACAAAGCTTATGCGGTCCAGATCGGACGATGTCCGGGAAAGACCTTTCTGCTGATCCGCAAGAACGATGACCGTCTCATCGGCACCATCAATATCCGCTGGGACCTGAACGAAGCCATGCTTCGCTTCGACGGCCATATCGGGTATGGGATCCGGCCGTCGGAAAGGGGCAAGGGGTACAACAAGATCAACCTGTACCTAGGGCTGATGGAAGCTAAGAAACTGGGTCTGGATCGGGTCATGCTGAGCTGCGATGCCTCTAACATCGCTTCCGATCGTACAATCCTTGGCCTCGGCGGCGTCCTGGAGCAATGCGAGGTCGATCCCTGCGATGGAGCACTGACACATGTGTACTGGATCGACGTGGACCGTTCTTTGGAACGATACAAGTATCTGATCGACAGTACGATATAAAAAACGGTATGGCCGTCATGGTCATACCGTTTCTTTTTTGATCCCTGATCATTCTGTTGTTGCAAGCAACTCCGCAAAAAGGTGCTTCGCCAGCTTTCGGATGAACACCGGAGGCTGCCCTATGGGGGCATCAACTACGGCCCTGCCTCCCCGGAATTCCTGTCCGCTCCAAATGTGGACCCATGCATCTTCCGGAAGGTAGACTTCCCGCGTGACCGCGCCTTCCGTGATGACCGGCGCCACCAGCAGATCCCGTCCCAACAGGTATTCGTACTTCTCCGCGAAAGCCGCTTCTTCCTCATAATGGTAGAACAGCGGCCGCATGACGGGCACGCCTGTCACATAATTCTCCTGTTCCAAGGTTTTCAGATACGGCGCCAGGGCCCTGTGCATCTTTCCGCACCGGGCGAGGTGCGCCAATAATGCATCATCCGCGTCGAACTGCACGTTCCTCGTGGGCTGATTACCCTCGTGGCTGCGCATCAGCGGCGAGAAAACATTCATCTCTTCCCAACGCATCAGCAGTTCTTTGCTGCGGTTCATCTGCTCATTGGTCGTATATCCACCGATGTCCGAATGCGTCAGGCCGCAGCCGCAGACCGCCAGCGACAGCGTGGCCGGAACGACCGAAGCCAGGCCATCGTCCAAAGACCAGTCCACGTGCTGATCGCCCGTCCACATCAGCGTAGATTCTTTTACGGTATAGGTGAACCCGGCGCGGGTGAAGAATAAGATCTCACCCTCTTTGCCGCTCTCCCGGACTGCTTCCCGGTTCAGCCGTGCCCAGATAGCCGGCCATTCGTTATGCAGCAGGGCGGCATCCTGTCCGGAATACAAGACACTGTCCACCGGCAGATATTCACCGAAATCCGCCATCCAACCGCCCATGCCGATACCGATCATTTGATCTTTGATCACCTGTTTGTACCAGGCATAGGCTTCCGGGTTCGTCAGATCGATCATAGCCGCCGGGAACGTGGTGATGGTGACCAGATAGTCCTCACCTTTGTCATTTTTCACACAGTACCCATGCGCGCTCGCATATCGGTACAGGTCTTTTTCGATGGCCATGAACGGGTTGATATACCCCAGAAAGCGGATACCCTCTGCCTGCCATTTCCGGATCTTATCCGGAAGGTCCGGATACAGGGTTTTATCATACTGCCAGTTCCACATGACCTGATAACCGAAGGCCGTACGGCGGCATCCGCACCAGTCCTGGCTCCAGATACCGACCACGGGAACGCCTGCTGCCTTGAGCCGGGCAAGCTTCTGATCGATCACGTCCGGTCCTTGCTGGACACCTAAGATCACGCCTTCATGCGTCCACTCCGGCAAAGGCTTCTGTCGGCCCAGCCGCGCGGTGAGCAGCGTGGATAATGCAGGAAATGTATCCGCCCTGCCGCAATAGATCGGCGCGTTCGCGTACAGTTCGATGGTGATCTGACCAGGTGTACGGAAGTCGAACGCCATGAAGGATGTGCCGTCCACGTGGATGTATTCTTTGGTATCCGTGATGCATGTCGGCTGGGCATAGTAGGATTCATATTCGTCGAAGGGGCCTTTATACAGAGGGTCGATCCCCTGCTCCGCCTGACGCTTCATCTTCTTTTCGATGCGCTTCGCGTTCTGATGCTCTGCGACCCAGATGCGGATCCTTTGCCCCATCAGATCCCATTCCGAAAAGGTCTCACCACCGCCGTAGAAATGTGCAGCGTTCGTTGGCAGTGTGATCCAGATCCGATTCCAGGCGGGATCGATCTCCAATGAGAGCCGCTCTTCCTGCGGACCGACGGTCTCTACACGGATCGGACCATCATAGGCCTGAGTCTCCAGGATCTCGTCATCATACAGGAAACAGCCTTTTTCCATGGGGAACTCAGCTTTTCCCTTACCGATGACGACGACAGCGTGTGTAAGGTCGATCATAGACGGTCCACCTTCAGTCCCAGCATATGAGCCAGCATTTCCAGCCCATCCGCCGCATCTCCATAAATGACGGCATAATGCGGTTCATAGCCATTGTCGATCAGGAACCGGACCATGTCTTCGACCCGCGTCTTAGTCCGTACCACGACGGAAGTACCCAGATACTGTTTCGGCAGATCCAGCGCCTTCCCTTCCGCGATGAAGAAGCGGAACGAGCCGTCACTGTCACGGCCGACCCGCAGGAGGGTGACCTTGTCTGCCGGCTTGCAGCCGAACTCCATGGTCGGACCGATCTTGCGGTTCGGATGCACACCAATAGCCGCACCGGTCTCCTCCCTGGCCAGGCTGCAGGAAGCCATGCCGCAATGCCAGAACGTCAGGGTGTTGTTTCCCTCATCGATGGCCACCGGGTCACCGAAGAAGGACGCGGCGCCGGTAAATGCCTGGCCCAGATACATGCTCAGGGCTCCGTAGATATCACATTCACAGGCTGCGGGAGTGCCTTCCGCGTTCAGCAGTGAGAGGACTCCGCAGACCGGCGTGCCATACTCCACGAAGAAGTCCGGCCAGCAGCGGGAGGCCAGCGCACCGATCTCGTTTTCCTGTACCCAGCTTTGATACGCCGAGTACAGTCGACCAAAGTCGACCTGGTTCCGCTCAGGGATCTGCTCCATGCCCGGCAGTGGAACGGGGCTTTCTTTCGGTTCCATCTGCCGCGCTTTTTCGATCAATTCCCGGGCCTCTATGGAAACCAGGCTGCAGCCGAAGGTACGGGTCAGTTCACTGTCCAAAACCCGTCCGAAACCGAATCCTTGCGGGGTATGACCGATCGCCGCCAATTTCAAGTGTCCAAGATCCACCTTGACTTTGGCTGCCTGCACAGCAAGCTGCAGCCGGCACTGCACATTCTCCTCCTCCGGACCGCCGAACACGAAGATCGGAGGTTCATTCCGGAACTGATGCACTGTGTGCGCTGAAGAAAAAGCTCCGGTCAGCGCATTCAGTTTCAAACGGCCGCCAGCCGGTCCCTGGGGTTCGCGCAGGGTCCAGAGGACGATCGGACAACGGACTCTTGCTGCGACTTCCGTCGTATAGGCGGCGTTGGCAAAAGTCACGTTCTGCAGGATGACCAGATCCGGATCCTGGTCACCGATGAAGTCCGCCACCGCATCTGAAGACAATAACAGCTGTTCGGGACATAAGATCTCCGGATCGATCGACCGCAGCAGTGATTTAGAAGCTTCCACCGCCGCTTCCGCTGTTTCCATATGATATGTGCCGACACCAATGGGGATATATAAGATCTTCATCGCACCACCTTGATGGTCGCTGAGAAATCCTCGGCGCCAAGCCCTTTCTCCATAGCTGTCTCATACACGCGCACGGCGTTTTCCTCACCTGGCATGCGAACACCGCTTTCCTTCGCCAATTTCAGACAGATGTGCACGTCCTTGTCCATGTTTTCGATGGAGAACGCCGTTTTGAAATTCTCCTCTGCGATACTCTGTTTCTTGCTGTCCAGGTAGAAGTTCTGCCCGCCGCCATAGGAGATGGCTTTGGCAAAGGTCAGGATGTCGATCCCATTGGCTTGTGCCAGTGTGGCCGTCTCGTTGACGCCATTCTGGATCTGGGAGACCAGCGCGTTGTGGCAGATCTTCATGACCAGTCCCGCGCCGTTTCCCCCCAGGCGGATGACGTTTTCACCCATGTACTGCAGCACCGGCAAGATCTCTTCGAACAGGCTTTCCTCGCAGCCGACGTAGATACCCAATTTTCCAGCTTCCGCCGCCGGTCTTGATTTGACCACAGGCGCATCCGCGAATCTGGCGCCTGTCTCCTGCACCATAGCCGCGATGTTCCGGGACTCCTGCGGTTCGATAGTGCTCATATCGATGCAGATCTTGTCCGCACCAAGTGCCGGCAGGATCTCACGATATACCGCCCAGGCATGGGCTGCCTTCGGCACCATGCTGATGATCACATCTGACCGCTCCGCCAGCTGCAGGCTGCTTTCGCAGGCCACAGCCCCGGGGATGGTACGCTTTTCCGGTACGATATCATAACAATAGACTGTATCATCATGTTTGGCAGCGATATTGGTGCACATCGCTTCGCCCATGATGCCTAAGCCGATCATTCCGATCTTCATGTGCCCGTCTCCTTTATTCCAACACGGTATGATCCCAGGCATCGCAGAAGGTCTTGATGCCTTGATCGGTATACGCATGTTTGAAGCTGTCCTGATAGACGGCCAGGCCGGTCGTCACGATATCGGCTCCGGCAACGGCACAGTCCACGATCTGCTTCGGTGTACGGATCGCCGCGCAGATGATCTGCGTTTTGCCATAAAACCCATAATTTTTGTAGATGTCCACGATATCCTTGATGTACTGCCTGCAGTCTTCCCCATTGGCCTCTTTCCAACCGATGAAGGGAGAGACAAACAGAGAGCCTGTCTTTCCGGCCCAGATGGCCTGCGCAGGCGAGAAGACCAACGTCAGATTGGTGCGGATACCTTCCGCTTCCAACCGTCTGGCTGCGATCACGCCCTGCTCCGTCGCCGGGATCTTGATGGCGAAATTCGGGCTGATAGCCGCGATCTTACGAGCCGCCTCCACCATGGGATCCGCCTCCTCTATGTGCGGATCGATCTCCACGGAGACCGGGAACTTCTCCCACCCGGTCAAACCTTCTTTTTCGACCCAGTCCGCGATCAGGTGGATCGCTGTCAGAAACGGTTTCCCGCTGAGCATGATGTGGCGCGGATTGGTCGTGACCCCATCGATGCCGAACGCGTGGTACGCATAGTCGATCTCATCCAGTTTAGCACTGTCCAAAAAGTATTTCATAGATCCTCCTCTTATACAGCCTTCCGCACAAGCGAAAGGCTTTGTTCTTTTATTTCCTGATGACCTCTACGGCCATCTCGGTCTCGAAAATCTGCTGCAAAGGTTCCGTGATCCAAAGCTTCCCATCATCTGTCATCAAGATCATATCAAATGCTTCCGCATGGGCTTTCCAGTACTCGATCGACCGCTCCGCCCCCATGACAAAGCACGCGGTCGAAAGCCCGTCGGCCAGCGCTCCATCCGCACTGACGATGGTCACGGAGGCCAGGCCGCTCTTTGCCGGATATCCATTCGATGGATCCAGGATGTGATGGTATATCTGCCCATTCTCTTCAAAGAAACGTTCATATCCACCGGAGGTGATCACCGCTTTGTCTGTCAGCGTCAGGACCCCCAGATAGGTGGCAGCGTCATCCGGATGGCGGATGCCGATCCGCCACAGTGTACCGCCCTTGCCTGCTGGTTTTTGACCCACACACTGGATGTTGCCGCCCAGGGACAGGACTGCGCCTTCGATATCATAGGCTTCCAATACGGCTGCCGCTCGCGCAGAGGCATATCCTTTCGCTAACGCCCCCAGATCGATGCCCTGACCTTCATCCAGTTGTACGTTTTGACCGTCCAGCCTCACTCGTCCGGCATCGACACTTTGCAACGTCTTCTCCACCGCTGACGCTTCCGGCACCGCCGGATCCCGGCTTGTAAAGCCCCAAAGCTCCATCAGCGGCAGGACCGTGACATCCAAAGCCCTATCCGTCTCCGCATATAAACGCAGCGCCAGCTCCAGGAGCTCCGCCGTCTCTGGACTGACATCTCCGCCGCCCTCTTTGTTGATCCGGCAGACCTCACTGCGCTCCTCGCCAATGGACCACAACTGGTTCAGCCGTTCGATTTCCTTGGCCGCCGCATCCGCGGCCTCCTCTGCTTCTTTGCCGTAACAGGTGATCGTGATGTGTGTGTCCATGGAAAAGATCTCCCGCCGCACCGGCTCCTTGTGCATCGTACAGCCGGTCATGACCAGGAGGAGCAAACATGCCAAACCTACTGCTGCCGACCGTTTCATAGCGGTGCCCCCTCCTTCCATTGCCGGACCACGGGTCCCAACCGTCGGACGAGTTCAAAACCGATCAGACCGATCACGGTGCCGGCGGCCATGCCGGAGAACCACAGCACCGCCAGATACCAAGCGATACGGGTCGTTTCCAGCACCAGCATGGCCACCAGGATCTGTCCTATATTATGCATGAGGCCGCCGGCCACGCTGACAGTGACCGTATGGAACTTCTTCTGCAAAACGATCATGGTCAAGCCGCTGAGCAGTGCCCCGGCAGCGCTGTAGGCCAGACTCATCCCATTGCCGAACATCAGACCGACCAAAAGCACGCGCAGCAGATTGACGCCGATGGCCGCTCCTTTCCCCAGCATGTACAGCGCACAGACAACGACGATATTGGTCAGCCCCAGTTTAACGCCTGGTACCGCAAAAAAAGCCGGCAGCTGGGCTTCCACATAACTGAGAAGCAGCGCCAGCGCGATCAACATCCCATAGATCGCAATCGTTCTCGTTTTCATATTATGATTGTACTTCTTTTGTCAGGTTTTGTCCAGTTTTACCAAAACAAAAGAACAGCCGTTACTGACTCTTCACGAATCGCAACGACTGTTCCTTTTATGGTCTTCCGATTTATGCCACCTGAGGTACGCGGGTCTTTTTCAGGCCAAGAAGGCCAAGACCTGCCTTGCGGGCTTCCATCTCCTGATAGATCTTTTCCGCTAAAGCTTCCTTTTTATTAAAAAGCGGCTTTGTGATACGATGCTGCCGTTTGTGGTTTTTGCTGTACACCATCTGAAGTTCAGCTGTCTGAACGTCTTCGGCCAACATACGCGTGTAAAGATACGTGTTATTCATCTTGGAGAACTCCTTTCCTGGTAATGGATCGCCAGTTCTCTCCCGAACTGACATACATATGATATCATATGTTTATAAATTTGTCAACATTAATTTATAAATTATATCGTAAATTATTATAAAGATAATTTTCTTTCTTTTCTGTGGATTTCCGGGATTTAGTTTGATATAATTTAGTTGGTATAGTATGTACTATGCTTTTTTTACTTTACAGTTTCTACCTTGAAAAGGATCATTTCATACGATGAAAGTCATTCGAACCTATAACAGATCTTCTGCAGCACAGAAAAAGAGCCTTCTGTTTCTGAGTTTCATGCTCGTCCTGGCCGTCCTAGGCGGTGTTTTTGCCATGCCTTCCTATGCGGCCGTCAGCATGCCGGTCACATTGTCGATCAATGCTTCCGGCGGCCGCAACGGGACTGTGTCCGTCGATCCGGTCTATCACAGCGAGAGTTGTTCTTCCGTATTATATGATAATACAAATGGACTTCCTACATCTGAGGCCAATGCCATCGCCCAGACCGAAGAAGGTTTCATCTGGATCGGCGGCTACAGCGGCCTGATCCGGTACGATGGCAATGATTTTGTCCGGATCGATTCCACCAAAACAGGACTGACCAGCGTCCGAAGCCTCTATGTCGATCATCTGAATCGTCTGTGGATCGGTACGAATGATAATGGAGTCGTCATCATGGAAAACGATGAATTCCATAATTGGGACCGCACGGCAGGTCTGCCGGCCGACCAGGTCGTCGACCTTGTGGAAGATAGTTTTGGCATCGTCTATGGTGCTACCCCTTCGGGCATCATCGTGTTCGAGCCTGATATGGAACCCCATACCATCGAAGATCTGCGCGTATCCGGTGCTTCGATCCGCCACTTCGCTCGAACGATCGACGGTATGGTCTACTGTCTGAAAGACAATGGTGATATTTTTACCCTGCAGGATGGCATGATCATCGATTATCTTTCCCGGGATGACAACCCGATCGCTCAGGAATACGAGAGCAAGAACGACAGCAAAAGGAAGATCAACAGCATCCTTCCGGATCCTCGCAGTCCCGGTTCCCTGTTCGTTGCAACGGATGACAGTGTGATCCATCACATCTCCCTGCGCCAGAAAAAAGAAGATGACACGGTGCATGTCGAAGTCAGCACCCTTGGCGCTATTTCACGCATGGAATATATCAATGATCAGTTGTGGATCTGCGCGCGCAATGGTATCGGTGTGTATGATGAACAAGGGATCCACGTTCTGGATACATTGCCCATGAACAATTCCTGCGGCCACGTCATGACCGACTATGAAGGCAATCTCTGGTTCACTTCCACCCGCCAGGGCGTCATGAAGATCGTACCGAACCGTTTCATGGACATCTTCGAGCGCTGCAATGCAGAACATACCGTTGTCAACGGAACCTGTCTCAAAGATGATCTGCTGTACCTGGGTACCGACAGCGGTCTGGTCGTACTGGATCTGACAAAGAACGAAGAAGTCAAAAAGATCAAGCTCAGTGAGGCGAAGACAGCTTCTGGCAAGGATCTGGAAGCCAAGGATCTTATCGAGTATCTGAATGGCAGCCGTATCCGCTCCATCATCAAAGACAGCAAAGATCGGCTCTGGATCTCCACCTGGTATGATCTGGGTCTGCTCTGCTACGATGACGGCAAGCTCACAGCGTATACGACCGATGACGGCCTGTACACGAATCAGATCCGCACGGTCGTGGAACGGGAAGACGGTTCTTTCCTGGTCGCACTTACCGGCGGTGTCAACGTGATCAAAAACGGACGTGTCACCAGTGGATACAGTTCCGGCATCGGCATCCGCAATTTGGAGACGCTTTCCGTCGCTGAAGGTTTCAACGGATCCATCATCGTCGGCACGGACGGAGGCGGCATGTACATCGTCAGCAACTCAGGCGTGCGTCATATCGGCCGGGAAGCCGGGCTTTCCTCCGAGATCATCATGCGCATCAAACGCGATCCCACCCGGAACATCTACTGGCTCATCACCAGTAATTCCCTCTCCTACATGACGGAAGATTACGACGTCATCACGATCCAGAACTTCCCCTATACCAACAACTTCGATATTTACTTCAATGATAAAGACGAAGCTTGGATCCTGAGCAGTAACGGTCTGTATGTGATCCCTGTGGAGGATCTGCTGAAAAACGAAGCGATCGATCCGATCCATTACCGCCATTCCGATGGAATGCCCTGCTATCCGACGAGCAACTCATACAGTGAATTGACAGTTGATGGCGACCTGTATATCGCCGGCAACACCGGCAGTGCCTTGGTCAACATCAATGACCCCATGTCCGATCTGTCAGATCTCAGGATGGCTGTTCCGTATATCGACGTGGATGGAACCAGGGTCTATCCGAATGGTCCAAATCATTTCACCGTACACAGTCAGACGCAGAAATTGACTGTATATCCATTCATCTACAACTACTCATTGATCGATCCTATCGTCACATATCGTCTGAAGCGTTTCGACCGTGCGCAAACGACCATCATGCGCAGTGAGCTGGCCCCCATCACCTATACCAATTTGCCCGGCGGCACCTATACTTTCATCATGGAGGTCAAAGATGCCATGGGGCATGAGAGCCGAATGCTATCGATCACGATCGCAAAAGCCAAGGCTTTCTACGAGGAAGTATGGTTCTACGTCTATGCTCCTGTGGGCCTCCTGCTGGCTGTGTTCTTCGGCGTCCGCCACTATATCAGAAGACGGATCCGGATCCTGGAAGAAAAACATCATGAAGAAAGTGAACGCCAGCGGATGCATTCCGAACTGAATATGGGTGCGCAGATCCAGGCAGCAATGCTGCCGCCGGTCGATCCGCCTACTTTCACCCGGGATGAATTTACGATCTTTGCTTCGATGGTTCCTGCCAAGGAAGTCGGTGGTGATTTTTACGATTTCTTCCTGGTCGATGAAGATCATCTGGGTCTGGTGATCGCCGACGTCAGCGGCAAGGGCATCCCCGCCGCCCTCTTCATGATGATCTCGAAATCCATCCTGCAAAGCACCGCGAAGATGAGTCATTCTCCGGCAGATATCCTGACGAAGACCAATGAATCCATCTGCTCCAACAACCGTCTGGACATGTTCGTTACGGTCTGGCTTGGCATCCTGGAATTATCCACAGGAAAACTGATCGCAGCCAATGCCGGCCATGAATATCCTGTCCTCAGCCAGCCCGGCAAGCCATTCGAACTGATCAAAGATAAACATGGCCTCGTCATCGGCGGCATGGATGGTGTGCGGTACAAAGAATATGAACTGCAGCTGAAGCCCGGCGCCCGATTGTTCGTCTATACCGATGGTATTCCGGAATCCACCAATACCGAAAACGAGTTGTTCGGCAACGACCGCATGCTGGAAGCTCTCAATAGCGCACCGCTCGCCTCACCGCGCGAATTGCTCGATATCGTCGGCAAAGCCGCGAACGACTTCATGATCGGCGCCGAACAATTCGACGATATGACCATGCTGTGCATCGAGTACAAAGGTCCACAGACGAAGTAACGCAGAAAAACAAAAAGATCCATGTATATGGATCTTTTTTCTTTTCAGATGATGCGGCGGTCCTGGACCTATCGCAGGTCATTCTCTAGGCTCTTTTACACTGTCCCTGACCACCAGTTCCGTCGAGATCGAGATCTTCATGGGAACATGCACGGTATCAGACTCTGCCAGGCGGTTCAGGCGCATGATCAAAGCCACGCATTCACGTCCGATGCGGTGTCTGGAACTGCGCACGGTCGTCAGCTGCGGATCGATGACCCGGCTGATCGGGTTATCATCGAAGCCTATGACCGATACATCTTCAGGCACACGATACCCAACTTTACGCAGTGCCATGATCGTACGGACTGCTTCCTTATCGTTCTCCGCAAGCACGGCCGTGGGCATGTGTTCGATCGAACGGAACTGCTCTTCCAACACTGTCGTGTCCATAGGGCCTTTCTCCTGCCCTGCGGTAAAATAGTACTCTCTATGGTCGCGCAGTTTATGATCTTTCAGCGCTCTGCGGTATGAGATCCTGCGCTCTTCAGCTGAGTCGGATTCGAAGCCGCTGGTCACAAAGCCCAGCTCCCTATGGCCCAGTTTTTTCAGATATTCAACGATGATATAGAAGCTCTGCCGGTCGTCCACGTTGACCGCATTGACCGCCCGGGTCGGGTCGAACGCATCGATGAACACATAAGGCAGATGCAGCGCGTCCAACTCTTCCAGGATCTCGTCGGTGATGCCATCACAGACCACGATCAAACCCAGCACGTCCCCTGCCCGGCGGATGGCTTTTGCCAGATCCTCGCTCTGCCGATAGATGACCAGCAAGTTGCAGTCCGTTTCCTGTGCTTCCTGCTGTGCACCTTCCTGGACGCCGGAATAAAAGGCGTACATATCCTCCCACTCGCTGCCCTTGCTGCGATAGGACAGGTATACGATCGATGGGCGGGACCTGTCCTCCATCGATTGACGATTCTTTTTCTTGCTCATGCCGGAACGTTCGGTCAGCATGTCCCCATAGCCCAGTTCGATGATCTGCTGGGTCAGCCGATCGCGGAGCGTCTGGCTCAGGCCCGGTTTATGATTCAGCAGCAGTGAGATCGTCGCAGGTGACACACCCAACAACTGCGCCAAATCTTTTGATTTCATAAGAAGATCCTCTATTCTGTTATAAATTTACGTTATATTTATAAACAGTATAGAGGATTTTTCTTAACTTTGCAAGTGATTCATGCACTTATTCTACTGTCACGCTTTTTGCCAGATTGCGCGGTTTGTCGACGTCCAGTCCACGAGCCACGCTGATATAATAGCCGATCAGCTGCAGCGGGACGACTGCCAGGGACGTTGCAAAGTGCTCGTCCGTGCGGGGCACATAGACCGCGAAGTCCACCGTGTCCTCGATCTCATAATGACCGTTGGTCGTGAGGCCTGCCAGATAGGCGCCGCGCGCCTTACATTCCACCATGTTGGACAGCGTCTTCTCATGCAGACCGCTCTGTGTCAAGGAACCGATGACCAATGTCCCATCCTCGATGAGGCTGATGGTTCCATGCTTGAGTTCTCCCGCCGCATAGGCTTCACTGTGGATATAACTGATCTCCTTACATTTCAGGCTGCCTTCCATGGCAATGGCGTAATCGATCCCGCGGCCGATGAAGAAGATATCATGCGCAGCCGCGAATTTAGAAGCAAACCACTGCAGGCGCTCCTTATCTTCCAGGATCCGGCCGATCTTGTCCGGCAGAGTCTCCAACTCGTTGATATAACCTGTGTACGCAGTGTCGTCGATCTCTCCCCGCACCTTCGCGAACTGGATGGCCAGGAGGTATCCGGCGATCAGCTGGGCGCTGTAGGCCTTGGTGGTCGCCACCGCGATTTCCGGCCCAGCCAATGTGTAAAAGACAGCGTCTGCTTCCCGGGCTATGGAACTGCCCACCGTATTGACGATGGCCAGGGTCTTTACTCCGCGCTCCTTGGATTCCCGAAGCGCCGCCAGGCTATCGGCCGTCTCGCCCGACTGGCTGATGATGACGACCAGTCCATTTTTGCTCAGGCGGATGGGACGATAGCGGAATTCCGAGGCCAGTTCGACACGGACCGGCACTCCGGTCAGATCCTCCATCACATACTGCAGCGCCATACCCACGTGATAGGCTGAGCCGCAGGCTACGATGTAGATCTGATCGATGCTGCGGATCAATTCGTCATCCAGTTCCGGCACCAGCTGGATCGCTCCATCTCTGACGGCGGAATGCAAGGTATCCGCGACCGCACGCGGCTGCTCGTGGATCTCCTTCATCATGAAATGCTGGAATCCGCCCTTTTCTGCGGCTTCCGCATCCCACTTGATGGTCGTTTTTTCCTTCTCGATCTGGTCACCGTCCAGGTTGAAGAATCTGGCACCATTACCGTCGATGCAGGCCATCTCCAGATTGCCGATGTAGTATACATCACGTGTATAGGACAGGATCGCCGGCACGTCGGAAGCGATATAGGAAGCTTCTCTGCCAACGCCGATGATCATGGGGCTGTCCTTACGGGCTGCCCAGATCTCACCAGGATAATCCTTGAACAGGACCGCCAGCGCATAGGAACCACGCACACGCACCATGGTCTTGGCCAGGGCGTCGATCGGACCCATCTGATACTTCTTATAATAATAATCGATCAGTTTGACGACGACTTCCGTATCGGTCTGCGTATGGAAGGCATAACCGTTGCGGACCAGTTTTTCCTTCAGTTCCTGATAGTTCTCGATGATCCCATTATGGACCGCGACGACATTGCCGTCATCACTGGCGTGCGGGTGAGAATTCAGCTCTGAGGGCTCGCCATGCGTCGCCCAACGTGTATGACCGATACCGGTCGTCCCGTTCAGGCTCTGTCCATTATCGGTCTTCTGCCGCAGGACCTCGATCCGGCCTTTGGCTTTGACGATACGGACCGGCTCATTGCCATCGCGCACCGCCAGTCCCGCAGAGTCATACCCTCGATATTCCAGTTTGGCCAGTCCTTCCAGCAGGATCGGCGCCGCCTTTTCTTTTCCAACGTATCCTACGATTCCACACATAAGTCTACGATCTCCTCCATGGATTTTACGATCTTGCCGGCCGGGATGACGCCGCGTACCGGTGTCAGCGGATATACCCGCGTTCCGCATCCGACCACTGTACCGGGATTGAGTACACTGCCGCAGCCGATATCCGCATGGTCACCCAACAGGGCGCCGATCTTGCGCATGCCGGTCTCATAGGCGGTATCTCCATCATGGATGGTGATATTGCCGCCCCCGGATTTCAGATTGGAACAGATGGATCCGGCCCCCATGTGCGCGTAATTGCCAAGGATCGAATCCCCCACATAATTGTAATGCGGCACCTGCACATGATCCATCAAAATGCAGTTTTTCAGCTCCGATGAGTTGCCGAGAACACAGCCCGCACCGACCAGCACCTTCCCGCGCAGATAGGCCCCGGGGCGGATCTCCGTATTGGGACCGATGATGGCCGGCGGCTCGATGGTGGCCGTCCGAGCGATCTTTACATTGGCACCGACCCAGACGTCCGGCTCGATCTCAGAATAACCTTCCAACCCTTGATCGATCAAAGTCCGGATGATCGTACCGATGCGCGGCAGGATCTCCCAAGGGTAGACCGCTTCCGCAAAGAAGGGTGCGATCTGCGCCGGGATCTCCGGATACAATGCCGGGATCGTAATATCATGCATGCAGGAAGCCTCCCTCCTCGATCACCTTCGCCAGGCGGTCGATGTACATGTCGCAAAGCTCATAACTCTCACATTCCATCATGATGCGGATGACCGGTTCGGTGCCGCTCTGCCTAAGCAGCGCGCGGCCATGGCCTGTGATCTCCTCATTGATGAGACGATATTCTTCTTTGACCTTTTTATCCGCCAGAACAGCGGCTTTATTTGTCACGCGGACGCTCTTCGTCTTCTGTGGATACAGGTAGACGTCCTTCGCCAGATGCTCCAGTGAAGCTTTCTCCGCGCACATTTCCTCTGTCAGCATGATCGCTGTCAGAAGGGCATCACCCGTCGTCGCGTATTTCTTCAGAATGATATGACCGGACTGTTCGCCGCCCAAGCCGAAATTGCCACGCTGCATTTCTTCATAAACGAAACGATCGCCCACATCGGTCTGCCGGGTCTTGATGCCGATCTTTTTCAAAGAATCGGTCAGGCCGGAGTTGGACATGATCGTAACGACGATCACGTTCTTGTTCAGCATGCCGCGCTCTTTCAGACGCTTGCCCAGGATATACATGATCTTGTCGCCGTCGACGACTTCACCATGTTCGTCCACAGCGATGCAGCGGTCGGCGTCACCATCAAAAGCGAAACCGACGTCCAGATGCTTGTCCCGTACCAGTTCGCACAGGGCTTCGATATGGGTCGAACCACAATTTCGATTGATGTTCGTACCATTCGGCGTATTACCGATGACGTAGGTCTGCGCGCCAAGGGCGTCGAAGACCGCTTTCGCGATGGACCAGGAGGCGCCATTCGCGCAGTCCAGGCCGACTTTCAGATTCTTGTAAGAATAGGCCGCCAGGGAGATCAGGTATCCGATATAGCGGTTTCGTCCGGATGCATAGTCTGTAATGGAACCGATGGCTTCTCCGACCGCCAGGGGCAGATCTCCATTTTCGATCCCCAGTGCGCTCAGGTCCCCATCCAGGTATGCCTCGATCAAAGATGTCGTCGAATCTTCCAGCTTTTCACCAAACCGGTTGATCACCTTGATCCCGTTATCGTGGAATGGATTATGGGATGCGGTGATCATGATGCCGCAGTCGAATTCATCCTGTCTTGTCACATAAGAGACGCTGGGCGTCGTGGTGACGTGCAGCATATAGGCATCCGCACCGGAAGCCGTCAAACCAGCCACGATCGCGTATTCCAGCATGTAGGAAGATCTGCGGGTATCCTTGCCGACGACGACCCGGGGACGATATCCCGAGCGGGTGCAGCCGCTCAAGGGGGAGGCATAGTACCAACCCAGGAACCGGCCGACTTTGTACGCCTGATCGGAAGTCAGGCTGACACCGGCTTCTCCGCGGAAACCATCCGTACCGAAGTATTTCCTGTGGATCACTTCTGGTTTTTCCTGTCCCTCGGTCTCGCCCAGGATGTGGATCTCGTCCCGCATCAGGCTGTCCAGAGACACATGCAGCAGATCACTGATCTGCAGGATCTTCTCCATCTGGGGGATCGACTGATCCATCTCCCATTTGGAGACCGACTGTCGGGATACAGACAAGGCTTCCGCCAGCTGTTCCTGAGAGATACCTTTCGCCGCGCGCAGCACAGCGATCTTTTCACCTATCGTCATATGTGTATATTCCTTTCGATTCATAAATGTTCATTCCTTACTATACACGCGCGCGTGCGCAATGCAAGCAACAGAACATGGAACTTTGCAGCAACTTTAAGTTGCATTTCCACAGCATTATATATATGTTATAGCCCATTTGTCAACATGGATTGTCGCATAATTTTCCGAAAAATGTCATTTTCTGTCACTTTACTGTCATCTAGAGGCCGTATACTGATGCCAAGATCATAAAAATCACACGAGACTATCATGAGGAGGTCCCTGACACATGGAAATACTACGAGTAGAACATCTGAGCCGCACCTATGGTAAAGGAGAGAATCTGGTCAAAGCAGTGGATGACGTATCCTTCAGCGTAGAACAGGGCGAGTTCGTCGCCATCATCGGCGCGAGCGGATCCGGAAAATCCACCTTACTGCATATGATCGGCGGAGTCGATCGTCCCACCTCCGGCAGCATCCTGATCAATGGAAAAGAGATCAGCAAACTGGATCCGGACCAGCTGGCCATCTTCCGCCGCCGCCAGATCGGCATCATCTATCAGTTTTATAACCTGATCCCCATTCTGACCGTGGCGGAGAACATCACCCTGCCCTGCGAACTAGATGGACAGAAGGTGGCACCGGAACGTTTGAACGAGCTGTTGGATGCCCTGGGTCTGTCCGACCGCCGCGATCATCTGCCGAACGAACTGTCCGGCGGACAGCAGCAGCGTGTCTCCATCGGCCGCGCGCTGATCCAGAACCCGGCACTGATGCTGGCGGACGAACCGACGGGCAACCTGGACTCCAAGGCCAGCGAAGAGATCGTCTCCCTGCTGCGCATGTCCAATCGCACCTTCCACCAGACGGTGATCATCATCACCCATGATCCTGAAGTAGCCAAGCAGGCCGACCGTATCATCGCCATCGAGGACGGCCGCGTCGTACGCGACGAACGCGTTTGAGGTATGGACCTATGAATATCATTCGTAAACTGACACTGGCCAACCTGAAGAAGAACCGGAATCGTACGATCGTTACGATCCTGGGCATCCTTCTGTCCACCGCTCTGATCCTGGCGGTCATCGGTATGGCGCAGAGCGGTCAGGCCTCACTCGCGGCCTGGCAGAAGCAGTATTCCGGCGACTTCCATGCTATATATACAGAAGTGCCGACGGATGCCGTGCCCTACATCACGGAAAACGCGCACGTCAAGTCCAGTTCTGTGCTCTACTCCTATGGATACGCAGTCCTGGAAGGATCTCTGAATGAGTATATGCCTTATGTCTTCGTGATGGGCGGAGATGATGCCGCATTCCGGAAACTGAGTCTGCATCTGAACGAGGGACGTTTCCCGGAGAATGAAAATGAGATCGTGGTCCCGGAGACCATCCATGCCAATGCCGGTATGGATCTGAAACTGGGCGATACCTTGACGCTCGCCATCGGCCGCCGTGTCGACAGTGAAAACAACGAGCTGTTCCAACACCATTATTACGATCTGGATCATCCCGACACCATCGTCGACACGACAACCCGCACCTTCACCATCGTCGGCATCACGCAACGGTGTTCCTCACTGGTAGAGCCCTATGAAGCTCCTGGTTACACGGTATTCACTTATGCGGATTCCGCTGCCGGCGCGCAGTATGCCAACGTCGCCGCGACGTATACGAAGGCTTCCTCCCATGGCGCCTATACCCTCGGCATCATGCAGAATATCAATGAAGCTTTCCCGGAAAACCGGATCAACTGCTCCAGCAACAGAGACGTACTGGAATATGAAGGCGCCCTCTCTTCCCGGACCCTGCAGGCCTTGTACACGGTCGCCGCGATCATCCTGACGATCATCGTGCTGACCAGTGTCTTCGTGATCCGCAACAGCTTCGCCATCTCGGTCTCAGAGAAAACGAGGCAATACGGCATGCTGGCGTCCGTCGGCGCGACCGCCCGTCAGATCCGCTCCAGCGTTCTGTTCGAGGGCTTGATCATCGGTCTGATCGGCATTCCTTTGGGCGTGGCGCTGGGCTACGGCGCCATCGCCGTCCTGATCCGCATTCTGAATCTTCTGCTGGGCGATATGCTGGATGGCATGCGCTTCCATGGCGTTTTCAGCCTGCCGGTCCTGGGTCTGACCGTGGCGCTGGGTGCCTTGACGATCTATCTTTCCTGCTTGATCCCGGCGATCCGCGCCGGTCGTATCGCACCCATCGAGGCGATCCGCAGCAATCAGGACGTCCGCATCCGTGCCGGCCGTCTGCGCGTTTCCGGACTGGTCCGCAAAGTGTTCGGTATCGGCGGTGTGATCGCTGCCAAGAACCTCAAGCGCAGCCGCCGCAAGTACCGTACCACCGTCATCTCCCTGGTCGTCAG
>JAILDJ010000155.1 GCA_024689505.1 Clostridiales bacterium
CGTTCCGATAAAGAAATATCTTTCATAGCAGCTCCTTGTTTTGAAAAAGGCCCGCTTATATAAGCAGGCCTCTTTTTCACTTTTTGAAGATCAGATCTTCTGATCCGTGAATTCCTCGCCGCCATGCAGCTGCGGGAAGTAGGATGCAAAGACGTACTTCGGCTCTTCATCGAATTCCATATCGAATACGGTGATGCCGCAGATCTTGTCCGGGATCTCCTTCGGCAGGTTCTTGAGGATGATGCGGTGACCTCTATGCTCGAATTCCACGGGTGTACCATCACGCAGCAGTGTGATCTTCTTCGGCGCATTCAGGTAGCCGCCGATCGCCATCGTGCCTTCCTTCGGCCAGATGCAGTTCCACAAGTAGACATGGCCTTCACGCGCAGAGGCCCAGGAGACGCCGTTGCCGCCGAACTTGCCATGGCCCCAGCTGCCGCCCTTGAGGAGCTTGCCATAGACCGCGTCGCCATTCTCTTTCAGCCATTCGCCGACTTTGGTCAGCGGCTCGATGGCCTCTTCCGGTACGGAACCATCCGGTGTCGGGCCGATGTTCAGCAGCAGGTTACCACCGTTAGCCGCGCAGGTGTTGAGCATCTTGATGATCTGCTGTGCGCTGTAGCTGTACGGTCTTGCCTGATCAGAATCCACATAGCCCCAGGACAGGCCGTTGAACGTCATGCAGGCTTCCCAGTCACGGTCGCCCGGTGTCACATGCTCTTCCGGTGTTCCGAAGTCCTCCGGCAAACGGCTGCGGTCATTGATGATGATGTCGGGCTGGATCTCACGCAGCTTCTGGTTGCGGACCAGAGAATCCCAGCCTTCCCAGCTCTCCATCGGCGCCGGCACGTCATACCACAGGATATCGATCTTACCATACTGCGTCAGCAGCTCGGTATTGATATCCAGGAGGAATTTGCAATAGCGTTTCCTGGCTTCATTGTCCCAGGCGGCGATGCCGGAATCCGGATGATGCCATTCCATGCAGGTCGAATAGAAACCGATCTTCAGATCGAACTCACGGCAGGCATCGACGAATTCACGTACGATGTCCCTGTGCGGTCCATAATTGACAGAGTTATAGGGGTTCGCTTTGGAATCCCACAAAGAGAAACCTTCATGATGTCTGGTGATCATGACCATATACTTCATGCCGGCAGCCTTGGCCAGTTTCGCCCACTCACGCGGTGCACCGGGCTTCGGATTGAACTGATCAGCGATCTTCTCATACTCCTCGACCGGGAAGTTCTCCTGTACCATAGCCCATTCGTGCCGTCCCAGGGCAGAGAACAGACCATAATGTACGAACATGCCAAAACGGGCTTTGCGCCACCAATCCATACGCTGATCACGCGTCTGTGCTGTCCAACGCTCATACTCCGGTTTGCTAAGGATCTTACTCATATACGATCTCCCTTCCAGATTGTTCATGATCCAAACGGTGGCAGATCATAACCGCCCCGTCTTTCACAGAATATCATACATTTTGTAAAAAAGGAAGATAGTTTTGAACTATTTTTTTAGTACTTTTTCACTTAATATGGCTTCAATCTTAGCTTTTTCCACTTTTCGATCCCCAGGAGCAGTGCTAAGGCCGACAGCCCGATCCCCGCCGGGATCTTCCACAGAAATGGACCTGCACCGGTCGGAACGATCTCCTCCAATGTATTGACGCAGTGGACCTGTACGCCTTCCGGTGTCAGGACGCCCTCCGGATGATCGAACTCCGTCACATAAGGCCCATTGTCTTCCGTGATCTCGTAGGTCGTATGCACCGGCAGATCCATGATCGTGATCGACTGCCCATGCCACAGCAGAAAACCGGCCGTACCGTTTTCAAAGGCCACCGGTCCCACGACCGTCCCGTCTTGATCAAAGGCGGTGAAGACACCTTCCAGCGGCTGCCCTTTATAACTCATATGCAGCGTGAAGCTAAAGGCCTTCGTTTTGCTGCCGCCGCTGCCTTGTACAGTTTTCGTCACCGTAAGATCTGTCATCCGCTCCTGGACGTGGATCGTCTGATCCGCATCTTCGAGATCCGTATGGAACGCCAGACCCACGTTGCCCATCATCAGCAGTTCATACACCACCAGGTCGCTTCCTCCCAGGTCGGAAGCGTCAAAGGTGATGACCACGTCCTGTGTTCCATCCGTCGTCTGTGGTGTGAACTCGACCGACCGCATCAAAGTCTCTCCATGCTCGGCCACCATTTCCTCCGCATCCTTGCGGATCAGCATCGCCTGCAGCGTATAGGTCTCCCCAGGCTTCAGATTGCGATAGGCGACCGTATCGATGATCGTCACCTCTTCCTCCGCCAGGATCGTCCTTTCGTCACTGCCCTCCAGATGAGCCGAAGTGCGGATCGAAGGGAACTGTACCGTCTGTTCCTCATCCTCCGGGTCATCATGTGACGCAATCACTTCGCCATTCCAGAGCAGATCTTCACAGGCCGTGACCTTCATTCCATCCAGGTTGCTGCCATCAAACAGGAACCACATTTCTACCATGCCTGATCCTTCTCCCTCCTGTATCGTAAACGGTTCCGAGACCGCAGTCACCTCCTGGCCGCCGGCATCCAGGTACGGTTCTCCGCTTCCACTGACGACCAGTTTCCCATGGATCTCATACGTCTGCCCCGGCGTCAGATTTTCATACCGGACCGTATCTTTGATCCTGACTTCCGTTCCGGCGGCGCCGATATGTCCGCCCGTGTCCTCACTGACGGCGCTCGTCCGGATCTGCGGCTTGCGGTCTTCCTCATTGTCTACAGACGCAGTCATCGCATCGAACGACAGGGCACCTTCCGCCGCACCGACCCAGGCAAATACGGCACCTATCTTCTTGCGGTTGACCTTAATGGAACCGAAAAAAACCTGGTCCGTCGCAAGATAACCCTCCGGTGCCTGGACTTCGTGCACCCGGATCGTACCTAATGGCAGCACGATGCTTCCAGACGTATCCGTAAACAGGCCGTCACTTTCGACTCCTGCGAAGGACCCCACCAGACGGTCCGTATTACGCAGTTCCAGGACGCCTTGATCCGTCGCGAAAAACCAGGTGCGGTCCGGTTCCATTTTCGCCTCTTCCATGACGGTTCCTGCCTCCGCAGCAAAATAATCCACCCGGAAGATGGCCTGACCCTTTTCGACCAGTGCACCTCCGCTCGTTTTCCGGATCTGTACATCGGCGGTGGAAGCGATCGGTGCGTCCTGAGCCTTGATCTTCTTGGTCTTACCCTTTCCTACTGTAAAGGAGACCGGCGTCTTCGCTGAAGTGTCTTTCAGATATCCGGTCCCTGCCTTGATTTCAGAATACCAATATGTCCGGCCTGCTTCCAAAGTGACGTGCTCCGTGGTTCCATCCGCGTCCACCGTCAGTTTAGCCACTTCATTGCTATGGGCTATCGCATCCGCCTCCGTCAGATAGATCCCATATTGGGTCCCTTGCAGCACGTACTGGCTGTTACCTTCCGTGACCTCCGTTTCAGCGGAGGACTTTACCACACACGCTTCCCCTGTATTGATCGTGAAGTCCACAGATAAGGCAATCTGCTCCTGCTGTTTGATGACGCCCGTATAAATGATCAGTCCGGCATGCCGGTTCGTGGGGCTCTTCAACGCTTTGGCCATGGCCGTATTCACGGAGGAAACGATGCCGTCCCAGTATTTGCCGATCGTAGCGGAAGATGCATCGACTCCCATTTTTGTCGTCGCATTCTTGCGAATTTTGGCCATATGTGATGCGTCATCCCAATATCCCTTCGCATTTGCCCATATCAAAAGCTGTGTCACCCCATATTTCCACATCGGCGTATCGCTGCTCTCCAGTTCTTGCTCCACGGACGAAGCGGTGTTGCCATATCCATATTCCAGGATGAAGGCCGCCCGATACCTCCGGTCCAGATCATCCAGCCATTCCAGGCCGTCAATGGCAGAAGCACTGGACGCGGATGTTTTCGACATGTTCGTATCCCGATCTGTGGAGAAGGATTTTTCCTGATTGCCGCAGTACGTCAGGTTTCCATCTTTTTTATCATAGAAGATCGATGCCCGGGAACTGTATCCATCCGCCAGCCAGTCTACCTTATCCCCATAAGACCACCAGTACACGACACCGATATTCGCGTACTTATTCGTCTTCTGTGGGTTCGCCGCCAGTACCTCTCCCACACCTGCGAGGTCCAGCAGAAGGATCACCGCTGTCAGAAACGCCGTCAGTCTTCGGATCCATTGCTTCATCTTATCTTCCGCCTTCCTGTCATCGTGATCCAAAGTCCACCTGCGGACATCATGAGCAGACCCGCATAGTTCCGCGTCCTGCCCGGATCCCCGGTCTTTGGAACCGTTTCATTTTCCGGTATATTGTGAAAAGCGATGGAGTCCCGTTTTTTTCCATCACAGGAGATCACCTTTATGCAGACCTCCTGCACCTCCTCATCAAGATAGGAGACCACCGTGACCTCA
>JAILDJ010000223.1 GCA_024689505.1 Clostridiales bacterium
TCGCGGGCGAACTGCTTGTCGAAGGAAGGCTGTGCATGGCCGGGTTCATAGCCATCAGCTGGCCAGAAGCGAGAGCTGTCCGGTGTGAGCATTTCATCGCCCAGGACGATATTGCCGTCTTCATCCAAGCCGAATTCAAACTTGGTGTCGGCGATGATGATGCCGCGGGTCAGCGCGTAATCAGCGCACTTCTTATACAGTGCAATGGTGTAGTCGCGCAGTTTGGAGGCGTATTCCTCTCCTTTTCCGGGGAAGTATTTTTCCAGATGCGCGATGCTCTGCTCGTAGGAGATGTTTTCGTCATGCTCACCCAGCTCGGCCTTGGTGGAAGGCGTGTAGATGGGCTCTGGCAGCTTGTCGGATTCCTTCAGACCCTCCGGCAGGGTGATGCCGCAGACGGTACCGTTCTTCTGATAGCTGGCCCAGCCGGATCCGGTGATATAGCCGCGGACGATGCATTCGAGAGGCAGCATGTTCAGCTTGCGGCACATCATGCTGTTGCCGTCGAACTGCGGCTGGCGGAAGTATTCCGGCATCTGCTGTACGTCGCAGGTGATCATGTGGTTGGGGAGGATATCTTCGGTCATGTTGAACCAAAAGCGGGACATCTGGGTAAGAACAGTGCCCTTCTTGGTGACCTTATTATTCAAAATAACATCGAAACAGCTGATGCGGTCGGTGGCGACCATGATCAGACTGTCGCCGTTGTCGTAGATCTCGCGGACCTTGCCTTCTTTGATGGGTTTCATGTCAGGATTCCTTTCTTCCGAAACGTGTCTTCATACCTCTATACTATAACCCGAACGAGAGGTAAAATGCAAGTCATGTTTTTGCACACTTTATTCGTTTGAATCATTGAATCTATTGACAAATTTAGCCGATAGGAGTATTCTTGTAATAATCTTTTAACATTCTTGAGGAGGAGGAATTCTCATGTTTTGTCCTAAGTGTGGCGCGAAAATAGAAGATGGCGCTAAATTCTGTCCTGTATGTGGATTTGCAGTTCAGGATCAGCCTCAGCAGGCTCCTGTACAGCCGCCGTATCCGGCACCGTATCCGCCGGTACGTCCTGCCAGAAATATCAGCATCGACGCGAAGACGATCCTGTATATGGCAGCCGCGTTCCTGCACCTGATGGTCCTGATCTTCTGGTGGATCCCGAGCCTTGGCCCGAAGGGTGACAAGTATTCCTTGTTCAAGGTATTTACACAGATGAAGGCGACCTTCCCTGCTGTGCTGATCATCATCTTCTTGATCCTTGGCTTCTGCATCCTGCTGTATTACGCGCTTGCGCCGTTTATTGGCCAGGACCCGCTGAAGAAGTTCGGTAAGATCCTGAAACTGACCAGTATCGACATGCATCTGCTTACGCTTTTCGGTACCATGACCGTCATGGGTCCGATCAAGGGTTTTGCTGGTGAAGTTCCTGTTGGCTTCCCGATCGTTTTCATCTACATCTGCCTGATCGCTGCGATCCTGGTCGAAGCATACGCTTACTTTGTTTCCGAGAAAAAGAAGTAATCTCACGCAATTTCATTAAGCCATGCGTGCCATAAGTGTGTTCCGACTTTATGGCACGCATCTGTTTATTTCATTGAGATCCTGGAGGAATCAATCATGTTTTGTACCCAGTGTGGTAATGAGATCCAGAATGGAGCCCGCTTCTGCAGCCGCTGCGGCAAACCGGTAAGCATCATTGCTCCTACCGTGCAGCAGCCGGAACCGCCAGTTCCGGAGACGCCTGCTTTTGTCCCACCGGTCATTGAGACGCCTGTGGCAGAAGCTCCTGTCGTAGAAGCCCCTGTCGTTGAAACACCTATCATCGAGGAGCCGGTGTTTGAAATGCCGGCCGCTCCTGAGCCCGTCGTTCCGGAACCTGTCGTGGAGGAACCGGTCGTTGAAGCGCCTGTTTTCGAGACCCCGGTCGAGGAGGTCCCTGTATTTGAGGAACCCGTGCCGGAGGAAGAGCCCGTCGAGAACATTTTCGAAGAGGTAAAAGAGCCTACGATCGAGTTCCCGCCGGTCGAAGAGCCTGTGGAAGAACCCTCTTTCTTCGCGGAAGAGCCGGTGGTACCGGAGCCCGCTCCGGTCCAGGAGCCTGTCTATCAGGCACCGCAGCAGCCACAGTTCCAGCAGCCGCAGTATCAGGCACCGCAGCAGCCGCAATTCCAGCAGCCGCAGTACCAGGCACCGCAGCAGCCGCAGTTCCAACAGCCGCAATACCAGCGTCCGCAGCAGTTCCAGCAGCCGCCGTATCAGCAGCCGTATCAGCAGCCGCAGCAGTACCAGCAGCAGAGACCGCAGTACCAGCAACAGCAGTACCAGCAGCCGCCATATCAGGCACCGCGTCCGATCTATCCGCCGCAGGCGAAAGGCAACCAGACGCAGCCGGTACCCGTCGGTGGTACTTCCAAAGGCGTCATGCAGGTCCTGTATGGGTTCGCGCTGATCTTCGCCGCCGCTATGCTCGGCCTCTGGTTCATCCAGAGCTTCCCGTCCTATGCCGGTAAGATCTCCTATAACGAAGTGTATCGTATGGCCGGCAGTTTCGATTCGTCCTATACCTACATCAACTATGCCGCCATCGGCGTCATGGGTCTGACGGTCCTGTTTACCCTGCTGCCTACTTTGGGTGCCGGGACACGCAGCCGCGCGCTTGTGGTGATCCCTCTGTTGTTCACTCTGGCAGCGATTGCAGCCGGCGGTTACATCATCTACCAGTGGCTGGATGCCGGCAATGGGCTGAAGGACATCCCGCTTCTGGCACTGGCGTTCTTCGGTGCGGCGATCCTTGAACTCATCTTTGACTTCATCATCCTGGCCAAGGGTGGGGATGTGAGGTAAGCGCCATGCCATTTCTTGATGAACTGGGCAAACGCATGACCAATACTGTGGACCTGACCCGTCTGCAGTATAACGTCGGCGAGGAGGAGCGCATCCGCCAGGAATTGTACCGCTCCATCGGTGAGCAGTACGTGGCTTTACATAAGGAGGATCCGGAAGAAGCGTTGGCTGGATTAGTGTCAGAAGTAAAGGCTTCTTTTGAGCGGACGGAAGAACTTCGTCGGCAGATCCGCACGGTGAAGGGCTTGGTACAATGTCCGAAATGCGGTGCCGATGTGGATCCTAATGTGATGTTCTGCATGCACTGCGGGTCCCCGATACCGCGTCCTGAGCCGCCGAAGGTGACTGGAAAATTCTGCGTACAATGTGGAGCGGCGCTTACGGAAGGTGCGAAATTCTGCTTTAAGTGCGGTCATCCTGTACCGCAGGAAGTTGTGCAGGCGGCTCCGGCAGAACCACAGCTAGCCGAGGCACCCGCAGCGGAAGTTCCAGTGCAGGAAGCCCCGCCGGCAGAAGAGTAAAAAACAAACAAAACACTCCGAAACAAAGGTTTCGGGGTGTTTTTTTGTTGCCATGGCGCGGATCATGAGTGCTGCATAGGAAAGGAATTGTGGGGAGACACAAATATTTATTGATATTTTTGTAAAGTAGTGATAAAATCATTCTGTTAAACATATATATACGAAATAATTCATGCATAATTTAAAAACAAGTAATTATTTTGCACATCATTAGATATCAAAGGACTTATAGCGGCTGGGGCAGATGAGGATCATCACTTGCATTTGGCTGCGATCCAACATTCGTATTACCGGATAACGACGGGGGTTTCTGGAAATCAATGAGTAACGATCTGAAATATCAAATCAACGAGCGTAGAAGGAACAAGAACAAACGCGTGCGGCGCAGCCGTTGGACGCGCTTATTTGCGTTGCTCATAGCCGTGGCTACGCTCTATAGCCTTTCACTCCCGGCGATCACACAGGAAAAACAGACATTTTGCGGTATGGAAGAGCATAAGCACAGCGAGGCGTGCTATGAATCCACCGATGAGGATCCATCCGAGGCTGGACATACCCATACAGATGCGTGTTATACCGAAACAGAAAAGCTGATCTGCGGTCAGGAAGAAACGGAAGGACATACCCATACTGAGGACTGCTATCAAACGACCGAGAAATTGGTCTGCGGCCTGGAGGAAGGGGAGGATCATACCCATACGGATGCGTGCTACGAGCGTGCGGAAGAACTGGTCTGCGGCCAGGAAGAGTCGGAAGGACATCAGCATACCGAAGCCTGTTATGAGACAGAGCGGAAGTTGGTCTGCGGTCTGGAGGAAAGCAAGGATGTTTCATCTCATGGGGATGTGGGTCGCAAGCTGATCTGTGATCAGCCGGAACATACGCATTCCTTGCAGTGTTATTCAGATCCATCCGCGGATCTGGAGAAAGAAGATGACTGGAAGCAGACATTTCCTGAATTTACCAAGGAAACGCCTGCGCAGCGCGTGGCTTTGATCGCACAGTCGCAGGTGGATTATAAGGAAAGTGCAAAAAACTATGCCGTACGCGATGATCAGGCGCACGGTTATACGCGCTATGGCGTTTGGTCCGGGGATCCCTATGTGGACTGGAATGTGGCCTTTGCCGCTTTCTGCCTGCATTATGCGGACATCGATGCGGACGAAATGCCGGCGGCGGACGATGCTGAGCAATGGATCAAATCGCTTGAAAAGCGGGAGATGTACGTGACTGGAGAATGGCTGGCGGCTTATGAACCGGCCGATGGCGAACTGGTCTTCTTGAAAGAAAAAGAAGAAGATGCTCCGGTGCGTGTCGCCATCGTGACAGATGTCGATTCAGAGAAACAACATTTGGTTGCCATTGAGGGCGATGCGAAGGATCAGGTTCGGAAGATCAAGTATGATTTTACGGATCAGGACATCCTCGGTATTGGCAGACTGCCTGAAAAAGCATATCAGAATGAAGCAGCGGAAGAGAGCCAAAAGGACCTCCCGCAGTTTCCTGTGCAGCAATTCCGTGCTTCTGACGGGAAGAATTATACGATCACGGTGCGTTTTGGACCGGATGCGGGCGTGCCGGAAGGCGCGCAGCTGGAAGTCAGTGAGATCCTGCCTGAGACCGATCCGGAAGCCTATGAAGTATATGCGGCGAAAGCGGCAGACGCAGTCGGATGCGATCAGGACAGCGTGGGCAATGTCCGCTTGTTCGACATCAAGATCGTCGATGGCGCGAAGGAAAAGGTGGAGCTCCAGGCGCCTGTGGACGTGCAGATCCAGCTGATGGAACCGAGCGGGGCAGATACAGATACCCAGGTCGTGCACTTCACGGATGAGACAGCGGAAGGCGAATTGATCGAGCAGGTCGAAGTGGAGGAGCAGGAAGACAAGGGTGGTTCCAGCAATGCGGAACCCGTAAGGACCCTTTCTTTCGAGACAGAAGGATTTTCAGTGTACGCGATCGTGGACGCGCCGGAACCTAAAAACACGGAACTGGCGGTCAACAGCCTCAGTGAGATAGAAGCGGGACAGGAGTACCTTCTGTCAATTGTCAGAAGCGGTACCAACTATATGACCGGGACAACGACCCTAAATGGCAGTACATATGAGCTCCTCGGAAATACCAATAAAGCATCCGCCGAAAAGTGGGCTTTCGAGCTTCCTGAAGCAGGAAAGATATATATATACAAAACTGATTCAGAAGGTGCGAAACAGTATTTGAATGTAGATGACGCCAGGAGCATCAGTTTCTCCGATACCCCGCAGGCTTTCAATATCGAAGAGACGACAAATGCGGCAGGTACATTTTATATCTATACGGTCATAGGCAATAAGAATTATGCACTCAGCGTCAGAAGCAGCAGGAATTTCTTCTTTGAACAGAGAAATAACGGAGCCAATGCCAATGAGCGCGTAGTGCTTACGAAGAATGTAAAGGATCTATATGACCTGGATGGCAAGACCTTCGGCATCGCCTATAATGACGATTCCACTACGGCTGCTGCCATGTCCGCGGATAAAGTCAATGGTCAGAACCGTCTGGCCGGCGTCGATATGATCATACGTCCTGATGCGCTCAACAACAGCGGCAACCTTCTGGTCGCCGAGAACAGCGATATCCAGGAATGGACGTTCGAAGCCATTGAACTTGACAGGTACTATATCAAAACGACTGTAGACGGAGCGGAGAAATTCCTCCGTATCAACGGCGGCAATGTTGCTTTAGTGGATGACAAAGACTCTGCTTCACAGATCCAAGCCACGCCCGGAACTGATGCCAACAGCGGCAAATGGCATTTTACGGTAAACAATTACTCGCTCAATTATACAGGAAGCAAAGCGAACAATTTCAACGCGGCCAATAACAACAACGCGTCCACGTGGCTGAATCTGGTGGAGAAATCGACACTGACGGATGAGGATTTCGTCGCGTATTCCGCACGCAAGATCAGCGTCAGCGACGAGTCTATAGGTGCGAACGCCTCGCCAAAAGCTCAGGTCATCGTCTATACCCGTGTATGGAATGAGACGACCAAGAAATACGAGTTCTACGCCGTGGATCATGACGGATCCCTCATACGCGTCTATGACAGCGGCGATATGATCAACTGGACCGGCAATAAGGTCAATTCGGCTCTTTGGGAGTTCACGGAATACACCAATGCTGATGGTACGCCGAACTATTACTATGAGCTGCAGAACACTGCCTATACCGGAACATATATGGTGCCTCAGTCTGAGAGCATCATAGCCGACCATACTGTCGGTATCAATATGAATGGACGCAGGGAGGGCTTTGACTTTACCTCCATCGTCGCGTGGGATGATGACGCGTATGGGTATTCCGGCCTGAAAGTAGAGCGGGATGAGCATGGCGTTCTTAGAGTCGTCACCTGTCCGTTCGATGAGGCTGATGATTTCTACTTCGCGGTGATGACACCTCCTGTTGGAGAAGCGGATGATGTTACGACAGTAGAGACGGTGGACAATGATGAATTCGGCATCAGTATCAAGATGATCGATTTCAATAACAGGATCGATAAAGATAACCGCGATACCGTGCAGAGGTCTTATTTTGGACATCATCCGTGGAATCAGGCTCAGGCGTATGAAGCTGAAACAGGATTGGTATCTACCAATCTGGTGGACGGGTATCCGACGATCACGGCAAATACCGCTATGGAAGGTACAAGCTTGTCAGGCCTCTTTAATGACATGACGCCTGCCAATCACCTGTTCATTCAAAGCGTATATAATGAAAGCGGCTATTTCGAATACGACAGCACTCAGAACTTCGCGCATTTTAATACAAACAAATACGGCCACGAAGACCAAGAAAACCTCGGGAACTTCACGGTCTACAATCAGCTTGGCGCGATCGGGACCAATACGGGACCTACCAGAGTACACGGCCAGTTCATGCCCTTTAACAACATCAGTGCCGAGACCGGCTACGCTCATGATGACCAAGGGAACGTGATCACCAATCAGCGGGATATCAGAGGAAATGAGCTTCCGGATACTGACCCCCGCAAGGGTGAGCCCCTGTATTCGATCCCGCAGAATGAAGCCGATTATTTCTACGGTATGGAGCTTTCCGCCGTATTCACGCAGACCCCTGACGGTGCGGACGACTGGGGACATGACATCATCTTCGAATTCACCGGAGACGACGACTTCTGGTTCTACGTTGACGGTGAGTTGGTATTGGATCTGGGCGGCGTCCACAGTGCCCTGGGTGGCACCGTGAACTTCAGGACAGGCGAAGTGAACTGCAACGGCACTGAAACGACGCTTTATGACATTTTCAAGAGTAATTACCAGGCGCGCGGAAAAGATCCCGCGGCGGTCGAAGATCTCTTCGTGACAAAGACAGTGAACGGGAAGACGGTCCATGTCTTTAACGACTATACCTCGCACGAGATGAAGATGTTCTATATGGAGCGCGGAGCCGGCGCATCCAATCTGAAGATGCGCTTTAACCTGGCTTCCGTTAAACCTGGCACAGTGGAGCTGTCCAAAAAGCTCAAGGGTGTCGATCACGCATCGAACAAACTGATCCAGTATCCGTATCAGATCTGGTATCAGACAGCTGAATATGAAAAAAATCCAGACGGCACATACGTGCTTGATGAAAACGGCAATCGTCAAATACTCAGTTATAGTGCCCCGATCCTTATGGAGCAGCCTGCTGCGAATACAAGTCTGGATGGAAAGATATATGCCTCCTATAAAGGAACGAATAAGCTGATCCCGTATAAGGACTCCATGAAGATCGGAGGAAATACATATAACAATGTCTTCCTGCTGAAAGCGGGTGAGACAGCAGTAATCAACTTCCCTGAGAATACCTATCGGTATAAGATCGTCGAGTGCGGCGTGGATACTGCGGTATACGAGCATGTCTATATAAACGGTGATGAATCCGGGGATGAAATCTTCGGAAAACCGTATCATAATACTGATGGAGGGAATGAGCCGCCAACCGCGAACACAACTTATGATGGAACGACCCGGTCGGATTTCGGCATCACGTATGATACGACGGAGAACCGCCCCAGGGTAGAGTACATCAATCAAGTTCCGCCGGAAGTCATGCGTACAGTTTCTTTCAAGAAGGTGCTCTACGATACAGAAGGTCACCTCCTTACGGATGAACAGGCTGCGCAGATCAAGGACGGATTTACTTTCAGACTCTATCTGGGCAACGAGTTTGCAGATCAGAATCACCTCCTTCCGGCCAATATGTATACGTATTATGTCAAAGGACCGGACGGCAAGTACTGTAAATGGGACAAGGCAAGCAAGAGTTTCGTCTCGCTGAATGCCGCGACTTATGAGGAGTTCAAAGCCCTGAATGAAGCCGAACAGGATGCGGGAACATTTACCACATCGATGTACGGCTCAATCTCGAAGATCCCGGCCGGCTATACCGTCGAAGTGCGCGACCTGATTGTCGGAACCGGATATAAGATCGATGAGCCCGACTGGGAGATCCCGAAGGGCTACACGCGCAGGGACGGCGATGGCTATGTACGCACGGATACAGATCCCGATGTTGTCTATTATACCGAAGAGGGAACATATGGACAGCATCCTGCGGCAGGTAATAAGATCACGACAGAACCCATCAGTGATACGATCGCTTCCAAGACCGAATCACCGATGATCGAGATCCGCAACCAGCAGGGCTGGGGTCTGACCGCGAAGAAAGAATGGACAGACAAGGACTTTATCATCCATGATCCGATCTATATGGCGGTCTACCTCGATGACGGAACGGGCAGCCCCGGAGAACTCATAGAAGGGTCCGTCCGCAGGCTGGATTCCGACAAGACGGAGATCTACTGGTTCTTCCCGGATCTGAAGGTAAACGGCGAACCCAAAAGATTTGACCAATTCATCGTTCGCGAAGTGGAACTGACCGGCAGCCCTGTTGTGGGCGAGGACGGTGTCGTGACGGGTTACACCGATATCACGCCCGTAGGCGACGGCATGCCCATTACCGTCAGCGGCAGAACGATCAGCGGCGCTTCCAGAACGGAGAGTTATACTGTAAACTATCAGCCCGGCGAATCCACCGGACAGAACCAAAAGATCCGTGTCGATACCATAACGAATTCCAGACCCGGTATCCAGATCTACAAGACAGACTGGAACGGTGAGACTTATCTGTCCGGCGCGGAATTCACGCTGAAGGATTCCAGCGGGCACGACGTGGGATATGCGTCCTATACTTCGGGCAGCGACGGCCTGGTGACCACAGCCTACCTGAACGAGGGCACCTTTACACTGGATGAGATCAGGACCCCGTCTGGCTATGTGGCACTCGACCAGCCGATCACCATCACGGTGACGACAACTGAGCCCGCCAGTTATGACCTGACTGTGGCAGTGGGCAGCACGACGTACTATATCAAGGTGAGCGGGCCCGAAGGCTTCTTTACGACTGCTCCGGCAACG
>JAILDJ010000020.1 GCA_024689505.1 Clostridiales bacterium
GCACACGCGGGCCACGACACCCTAGAAACCACCCATTCCAACTCAGCGACTTTCTACCGCATAGCGGCATCCTCCGCCAGGGCACCCTGTCGCATTGCTTCTTTATAGGCTCCCCGACGGGGGGCAAGGCTCTCGTCCGCCAGTGCCAGGATCTGGATCGCCAGGAAAGCGGCGTTATTTGCGCCATCGATCGCGACTGTAGCCACCGGAATACCGGAAGGCATCTGCACGGTGGCCAGGAGCGCATCCAGGCCGTCCAGATTCGCGGACTTTACAGGGATACCGATGATGGGCAGCGTCGTATGCGCGGCCAAGACACCGGCCAGATGGGCCGCCATGCCGGCAGCCGCGATGATCACACCAAACCCATTCTCCTTAGCGGATGACGAAAACGCCGCCGCTTCTGCCGGGGAACGATGCGCGCTCATTACATGTACTTCTGTTTCTATATCGAACTGTTTCAGGGTCTTGACAGCCTTCTGGACGACGCCCCAATCACTGTCACTGCCCATGATCACTGCAACTTTTTTTGCCATGATGTATTTATCTCCGATCGTTGTTTTTGCGTTTGCCAATGATGTTTTACCATCCTTATTTTACGTTAACTCCGGCCTGATTTCAAGAAAAAACAGTCTTTTGCTTGACAATTCGGCATATCGCGTATATTATTATTAAATAGTTAATTATTCATTGTGTAAACCATACAGAAAGGCCGTCAAATAATGGAGGAAATACTTAAAAAAACCACATCACTGCTGCGGATCCATGACCATGAGCATCGGCGCGTGATCATGCAGCTGGTGCAGCAATGCACCGGGATCTCTCATTCGCAGCACCTGCTGTTGATGGTTCTGGCCCACGAGAACTTTCGCTCGCAGAAAGAGATCGCGACCAGACTGAACATCTCCCCCGCCGCGGTCACTATGTCTCTCAAAAAACTGGAATCGGAGGGGTATATCACCAAGAATACCAATCCCAAGGACACGCGCTTCAATTTTGTCACCCTGACAGAAAAGGGCGAAGGTGTCGTCAGCTTCAGCCGACAGTTATTTGCCGACATCGACCACGAACTGTTCACGGGCTTCACCGAAGATGAACTTTCCGTACTCAACGGATATCTGACCCGCATTCTTGAAAACCTGAAGCGGATCGAGGAGACCCGGCCGTTCCAAACTATGGAGTAAAGGCAGATCATGAACGCACAAGCATTTTTACAACAGGTCCGGGATACGGAAGCACCGTACGGGACTGCTGTTCTCTGGTGGATGGGCCAGATGGGCCTTTGGGTCAAGCTGGGCGACACCGTCCTTAGTATCGATTATTTCGCCAATCCCCGGGAAGACCGCCTGACACCGGCCTGGGTACCGGCGGAGGAAGTCACCGGGATCGACGTCTTTCTGGGCACTCATGACCATGAGGACCACATCGATCATCCATCCTGGCAGATCTGGGCCAGGACCTGTCCCGAAGCGCGCTTCGTTTTCCCGAAGCTGCACGCTGCAGGCATCCTTGCCGACGGTATTTCTGAAGATCGTCAGTTGGGTCTGACCGACGGTGCCAGTGTACAGTACAAGGATATCACGATCCATGCCATCGCCTCCGCCCATGAATTCCTGGATCAGGATCCGGAGACTGGGTACTATCCGGCATTGCAGTATATCATCGAGGGCAATGGCGTGCGCTTGTATCATGCGGGCGACACGCTGCGCTATGAGGGCATGCTTGGCAAGCTCCAGAGCTTCGGCACCTTTGATGCTATGTTGGTGCCTATCAATGGGCGCGATGCTGAACGCTATCTGCGCAACTGCATCGGCAACATGACCTTCCAGGAATCGGTCGATCTGGCCGGCGAGCTGATACCCCGTCTGGTCATCCCCGGCCATTGGGATATGTTCCCCGGCAATACTGCGGATCCCACAGACTTTTCCACCTACCTCGAGGCGAAATACGGCGACAAGGTCCCTTGCCTCATCCCGAAGCATCTGGAACCGATCGTCATTCAACAGTAAGAGAAAAACCCGGCACATCAAACGATGTGTCGGGTCCTTTTTTTGTTGCGTTCGAGGACGCCGTCCAGGGATTCCTGCTCGAACTGCTTGGAATACAGGGTGTGATAGTAGCCCTTGGCTTTCAGCAGTTCTTCGTGGGTCCCCCGCTCCACGATGCGGCCGTCGCGCACGACCAGGATCAGGTCGGCGTTGCGGATCGTCGAAAGGCGATGGGCGATCAGGAAGGACGTGCGGTCTTTCAGCAGATATTCGATCGCGTTCTGGATCATCTGCTCGGTCTGCGTGTCGATGGAACTGGTCGCTTCATCCAGCACGAAGATGCGGGGATCCGCCAGAACGGCACGGGCAAAGGAGATCAACTGTTTTTCACCGGTCGACAGGCGGTCACCGCCCTCACCGACTTCACTGTTCCAGCCGTTCTCCAGCTTGTCTACGATCGTGTCGGCGGAAACGGCCCTCGCGGCTGCCTTGACCTCTTCATCGGTGGCATCCAGCCGGCCGTAGCGGATGTTCTCCATGACCGTGCCGGAGAACAGGTGCGGGCTCTGCAACACATACCCGATGCTGGAGTGCAGCCACAGCTGGCTGCGTTCTTTATAGTCCCGGCCATCGACCAGGATCTGGCCGGAGGTGGGCTCAAAGAAACGGCAGGCCAGGTTGACCAGCGTGCTCTTGCCGGCACCGGTCTCGCCTACGATGGCGACGGTGGTGCCTGCCGGGATCTTCAGGTTGAAGTGACTCAAGACCTCTTCATTACCGTCCGGATACTGGAAGGATACGTCACGGAACTCGATCTCGCCCTTGATCTCTTCCCAGTTCTCCCGCTTCGGCTCCAGGGTGGTGCCGTACTTTTCGATGACTTCCGGCGTATCCACGATC
>JAILDJ010000041.1 GCA_024689505.1 Clostridiales bacterium
TTGGCGACAGGCAGCAGGACGGGCAGCATCAAGGTCAGGATCGCGCCCGGTTCCATCACCATGCCGAGGAGCAGCAGAATCACGTTCAGGATCAGGAGGATGACGATGGGAGAATTGCTGATGCCCAGGATGAAGGCCGCAATCTTGTTGGAAATGCCCTCCATGGCCATCACATAGGTGAAGAGCGTGGAGCTGCCGATAATGAACAGAGTGTTGGCCGATGACAGGGCAGAATCCTTCAGGCATTTGAGAAAGCCCTTCCAGGTCATGGTGCGGTATGCGAGGGTCGAGATAATGAGTGCGTAGATCACCGCGATGCTGGAGGCCTCGGTCGGGGTGAACCAGCCCACCGTGAAGCCGGAGAGAATGATGATCGGGGTGATCAGGGCGAGAATGGAGCCCTTGAATTCTCTCCAGAGCGCCTTGGCGTTGAAAGGATGCCTCTCATACTTGCGCCGTACGGCGAAGTAATACACCATTGCCATCAGCAGCAGTGCCATGATGACCGCCGGCACCACGCCGCCCATGAACAGCTTGCTCACGCTGACGCTGGCTACGCTGCCGTAGATGATCAGCGGGATGGAGGGCGGGAAGATCGGGCCGATAACCGAGGAGGCAGCTGTTACCGCTCCGGCAAAGTCTTCGTCATAACCGTTCGACTTCATGGCTTCCATCTCGATGGCGCCGAGACCGCCCGCATCCGCCACGGCCGAGCCGGACATGCCGGCGAAAATCACCGACGCAATAATATTGGCATGGCCCAGACCGCCGGGGATCCAGCCCACCAGTTCGCGGGCTGTGTTGAAAATTTTCTTGGTGATACTTCCGGCGTTCATGAGGTTGCCGGCAAAAATAAACAGCGGTATCGCGATCAGAAGGAAGGAGTCGATTCCGCTGACCATCTTCTGTCCGATGACCACCATGGGATAACCCAGGGACAGGCAGCCCAGGACTGCCGAGGCCCCGATGGAAATACTGATCGGCACGCCGATCACCAGCAGAATCACAAATCCGATCAGGAATACTAGCATGCTTTGGCCTCCTCCCCTTCTGTCTTCCTGCCGAACACGCGGGCGCACCATTCAATCAGTTCCCGCAGGGCATCCAGTGCCATGAATCCTCCGGCAATGGCCATGGGGACATACTGCACCGTATAGGGAATCTTCATGGCAAAAGTCGAATAGAAGCGGGTGCTGACAAACGGATACTGCGCGTTGAACGCAATCACCATGATGACCCCAAGCATCAGGGAGAAGAGCTTATTCAGCAGCACCATGATATCGCGTGCCGTGCCCTTGCTGCGGGAAATCAGGAAGTCCAGCCGCATCAATCCACCGGAGTGATAGAGCGGGATGATTCCCATAAAGGCCATCCAGAGAAAGGAAATTCCGCAGATCTCGATGGTAGGCCGGAATGACTTGTTGAAGACATTGCGGCGGATCAGCTCCGAAACAATGAAAAAGACGATGACAACAACAGCGATCATCGCAATCGCCGTGGCGATCTTGGCGATGATATCCATGATTTTCCTGTAAAGATTCATTTACACACCCCTTTAACAACAGTTGCATAGGTCGGAGGACCTATGCAACTGCTCGGTGACAATGTAAGCTCTGAACCGGATCAGGCGATGGCTTCCAGAATGGCGTTCAGGAGATCGCGGTTGAACCAGGTTTCGTTCTCATAGCGATCATAGTAGGCCGGGATGTCCAGCTTGTCCTTGAAGGACTGCACATCGGGTTCGGCATCGAACTCCACGCCTGCTTCCTTCAGGGTCGCTTCGCCTTCGGCGTTGGCAGCCTCGATCAGCTCGAAACCATAGCGGCCAGCCTCATAGCCGGCTTCCTTGACGACCTTCTGCTGCTCCTCGCTGAGCTTGCTGAAGGAGACGCTGTTCATGGCGATGGTGGTGCCCATCCACATGTAGTTGATGTAGGAGAAGTACTTGATGTTGTCATAGGTGGCGTTGGCAACCAGGTGGTAGGTGGCGTTGTCCTGTGCCTCGGCAGTGCCGTTGGCAAGCGCCAGGGCCAGCTCAGGCAGGGCCAGGGCGACCGGGGTGGCACCCAGGGCTTCCCACACGTCCAGATACAGCTGGCTGGTCGGGACACGGATCTTCAGGCCTTCGACATCGGCAGCGGTGTGGATCGGACGATTGGTGGTGGAGATGTGGCGCAGGCCGTTGTCGCCTTCACCGAGGTAGACCAGACCGAACTGGGGGAAGTTCGCGAAGATCTCTTCGCCGACTTCGCCGTTCATGACTTCGCAGGCCTGTTTCGCATCGCTGAAGAGGAAGGGCAGGTCGAGAACTTTCGCGGGCTCATAGAAAGCGGTGAAACCGGAGGTACCGGCGCAGATCACATCGATGGTGCCCATACGGGTGGACTCGATGGCTTCGGCATCGTTGCCGAGGGTGCCGTTTTCGTGAACCTCGACCACAACACCGCAGTCAGCGGCATTGACGATCTCGGCAAACTTCTCAACGGTCTGGAAGGGGACACCGGCGCCGGGGCAGTAGGCAATGAGCTTGATACCGTCATTCGCGGCGGATGACACGGTCGCTCCGGCGCAGGCAATGGCAAAGACCATCGTCAGAACCAGGAGCAGGGAAAGCAGCTTTTTCATGTTGTTCCTCCTCAAA
>JAILDJ010000057.1 GCA_024689505.1 Clostridiales bacterium
ACGAGCGACGTAAAGATCGAGATCCGCCGGACGATGCGGATGATGCCGTGGGCGGTATTCTTCCGGTTGGCGCCGAGGTTCTGCCCGACCAGGGCGGACCCCGCCGTTGCCAGGCCATCCCCGACAGTAAAGGACAGGGACGTGATCTGCTGCACGATCTGGTTGGCCGCGAAGGCAATGGTCCCGATCCCGGCGATCAGTTTGTTATTGATCAAGAAGCCAATGCGCAGGAAGACCGATTCTGCCGCCGCCGAGCTGCCGACGGAGAACAGGCTGTGCATCGTATGCTTATCGAACCGCCCCAACAGCCACAGTTTCAGCCGCAGGTATCCTTCCTTCCGGCAGGCGAAGATGATGGCGATCAGGCAGGAGACCAAGGTGCCGCAAGCCGTCGCGATGGCCGCGCCTTTGACCCCCAGCGCCGGGAAGCCGAAATGGCCTCCGATCAGCAGATAGTTGCCACAGACGTTCACCAGGTTGGCCGTGATGTTGGTCACCATGGTGATCTTGGTCTTGCCCACGGCCCGCATGCCGGCGCAGATGCACAGGGACCAGGCATTGGCCGGAAGCGCCAGACAGATGATGCGGAAATAGGTGACGGACATCTCCAGCGTGTCCGCGTTGGCCCCTGCGAACCGCATGAAGGGGACCGCCAGCAGATAGCCCAAAGCCGCCATGATCAATGACAGCAGGGACACGATCGTGAGAGACTGATGCAGGCAGGCATTGGCCCCCTTCTGGTCCTCTTCTCCGCGGCGTCTCGCGACCACCGCCGTCGTACCGGCGCATAGGGACTGGATGAGCATCAGCAGGATCATGCGCGGCTGGCCTGTGAGTCCCACCGCCGCGATGGCCGCCGACCCCATGGTACCGACCATCATCGTATCGATCGAATTGATGATGGACAGAAGCATGCCCTCCACAACTGCCGGCCATGCGATCTTTAAGCAAAGGCGATACAGTTCTTCCTGGGAAGGCGCGCTGTCCTCCCACTCGATGCCACTGATCGTCCATAGTTTTTTCGCTATCACCAGGCTCCTCCTTTGCGTTGCAGTTTTACTTAAGGATCTGTGCAACCAGTATAGCAACTCTGCTTTCCTGCGTCAAGAAAACACACTTGTTTCCCACCGTTTTGGTGGGAACAACGACCTCTCCTTTGTGCTATGATTCTTTTTACATATTCATTTTAAGGGAGGCACATTACTTATGAAAACCCTGAAATTAGTGCTTGGGATCTTGTGTATCGTTCTTTCTGCTTTTGTGATCTTCCAGTCCTGCGCTGCAGGCGTTGCCAATACCTTGGCTGAAAACGGCGAGGTCAGCGGAAGTGCCGGAACGGTCGTAGCGATCATGCTGCTCGTTGGTGGTATCGTCATGCTGGCGACCCGAAAATCTGAGAAAAAAGGAGGCTCCATCGCAGCGATCATCCTCTTCGGCATCGGCGCTATCATGGGCTTTGCCAATGCCGGCTCCTTCAGCGATTTGAAGATTTGGTCCGTATTCTGCATTGTCCTGGCCATCATCAACCTGCTCTCCATTCTAGGAAAAAAGAAGGCCGAATAAACAAACCAAAGCGAGGCAGTTAAAACTGCCTCGCCGCTTTTTATTCTTCCGTCCCTTTGCAGGAATACAATAGTTTCATCCCCTGATCCTGTAGCATTGCGTCTACCGCCTCCATATCATATGTATGCTGATTGATCGCTACGATCAGCACGGCATCTCTGGGGATCTTGGCATAGAGAGGCGCCATACCGTACAAACGAAGCGCCGTCTGTGTCTCCTGCAAGGAAAACTGCCCCGCCAGGCAGATGCGCAGGATGACGTCCCGCTGCACAGTATGCTTTTCTTCTGAGATCAGTTTATATCCATAGCCTTCGGGAATATCCGCCTGCAGGAATACATCCTGCCGGCGGATCTTTTTTTCATGGAAACGTTTTCGCATATAATCCGCAAAAGGCTTTTCTCCTCGTAACAGACTTTCGGCGTTTTCCTCCATAAACGAGGAAAGATCAGAAGGTTTCGCCTTCTGCAGCAGCTCAGTCAAAGAACCTGTCGTTTTGATTTCCGTCATATGATCATCCGATCCATTTTTCAAGTATATTTAGAAACATGATCCATAAAAAACCAACCACCAGATCCAATGCAATGATCACTAGAATCTGCATCCATTTGCTGTGGATCTTCTTGACGCCCAATCTCTCCAGGACGTTCCGATAATTGCCGGAAAGCAGGATCATAGAGAAGAAAAACAGGAAAGAAACCACACGGTTCAGCCAAATCACGCCCACGGATGCCCCTTCAATCTTTATGGAGAAGCAGAGTAGGAAAAGCGAAATATAGGCAAAGAGTGCCGCGGTCCTGCGGACAGGTACTTCAGAGCGAAGTCCCGGCAGCTTGTTATAGTCGATCTTCCAGACTGCTTTTGTCGGCTCTTGCCCAAGTAGGCTGCTCAGAAAACTTTGCACAGTTGCATACCGATCTGACGGGTCCATCTGCGTGGCTTTTTTGATCACTTCACCAAGGCGCCCTTCGGCCAATCGTTCTTTCGGAAGGTAGCCTGTCAGGCAAACGTTGAGCAGCACGCCAAGTGCGTAGACATCTGTTCTTTGATCGGAGGCTCCGAACCCATACTGCTCCGGTGCGGCATACCCCACAGTACCGATCAGCTTGGTATCTTCCGGTTCCGCTTTCACTCGCTTTGCAGCATCCATATCCAACAGGATCGGCTCACCAGCCGCATTGATCATGATGTTGGATGGTTTGATGTCCCGATGGATGATCGGAGGTGTGCACGCGTGCATGTGCTGCAAAGGCACACATACTCTACGCACCAACGAGATCGCTTCATCTTCGGACAGGCAGCCCTTCTCCCGTAAGATCTCGGACAATGGCCTGCCATTGATATATTCTTCGATGAGGATCAGTGCATCTCCCTTCTGGAAAAGCTCGAAGATATATGGAGTCGACGGGATGTGATTCGCTTTTAGAAACCGGTATACTTCAGCGTCATACTGCATCAGGATCTTTTTCACGAAGAGCTGCCGCGTCTCCGCATGCTGCACCAAATATACCTGATGCGTCTCATCCAGCACATGGATCGTCTCGTAGCATGAAAGCCTGGCCTCTTCTTCGATCGTCATCGCCACTTACTTCTCCGGCATGGCGGGCTGGCGCTCGAAGCGGGACTCGATCGGGATCTCGCGTCCTTCTCTGCCGCTCTGCGCGAAACCTTCCATGATCTCCAGCACGTGGAACGTCTGATCCGAGTTCGCCCGGAACGGGCCGCCCTCCTGCAAGGCGCTTGCCATATCTGACAAACCCAATGCCCGGCTGTTGTCCGGATATTCGAACATGAGGTCGATCTCTTTCACTTCTTCACCGGGGATGAACAGCTTGACCGGACCGCCGAAAGTGTTCGGATCCGGCACGAAAAGCGTGCCCTTCGAACCGTAGACTTCCAACCGTGCCTGCCCGGGATAGAAAACATCAAAGGTCGTATACAATGTGCCGATCGCACCGCTTGTGAAGCGCATATTGCCGGCATAGAGCGTCGGTACGTCGACCTTGATGATCTCGCCGTTGTGCGGCTGGCTGGTGATGAGGCGTTCCGGGAACGTGGTGCGCGTCATCGCGGAGACCGCCTCCACATTGCCGCACAGGTTCACCATGGCCGTCAGGTAATATGGACCCATATCGAACATGGGACCGCCGCCGTATTTATAATAGAATTCCGGATCCGGATGCCAGGTCTCATGACCGTGGCAGATCATGAAGCCGGCACAACCCACCACATCACCGATCACACCGTCGTCGATCAGCTTGCGGCAGGTCTGGATGCCCGCGCCGAGGAACGTGTCCGGCGCCCCTCCGACCATCAGACCTTTCTCCGCCGCCAGTGCTTTAATCTTCTTACCTTCTTCAAGGGAAGCGCCCAGCGGTTTTTCGGAATACACATGTTTCCCCGCCTGGAGCGCCGCCATGGTCACGTCAAAATGTTCATACGGACGGGTGATATTCAAAACGATGTCGACTTCCGGATCGGCGAACAGTTCGTACATGTCCTTGTACAGTTTCGGGATCTTATACTTTTCGACCGCCGCTTCCGCTCGCTCAGGGATCAGGTCGCAGACGCCGGCGATCTCGATGTTTTCGAACCGGTTGGTGATATTTTCAAGGTAGATGCCGCTGATCGCGCCGCATCCGACAAATCCGACCTTGATGGTAGCCATAGGTGCCTCCTGTCTTCGATCTTAGTACATTTTCGCCTTGTTTTCAAAACGCTCGGTCGTAAGGCCCTGGTCCAGCGCCACCTGCCGGCCTTCCGCCGCCCAGATCATACCGCGCTTCATCAGGATCTCCGCCGCAGGTGACTTCTCGAATACGTCATCATGATGGCCGAGGGAGGTGTAGAACACCCTG
>JAILDJ010000091.1 GCA_024689505.1 Clostridiales bacterium
TCATGTACACAAAAGAACAACTCCAAACACCGGACCTTAAGTATCGTCCGGACGTACGCTGGTGGCTGGCGGAAGGATTCCACACAGATGAGACCCTGAAGAAGGAGATCAAGGATCTTTTCGAGTCCGGCTTCGGTGCCGTCGAGTTCCTGGCGATGGAAGAACCTGGGGCGGATCACAGTCTGTATGGCTGGGGCGCTGAAGAATGGATCCATGATTCAGACCTGATCGTCTCAGAGACGGCTAAGTACGGCATGGGCGTTTCCATGACCTGCGGCACCAACTGGTCCAATGCGAACCTGGTGGATATCACGCCGGATGATACATGTGCTTCCAAGGAGCTGGATTTCGTCGCTGTGGATGTGGCGGCAGGCCAGACTTGGGAGGGTGCCTTGCTGCAGCCGGAATTGAAAATGCCCGGTGTCACGCAGCAGGATCTGATCGCCGTCGTTGCCGTCGGAAAAGATGGGGCGGATGATGGCAAGCAGTTCCTGGACAAGGATCGTGTTTTTGTCCTTACAGACCAAGTGCAGGAAGAAGCGCTTTCCTGGACCGCGCCTGAGGATGGAGACTATCTTTTGTTCTTCTTCTGGATCCATGGTACCGGACAGACAGCCGCGCCGTCCATGTCCGTATCCTACACGATCAATTATATCGACGATTACGGCATCGAGGCGTTCAAAAAATACTGGGACGAGAAAGTCATCACGGAAAACCTGCAGAAGAACATGGATGCCACCGGCAGAGCCATGATGTACATGGATTCCTTGGAGCTTTCCACCTTTGCTGCCGGCGGTCAGCTGTGGGGCTATCATTTCCTGGAGGAGTTCCAAAAACGCCGCGGCTATGACCTCACACCGTATCTTCCGTTCATCGTGCGCGAGGCAGGCATGATGCAGGCCGTGTTCATCTATCATTATTACAGCAGGGACACCGCCTGGTCGGAGAGGTTGCTGAACGACCTGTATCAGACCACGACCGACTGCTATTGCGACAATATGATGAAACCCATGCAGGAATGGCTGCACAGCCATGGTATGCAGCTGCGCAGTGAGATCTCCTACGGCCTGCCATTCGAGATCTCACAGCCAGGCAAATATGTGGACGGCATCGAGACCGAATCCCTGGAATTTGGTTCCCAGGTCGATTCGCACAGAGGTTTGGCCGGAGCAGCCCATATCTACGACCGCATCTTCTCCAGTGAGACCGGTGCGACGCTTCTGAACTACATGGAGCCCCTGGATTTCTATGACCAGATCATCTTCTCACAGTTCGCGGCCGGTGTCACCCGGACGGTCCTGCATGGTTATTCGGCGACGGCCGGTTCCGAAGCGGCGACTCAATGGCCGGGGCATGAGGGCATGTGGCCCATCTTCTCCGAACGTTTCGGCCATCGCCAGCCAGCCTACGTCCACTATCAGGACTGGACGAAGATGGTAGCCCGCTATCAGATGCTGCTGCGCATGGGCAAACCGCGCATGGATCTGGGCATCCTGCGGCTGGATTACAATTACAACAATGCTGTCATGATGGATATCTTCTCGAGCGGTGCATCGGAAGAAACCTATTATGGTCAGCTAGGCATGCGCGGGGGTGAGGCGCTCTACTGGCAGGATCTGAGTCTGCAGAATGCCGGTTATACGTACGATTATTTCGCTCCGCAGCTGCTGGAAGAGGAATTCGTCGATACAGATGGGTGCGTGCTTCTGCCCGATGGACCGGGCTATCAGGCCCTGATCCTCTATCAGGAAGTGCTGCCTCTGGAGTCCGCGAAAAAGATCCTGAAGCTTGCGCAGAAAGGCCTGCCGGTACTTTTCGTCAACGGCTGCAAAGAGAAGATCCGTCCGGGCATCGAAGTGACCTACGGCAAGGCCGCCTCCAAGACTCCGTTCCTGGATGGGAAAGACGCGGAACTGGCCGAGATCGTGGAACAGATCAAAGCACTGCCGCAGGTACGCACGTTGGATGCGCAGGGTGAAACACTTTCCGCCCTGGCAGGACTTGGCATCACACCGCGTGCCGCCTTCAAAGAGGCCAACCCCGATGTCCTGACCTGTATGAAGCAGGACGGTGATCATATCCACCTGTATGTCTATAACATGCAGTACATGAAGACTGATAGTGTCCCGGTCACCTTGCTGGTGCAGGGGGTCGGTAATGTGACGGAAGTCGATTGCTGGAATGGTACGGAAGCGCCGGCAGATCATTGGAAGGCTGCGGATGGGGTGACCACGATCGACACTGTTCTGGCGCCGGGTCAGGCCAGGATGTTCGTTATCGATCTGGCGGCAGGTGCCGGGGAACGGAACGTGAAAGAGACTCTGGAGCAAATCATCGATCTTCCGGTGTGGACCCTGCAGGTCGAGGACTGGAACGCCGGCGAAAGAGTCGAGATCGTAGAAGACCGCGGACTGGGGTTCGTGACGCATGAGGTCGATTATCAGACGAAGAAGACCCTGCTTGCCCCGGTCACGACGGAGCTGAAGCCCTGGAAGGATATTCCGGAAGTAGGGCCGACGGTCTCCGGTGTCGGCACATATCGTACGACTGTCGCACTGCCGGAGGATTTCAATGCGGACGGCGATACCAAAGCGTATCTGTCCATCGAAAGTACCAATGGTGCCACGCTGGCGGTCTACGTCAATGGTATAAAAGCAGGGGTGCCGGATTATAACGCGCGCCGGCCCGAGATCGCCCAGTGGCTCCATGGCGGCGAGAACGAGATCTGCGTGGAGGTATCCACAACGCTCAACAATCGCCTGATCGAGCGAGGATACTACAACGCGTCCGTGGGCATGTCCTTGCAGCTGGCGGAAAGCGCCAACAACGCGAATGAAGCGACGGACGAAGACCGCGCCGAGGAAGCTGCACCCATGGGCGGCATGGGGATGTTGATCATGGCCAATATCAAAGTCAGGGATTATGGCATGACAGGCCGTGTGGCGCTGGAGATCTGCCATTGATCTTGCCACAAGTGGGCCCTTGCTATATCCCGCGGTTCCCTGTATAATGTTAGTATAATACCCGACGAATTCATTAAAGATTCGATAGGAAAGGAGCGGATTTGATGTCAAGATTCAAAGCACCAACGACCCCGGAGGTCTCCCAGCGGGAGATCCTGAACCAGCAGCGGGTCCGTGACCTGGCTGTAGAATGCATGGTCGTTCTGAAGAATGATGGAACACTTCCTCTGAAAACCAAGGGAAAGATCGCGCTGTACGGCAATGGAGCGCGGGCTACGGTCAAGGGCGGCACCGGTTCCGGCGACGTATACGTCCGTGAGACCGTGAACGTGGAAGACGGCCTTCAGAAGGAAGGCTTCATCGTGACCACGAAGGACTGGATCGACCGGGAGGATCTGGCGGTCAAGGAAGAAAAAGAAGCTTATAATAAAGCGACGATCGAAGCGGCGATCGCGGCGGGGCAGTCTCCGGAAGCGGCGCAGATGCTGCTGGTCCTGAACCCCTTGGTCCCCAAGGCCATAGCAAAGATCACCGAAGAAGACGTCATCAACAGTGACACGGATACTGCCGTATATGTGCTTGCCAGAAATTCCGGCGAAGGCAAAGACCGCAGCGCGGAACCCGGTGATTATGAGATCTCCGAAGCGGAAGCAGAAGCGATGGCTTTCCTGGCGGAGAAGTATGACAAATTCATCGTGCTGCTGAACATCGGCGGCGTGATCGATACGAAGCCCCTTCGTGCCATCGAAGGCATCAACGCGGTGGTTCTGTCCGGCCAGATGGGCAACATGACCGGCATCACCGTGGCGGATCTTCTGAGCGGCGCCGGCATCCCCTCCGGCAAACTGACGGACACCTGGGCTGAGAATTACAGTGATTATCCTTCTTCCGAGGGCTTCAGCCACAACGACGGGGACGTGAGCGACGAGTATTACACCGAAGGCATCTTCGTAGGCTATCGTTACTTTGATACCTTCAACGTGACGCCTGCGTATGAGTTCGGTTACGGCAAGACCTATACCCAGTTCGCCATCGACACCGAGAGCGTTGCCGTGGAAGGCGATGCAGTGATCGTCAAGGCAAAAGTGACCAACATCGGCACGGAGTATCCCGGCAAGGAGATCGTACAGGTCTATGTCTCCGCTCCGGAAAAAGGTCCGGTCAAGCCCTATCAAGAGCTGCGCGGTTTCAAGAAGACCCGCATGCTGCAGCCCGGAGAGAGCGAAGTGCTGGAGATCTGCATGAAGGCCGAATCCTTTGCCTCCTACTGTGCAAAGCATGGCGCATGGGTCCTGCCGGAGGGCGAGTATGTGATCCGCGTCGGCAACAGTTCCCGCAATACGCATGTAGCCGCCATCGTTGAGCTGCCGGAAACCGTACACGTACAGCTCGTTAAGAAACTGTTCGAGGATCCGCAGGGTGCGGTCGAAGAGATCGCTCCGAACGGCAACCATTGGACGGCACCGGGCGAAGCGGAAGAGAAAGCCGCAGCCGTGCGCCTCTCGCTGGATCCGAAGGCGATCAGCTGTGAGACGGCGGTCTATCCGGAGCTGCCCGCGCCTCTGCCCAAGAAAGCGTTCGATCACGTCGTACAGTTCGACGAAGTCGTGGCCGGTACTGTTACGATGGATGAGTTCGTAGCCGACCTGAGCGACGAGGAACTTGCATACCTTATGGTGGGCAACTCCATCGACAACAAGGGCTTCCAGAACGTACTGGGCTCCGCGGCGAAGCACCTGCCTGGTGCGGCCGGTGAGACCACTGAGAAGCTGACAGAGTCCCGTGGCCTGAAGATCATGGAACTGTGCGATGGACCTGCCGGTCTGCGCCTGTCACCTGAGTTTATCGAAAAGCCGGACGGAACGGCCGTCAGCCTGAGAGGTCTGATGGGCGAAGGGCAAACCGTCGAGGGCATCCATCATTATCAGTATCTGACGGCCATTCCGATCGCCATGACGCTGGCCGCTTCCTGGAACCTGGATCTGATCGAAGCCATGGGCGACATCGTTGGTTCTGAGATGGAAGAATTCGGCGCTTCCCTGTGGCTGGCGCCTGGCATGAACATCCATCGCAACCCGCTCTGCGGCCGCAACTTCGAGTATTATTCCGAGGATCCGCTGCTGGCCGGCAAGTGCGCGGCTGCCGATACGATCGGCGTGCAGAAGCATCCTGGCTATGGCACCACGATCAAGCATTATCTGGCGAACAACCAGGAAGACAACCGGATGTTCACGAACTCCCATATCAACGAACGTGCCATCCGCGAGATCTACGCCCGGAACTTCCAGATCACCGTCGTGGAGTCGCAGCCCATGTCGCTGATGACCTCCTACAACCTGTTCAACGGAACGCACGCGGCCAACCAGGTGGATTCCGTCACGCATCTGCTGCGTGATGAATGGGGCTTCCAGGGCATGGTCATGACCGACTGGCTCACCACGTCTGATTTCTCCGCGCTGCTGTCTGCCGGTGCAGAAAAGAAGTATGACAAAGCGGACGCGGCCATGTGCGTAGTTGCGCAGAACGACCTGATCGAACCCGGTGAGATGACCGATTTCGAACGGATCATGGAAGGCCTTGCGGAAGGCGTCGTGACCCGGTCTCATCTGGAACGCAATGCCCGCAACATCCTTACGCTTCTGCTGAGGAGCCACGTGTATGCGGACAAGTCCTACTACGAAGCCGTCCAGGGCAAGTGCATCACGTTCAAGTAAGAAAAATAAGTCAAGAAAAGACCCCTGAAGGTTTGCCTTTGGGGGTCTTCTTGTGTACAATGGAACCAGAGGAGGCCAGCAGATGGAGAAATCACGTATCTTTGAGAACCAATCCTTTCATATGGAACCATATATGCCGGACACGCATAGCCTGACGCAGGAAGAGATCGAAGCGGAGCTGGACCGGAACACTGCCGAGGCGATCGAGGGGATCGAAGCGTACCGGCGCATGGTGCTTAGCGGAGGGCGGGAGCATGATGTCTTTAACGAGGAGGAAGCGGACGAGGAGAAAAGCCCCAGTATCCTCGGAGCGATCATCGGCGATATCTCGGGTTCCCGGTTTGAGTTTTTGAGCACCAAGTCCAAACATTTTGCATTTTTGTCCAGAGGCGAGGGCTGCAGACCTACGGACGACACTATCATGACCCTGGCGGTCGCGGAGGCGCTGCTCAACTGCAATGGGGATTACTCTGACCTGGGCAGGCGGGTCGTGGAGCAAATGCAAAGGTTTGGCAGAGCCTATCCGGATGCCGGGTATGGAGGGCGTTTTTCGCGCTGGCTCCTGATGGATGACCCTAAACCATATCATAGTTTTGGCAATGGCTCGGCCATGCGGGTCAGCCCCTGCGCCTATGCGGCCAGATCCTTGAGCGAGGCGATCCAGCTCGCGCAGGCAACGGCGGAGGTCACCCATGATCATCCAGAGGGCATCCGGGGCGCCGTGGCAGTGACTATCGCCATCTACAAGGCCTTGCACGGAAGCACGATCGATGAGATCGAAGGGAACATAGGCCGCAATTATTACTCGATGGACTTCACCTTGGATTCTATCCGTGGGAGCTATACCTTCGACGAGACCTGCCAAGGCTCGGTACCCCAGGCCATGAAAGCGTTCTTCGAGTCGACCAGTTTTGCGGACGCCATCCGGAACGCGATCTCTTTGGGCGGAGACGCGGACACCCAGGCGGCGATCGCTGGCAGCATCGCCGGGGCCTATTACGGGGTCCCGGACCGGATCCGCACAGAAGCCATGACCTACCTGGACGAAACCCTGGTCGATGTGGTGCGGAGGTTTGAGGAGAGGTTCCTGAAATAAGAAACACCCGCTTGTGCGGGTGCTTTTTTTTGGCTATTTACGGTGTGATAGTACATGGACAGAAGATAGAAGGTAAGGCAGTTGGCTGATTTACCTTCTGTCAGACATACATGCTTCCACAGAACGTAACGCCAACGACCTGTTACGTTCTATCCGTGGTCGACCAGTCTGCAGAAGGTAACGCAATGGACCTCATTTCGGTATATCAAGCGTCAGCGGGTCTACAGAACGTAATCGGTCAATGGGCATTACCGTCTGCCAAGCATCAACGAACCTACAGAACGTAATCGGCCGATAGGCATTACCGTTTGTCAAGCATCAACGAATCTACAGAACGTAATCAGTCAAAATCATTACCGTCTGCCAAGCTTCAACGACTCTGCAAACCGTAACGCCCCTCACAGCATCCCCGGAAATTCAGCCATGATCCCCGGAATGTCAATATTCTGCGGGCAGATGCCGGCGCAGGCACCGCAGCCGATGCATCGCCTTGGGTCCATGCTTGGGTCCGCCGCATCCAGATCGTAGCGAGCCATATGATCACCGTTCTTGACACCATTGTAGGCCGCGATGATCTTCGGGATCTCCAGTTCCATGGGACATCCTTCGGTGCAGTAGCGGCAGGCGGTGCAGGGCACCCAGTTGAGCATGGAATCCGCCACCTCCGTCAGCAGATCCTTCTCTGCCTGGTCCAGAGGGGCCGGGGCGGCAAAGGTTTCAACATTTTCCTGGATCTGTTCCAGGGTGGTCATGCCGGACAGGACCACGGAGACCTCAGGAAGACCTTGCAGCCAGCGCAGCGCCCAGCGGGCGGCAGAATCCTCGGGATGTACAGCCTGGAGCTTTGCCATCTGCTCTTCCGGAAGCTGAGCCAATCTTCCGCCGCGCACACCTTCCATGACCACGACCTTCAGACCATGCTTCGTGATGACGTCATACTTGCCCTTGGCGTCCTGCAGCTTCCAGTCCAGATAGTTCAGCTGGATCTGTACAAAGTCGAAAACGCCCTCGTACCGGGTCAGAAAATCGTCGATCGTGGCGGGAGAAGAGGCGTGGGAACTGAAGCCCAGATGCCGGATCCTGCCCTCCGCCTTTTTCTGCTTCATGAATTCGATCACCTGAAGCTCCGGGTCATCATAGATGACGAGGGATTTTTCGCTGACGTTGTGCAGCAGGTAGAAGTCGAAGTAGTCCACCTGGCATTTCTCCAGCTGTTCCGCGAAAACGCCGGCGACGGTGTTGTCCGGCCATCCGGCCAGGCCGCTGGTGAAGCCCACCACGCCGTTTTCTTTCTTGACCATCATATGCCCGGGGAACTTGCTGGCCAGCAGAAAACTGTCCCGGGGATATTTCTTCAACGCCTGGCCGATGAAGCGTTCGGATTGACCTCCGTGATAGCGGTAGGCTGTGTCGTAATAAGTGATACCATGACTCATGGCGTAGTCGATGATCTCTTCCGCCTTATCCTGCCGGATCCGGCTTTCCTGTCCATCGATGACGGGGAGCCGCATGTTGCCCATGCCCAGCGCAGAGACCTTTACGCCCGCGATTTCCTTGTAGTACATACGATACCTCCTTGTATGTTCTTCTTGTAGTCCATTATACGGACATTCCTCAAGAGAGTCAACGCGGAAAGCTTGCTATGGCCGGGTTTTCCTTGTATAATACGCTTATGCAGCTCCATGGAGAAGTATTAAGGAGAATCGGTATGAAAGAATTACTGGACTTATTTTTCACGTTCGCCCGGATCGGCGGCCTCACCTTCGGAGGCGGCTATGCCATGCTGCCCATGCTCCAGAAAGAAGTGGTGGAGAAGCGGGGCTGGGCTACGAATGAGGAATTGATGGATTATTACGCGATCGGACAGTGCACGCCCGGTATCATCGCGGTGAATACGGCCACCTTCATCGGCAACAAGACGCGGGGCGTCATCGGCGGCATCGTTGCGACCCTCGGCGTGGTCTTTCCGTCGCTGGTCATCATTACCATCATCGCGGCCTTCATTTCGAATTTCGCGGATCTTGCCATTGTAAGGAATGCTTTCGCGGGCATCCGTGTTTGTGTCTTCGTTCTGATCCTGAACGCGGTGGTGAAGCTTGGCAAATCTTCGATCAAAGACGCGGTGACTTTGGGGATCTTCCTGGCGGTCCTTGTCGGGGCACTGTTGCTGGATATCTCCCCCATCATCTTCGTGTTGATCGCGGCAGCCGCGGGCATCGCAGCCCAAGTGCTTCTCAAGAAGGGAGGGGCGAAAGCATGATCTATCTACATCTGTTTTTTGAATTCGCGAAGGCGGGTCTGTTCGCCATAGGCGGTGGACTTGCTACGCTTCCGTTTTTGCAGGATATCTCTTTACGGACCGGCTGGTACACGTCCGATCAGCTGGCGGATATGATCGCGGTGTCCGAATGTACGCCCGGCCCCATCGGCGTCAACATGTCCACCTATACCGGCTTTACTGTAGGCGGAGTTCTTGGTGCAGTAGTGGCAACACTTGGCCTGATCTTCCCGTCGATCATCGTGATCATCATCGTGGCGAAGATCCTGAAAGCCTTCCAGGACAACAAATATGTCAAAGCGGCGTTTTATGGACTACGTCCCGCCTCCACAGGACTGATCGCAGCCGCCTGCCTGGGTGTCGCGCAGATCGCCCTGTTCGACACCGGTGCTTTGGAAAGCCTGAAAACAGCCGTTTCCGGCATCCGATATCCGGCGTTGATCCTGGCGGTGGTTCTGTGGCTATTGATGAACCTGGGCACCTTCAAACGCCTGAAGGGAAACAAGGTGCTCGCCAAGATCAGTAAGCTGCACCCCGTGGTATTCCTGGGCGCCTCTGCCATCGTAGGCATCATCTTCAAATTCGGTGCGTAACAATATCTTAAGGAACAGAAGAGTTGATAAGACCCGTCGAAACGCTGATAAAATCAGGGGTTTCGGCGGATCTATCTTTTTTGATCCACTTAGAGAGCAGACAGAACGAACCGTTTACGTTCTGTTCTGAACAGAGTTGAATCTGGAATGTAATTTGCCTGATTCATTTACGTTCTGATCTGAACAGAGTTGAATGTGGCACGTAATTTGCCTGATTGATTACGTTCTGATCTGAACAGAGTTGAATCTGGAACGTAGTGGACTTGGTCTATTTACGTTCTGTTCTGAACAGAGTCAAATCTGGAACGTAGTGTGCCTGGTTTATTTACGTTCCGATCTGAACAGAGTTGAATCTGGAACGTAATTTGCCTGATTCATTACGTTCCGGTTTTGAGCGAATCAAACAAAGAACGTAATGTGCCTGATTCATTACGTTCTGTTCTGAACAGAGTTGAATCTGGAACGTAATTTGCATGATTGATTACGTTCTGTTCCGAACAGAGCCAAATCTGGAACGTAATGTGCGGCCTGGGGGCATGATGTATAGTCCTTGGACAAACATTTGGTATGTGAAAACGCCCTCCATACCGATCATGCGGTAAGGAGGGCGTTCATATAGAGTTTTTAAGTTCGGATCAATCATCATAGTTCTTGATGATGCTCTTCTCCTGCCACTTGCCGAATTTGAAGTACAGGTAGATGAGCAAGGCGCCAACGAACATGGAGATGCCCATGGCGTAGAACATGTTCATGAAGTGGTTGGGGGCAGCGAGCACAGCGGCAGCGGACTGCTCAGCTTCTTCCATAGTCGAGTAGGCGCCGGTCGCAAAGAACTCGGTGGCTTTGGTGGACAGTTCCGCGGTCTTGGCAGCCAGGATCTGACGGATCTCGGTACGCAGCGGCCCTGCACCAAGGAAGTAGGCCAGAGGGATACGGATGAGGTTGGCGGAGATGGAAGTGATCGCCGGAGCAATGGCCGCGCCGGCACCGCGCATGGCGCCGCCCGTGACCTGATCCAGTCCGACGAAGACGTAGCAGAAGGCCAGGAAGCGGATACCGGAGACACCCATCATCAGCACCTGACCGTCCGCGCCGAAGGCCTGCATGATGTATTTTCCGAAGGCGAACAATGCCGCTCCTACGACGATGGCGACGACGATGGCGGAGAGCTGTCCGGCATGTACGCCCTTCTTCGCCCGATCGATCTTGCCTGCACCGATGTTCTGACCCACGAAAGAGGTGGAAGCCATACCAAGACCCATCATCGGCATGATGGCGAAACCATCGGCTTTCATGATGATGGTGTTGGCGGCGATGAAGTTCGAGCCGAAGGAATTGGCGAAGCTCTGGATCACGACGCTGCCCAGGGACATGGCCGCGTTCTGGATGGAGCTCGGCAGACCCAACTGGAAGATGCGTCGGGACGCAATGCCGTCCGGATGCAGGATATCTTTCAGATAGAGGCGGACGGGATAGGCGCCGCTCTGGATCCTCCACAGCGGGATCATACCGCTGAGGAAGTGCGCGATGGTGGTGGCCCAGGCAACGCCGGCCACGCCCATATCGAAGTAGATGACGAAGACCAGGTCCAGGATGATGTTGGTCACGGAACTGACCAGCATGGCGACAAGCGGCCAGCGGCTGTCGCCTAAGCCGCGCAGTGCGCCGGACCCGAGATTGTAGAAAACATTGCCCAGCGTACCGGCGAAAATGATCATCAGGTAGGTGGATGAATTATTGATGATGTTTGCGGGTGTCTTGATGAGCTTCAGCATTGGCTTGGCGAGCGGCGTTCCGATGGCCGTGATCGCTGCGCCGATGATGATAGCCAGGGCAATAGACGTGTTCGTTACGGTCCGAAGACCCTCCTCATCTTTTGCGCCGAACGTCTGACTGATGACGATCTGCGCACCCATGGATACGCCCATGAACAAGGCGTTGAAAAGCATCATGATGGGGAATACGGCGCCGACGGCAGCCAGCGCGTCTGTGCCCACGTAGTTGCCGACAACGATGGAGTCGACCACGTTGTAGAGCTGGAAGCACAGGTTGCCCAGGATCACCGGGATCGCGAAGCCGATCAATTTACCGAAGATCGGACCTTCAGTCAGGTCGTTCTTCGAATTTACTTTCATGTTTTTTGCCATTTTGATGTCCCTTTCCGTCGCGGCAGGAGCACCGCGGTTGCCTCTTAAGAGGTGTTTTGGACTGCTTGACTGTTCTGTTTTCAATTATACAGTAAAATGCGCGTTATGGGTACCCCTCAGAAAGGAAAAATATGAAAGTATGAAAGACCCCTGCTTCAGGAAGCAGGGGCCTTTCTGTCGACAATTCTCTATCTCTGATTCCTGCCGGGTTACTCAGCCAGGAAGTCGAACACGTCGGTGATCTGCGCGTTGCCGTCCAGATCCTCGTAGACGAAGACGATGGCGAAGTGGCTTTCGGCGTTCGGTACGACCGGGGTGATCTCGCAGAGCAGGCAGTAGTTGGTGCCGTTCACGATCTGAGTGCGCAGGCAGCAGCTCTCTTTATACTCAGCGCCGACCAGGTTCTCCAGTGCGTTCTCCAGCGCTTTCTGAGACTCTTCGGTCACGGCCGGGACCTGATCCTGCCAGCCCCCCATGGGGCCGCCGGTCACGATCTCGGCGTCGCAGTTCTGGATGTCGGTGACTTCCACAGCGCCGTCCAGTGTCTCGTAGATAGTGACGATGGCGTAGGTAGCAGCGGCGTCCGGAGTTACCGGGGTGATCTTGCAGAGGATGCGGTAGTTGGTACCGCTTACGATCTGGCGGCCGATGACGGCGACGGGCTCGTACTTGACACCCAGCATATCGGCGGTAGCTTTCTCGACCATTTCGATGATCTCATCGGTGATCTCCATGGAATCGGGGGCCTGCCACCCGCCGTCGAGGGAAGTTTCTTCTTTGGTGGTTTCTTTGCTTTCAGAGGCTTTAGCTTTGCTGGCACAGGCGGTCATGGCAGCGATGAGAGCTACGAGCAGGACAGCGGCGATGATCTTCTTGATGATATTCTTCATGGTAGGTTCTCCTTTTATATATTTTGTTTGTGGGCTTCTCTCTTGCCCTTTCACCCTATAAACAACACAGCCTCCTGAAATGTTGCAAACTTTTTAAAACTTTTCAAGAAAAATCGAACCAATGGTATACGACCCGAGTGAAGGAAGGCCTTGCAGTTTCCTATACGGCTCAGTATAATGTAAGTACCGAACCACGACGATCATCTACTATGAGGCAGAACCATGAAACATTGCAAAAGAAGATCCGTAGCACCTATATATTCCATGTGTGTCCAGCCGGCGTTCATCATCGGTACTAATAACGAGGACGGCACACCGAACTTCGCCCCGATCACATGGCTGAGTGTGACGCATGAGCAGGGGGACGGCTACCTGCTGGTGATCAGTATGTCTGGCACGAAGCAGACCAAAAAGAACGTGCTCAGATCGGGCATCTTCAGCGCGAATCTGGTCAGCACGGACATGCTGCCGCTGATGGATTATTTTGGCCTGCACAGTGCGAAAGACGGTCCGAAAGACGGGATCGCTTATGAAGTTACGCGCGGCGAGGTGCTGGACGTCCCGGTCCTGGACGCGAGCCGCTGGGTCTATGAATGTGAAGTCGCGAATACCGTCACAACAGGCGATTCCACCACGTTCTTCTGTTACATCCGGAACATCCAGATGGATGAAAGGCTGGATTGCGCAGACATTTTTGACGTAGACTTGACCCTGCTGGACCCGGTCGTGTATTCGGGCAAGTATCACAGCATTGGCAAGTGCCTGGGATCGATCGGTGATTTTGAAAATGTTTGAGATGCGAGCTTTATTGCCATTCGCATTTATGGTATCATGAGAAAAAGACTGACCGGAAAGGATCACAGCTATGAACAACTATTTGTTTGAAGTACCATACGCCAAACAGGTCCGCATGATCATCCACACGGACTGCAAGAACGAGGCGGACGATCAATATGCCGTGGCGCATCAGCTGATGACGCCCAAGATGGACGTCGTAGGCATCATCGCCGGCCATTTCGATCGGTTCGGCTCCTTCCGCTTCCCGGATCATGGCACCACCAAGGCCAGCTATGACGAGATCTTCAAGGTGCTGGATCTGATGCACCTGACCGAAGAATACAAGGACAAGGTCTTCATGGGTGCGGAGACCGCGCTGCCGGACGCGCACACGCCGATCGACTGCCCGGGTGCCAGAGCCATCATCGAGGAGGCCATGAAAGAGGACGAGCGGCCGCTGTACATTGGTCTGCAGGGTTCCATCACCGACCTGGCCAGCGCCATCCTCATGAAGCCGGAGATCTGCGATCGCATGACGGCGATCTGGATCGGCGGCGGCATCTACCCGGAGGGCGGCGATGAGTTCAATCTGTTCCAGGATATCAATGCCGCGAACGTCGTATTCAATTCTTCCATGCCGCTGTGGCAGGTCCCGAAGGACGTGTACAAGCAGATGACCGTGTCGCTGGCGGAGCTGCAGTTGAAGGTCCGTCCCTACGGCCAGATCGGCCGCTACCTGTTCGACCAGATGGCGGAATTCAACACGATGCTTAAGAAAGGCCCGTGGCCGCATGGCGAGATCTGGGGCCTGGGTGATCAGGGCGTCATCGCGACTTTGATGGAAGAAGTGGAGAAGACCGATATCTACCGGGAGATCGAGGCGCCGAACTTCGATGTCGAGACCGGAAAGTACATCTATGACACGGGCAACCGCAAGATCCGTGTCTATCACACGCTGGATTCACGCCTGGTCCTGGAGGACTTCTTCTGCAAACTGCAGCTGAACTTCCCGGGACAGGACGATTGATAAGGGGGAATTTACTATGAGACATGAACCGTATCGTGCCAGAAAGATCAACAGCAACACCTATGTCGTGGATATGGGCGGCGTCTGCTATCCGTACCTGCTGCTGGGCGAAGAGAAAGCGCTGGTCATCGATACCGGCATGGGCAAGGGCAATCTGAGAGAATTCTTCGAAACCATCACGGACCTGCCGATGATCGTGACCAACACGCACGGCCATGGGGACCATACTTTGTGGAACGGTGCGTTCGACGAAGTGTACATGCATCCGAAGGCGATCATCGACGCCCATGGCGGCGACATGTCCGATGCTATGATCCCGGTGCCGTCCTTCCAACCGATCCCGATCGAAGAGGGTCACGTATTCGACCTGGGCGGCCGCCACATCGAAGTCATCGCCACGCCGTGCCATAGCCCGGGAGACCTGATGTTCCTGGATCACGAGAACCGCCTGCTGTTCACCGGAGATAATCTGGAAGTGGGTCAGGTGCTGATCTTCTACGGTGATGGAGAGACCGGTGCGACCGTCAAGGGCCATCTGGATGTGCTGCGCAAGATCGAGAAGCGCTACGATGAGTTCGACATGATCTGCCCGGCGCATAATGGTTCTCCGTTCCACAAGAGCGTGCTGAAGGACTTCATCGAGAATGATGAGCGGGTCTTGTCCGGCATCGAAGGAACGGCAGAGCTGAAGTCTTCCTCTTTCCCGGTGGACATGTTCCTGCCGGACGAAGAGCGCCGCAGTTTCGTGCGCTGCTCCGAGTGGAAGCAGACCTGGCTGATCTATGATATCCGCCGCATTTACGAGAGCAAAGGACTGTTCGGCGTAAACGACGGCACTCTGTAAAGAAAGGATCTGCAGGGCAGATCGATCATGAATGAAAAAACGATAGTCAACCGGCTGTCACGCGTCGGGATCCTGGGGAACGTGGTGCTGGCAGCCTTCAAACTCATCGCCGGTGTCCTGGGCCGGTCCGGCGCCATGGTGTCGGATGCGGTACACTCCTTGTCGGACGTGTTCGCGACGTTCATCGCATGGATCGGCGTGCTTTTGTCCAAACAAAAAGAAGATGCGGAGCATCCTTACGGGCATGAGCGGCTGGAGTGCGTCGCCTCACTGATCCTGGGACTGATCCTGGCAGGAACGGGTCTCGGTATCGGCTGGACCGGGGTACGCAAGCTCTTCTGGGAGCGCGGCAGTCTGGAGATCCCCACGATGCTGCCCCTGATCGCGGCGGTCGTGTCCATCATCGTGAAAGAAGCCATGTTCCATTACACGATGCACTATGCCAAACGGCTGGACTCGGCGGCATTCAAGGCGGACGCGTGGCACCATCGCTCCGATGCGTTCTCGTCCATAGGATCGTTCATCGGCATCGGTATGGCCAAGTTGGGCTTCCCGATCATGGACCCCATCGCCAGCCTCATCATCTGCGTGCTGATCCTCAAGGTCGCGTATGACATCATCCGGGACGCGCTGAACAAGATGCTCGATACATCCGGAGGGAAGGCGGTCGAGCAGCGGCTTAAAGCCTTCATCGAGGCGCAGGACGGTGTGGAACGTGTGGATCTGCTGCATACACGACAGTTCGGAAACAAAATGTATGTGGATCTGGAGATCGCCGTGGAAGCGGACATCTCCCTGCGCAACGCCCATGGGATCGCGGAACGCGTGCATACGGCGGTGGAGCAGGAGTTTCCCAATGTGAAACACGTAATGATCCATGTGAATCCGTTGGAAGAATAAAAAATCAGATCAAAAAAAGAACTGCAGCAAAGTCAATATTGCTGCAGTTCTTTTGATTTCATTTTACATGATCTTCAGAACTTCCTCCAGGACGGGCTGGAAATGCGCATCGACGAAACCGAAGTCCATCTCTTTGTAGCTCCAGGCAGCCCGGCCGATGCCGTAGCTGTCGAAAGCAGTGCAGATCGCACGGTACCACTCCAGCGCATCGTTCGGATCAGCCAGATCGATGACGCCGTATTCACCGCAGTACAGGGGCACATCGCGTTCTTCTGCGACCCGTGCGGCTTCCGCCATCAGGTCCTTGAAGAACTTCGTGCTCATGATTTCGTCCGGATCATACTGGGACATGCCGGATGCATAGATCTTGATCTGCTCTGCGATGGCCTTTTCATATGCTGCGTAGGTGGAGGCGAAGGGCATACGGAAGTCGAGGTCCATGCCGGCTACCCAGTGGGCACCCTGGTGCGTGAAGACCGTGGGTTCGTAGCAGTGGAAATTGTAGACGATCTTGTCGTCGTAGGGCATGGCCAGATCCTTCAGAGCCATGATGCTGTTGTAATTGTACCCGCCGATCAGGATCTTGGTATCCGGCGCCAGAGCGCGGATCCGTTTGATGCAGGTCGTTGAGATATTGTTCCAGCGTTCGCAATACGCGGGATCGGTGATCTCGTTGAGAAGCTCGAAGCAGAGACGGTCGTTGTACTTGCCGAAGCGTGCCGCGAACTGCTCCCACAGGCGGTAGAACCGCTCCTGATACTTCTCGTTGTCGAAGAAACCGCTCTCATTCTCGCCGGTATCGAAACTGTAACCGAAGGTCTTGTGCAGATCCAGGATCATGTTCAGACCATACTTGCCGGCCCAGTCGATCGCGCGTTGGATGTAGCCGAATCCTTCTTCTTTATAATTACCTTCCGCATCCTCGACCAGGTCATAGTCGACCGGTACGCGGATGTGGTCCAGACCCCAGCTTTGGATCCGGGCGATGTCCGGCTCGGTGATGAAAGTCTCGTAACGTTCCATAGTGTGGTCGCACTGGGAGAGCCAGCCGCCCAGATTGATACCATGCTGATAACCGGTAAATGGTCTCATAGTCTATCCCTCACTCCTCTACTTGTACAAGTTCCCAGTTGGCTGCAAAGTAATCTTTGACGTCGTCCGTGGTGACACCGGTAAGAAGTTTGTTGTCCATCAGGTGTTCGATCACGAACGTGGTAGCCTCATCGGCTGTGTGCGTTGCCGCGGTATCCTTCTTCAGGGCAACGATCAATGCATGCAGAACGTTCTCAGCGGTATCGGTCATGACGCCGCCGGAGACAAGCTCCAACAGGTCGGGGTCAGTTCCATGAAATCCTTCTTTTCGCTCATGGCTGAAAGTCCTTTCTTGTGTTTTTCGGTACACAGTATATACAATTATACAACAGAAGGTTCGACAAGGATATCCCCGGTCGCAAATCTTTTTTTGCTGAATTTGGTGATGTCGATGGAGTCCTTCTGACCGGTCAGATAGTTGGCCATCAGGATGGCGATGCGCGGCGCGACCATGAATCCGTGGCCGGAGAAGCCGCAGACCGAGTAGAAGTTCTTGCAGGTGTCCGCCTCATCGATGACCGGGTGGCGGTCCGGGCTCATATCATACTGACCGGCCCACTGACGCACGACGTTGAGCTTGCGCAGGATCGGGAGTGCTTCGCACATGATGGCGCAGTTCTGCTCCAGGAACTGCCAGCTGGAGTGGAAATTATGCGACGGCTCTTCCTTCGGACCTATGCCCATGACGAAGCTGCCATGGGGCGTCTGCTGGACGTAGTATGAACGGGAGAAGCTCATGACCATGCAGTCGATGAGGGGCTCGACCGGCTCGGTGACCAGCGCCTGGTGTCGTTCGGAATAGACGGGAATGTCGTCACCGACCATGGCGGCCAGCTCCGGCGCGCGGGTGTTGGCGCAGTTGATGACCATCTTGGTCTCCACGACGCCTTTGGTGGTCTCCACAGCCGTAATCGCCCCGTTGGAGGTGCGGAACCCCGTGACCTCACAGAAGGTCTCGATGTCGACGCCCTGGCGCATGGCGCCCTTCGCGTAGGCCTGGGTGCTGTGGAAGGGGTTGGCATGGCCGTCCTTCTGGCAGAAGGTACCGCCGACGACCCCGTCCAGATTCAGATAAGGCACGATGTCCAGGCATTCTCTGGGTGTAAGTCCGACGGACTCGATACCGAGCTTATGCTGGACTTCCAGATTCTTTTGGAACTGCGCCCATTCTTTATCGGTATAGGCCACCAAAAGATAACCGCCCTGATGCAGCTCGATGCTGTGATCGTAACCCGTATACTCTTCCAGATGTTCCAGGATGTGGGTGCTTTCCAGCGCGATGCTGGCATTGAGCTCCGCGCCCCACTGCTGACGGATCCCGGCGCCGCAGCGGCCGGTGGCTCCGGCGGTCAGGAAACGCTTCTCGACCAGGAGAATGTCTTTTACACCTCGCTTTGACAGCTCGAAGGCGATGGAGCAGCCGATGATGCCGCCGCCGATGATGACGATATCATAACCTTTTTTCACTGTTCCGCCTCCTTTTCCTCATAGGCGTCCGCCAGGATGCCCATAGACAGAGGTTTCACCGGCGGACGGAACGCCGGCATCAATACTTCTTCGATGGGGATGTTGAGGCAGGCGGAGATCTCCTGCGCGATCAGCATGCGGCAGGTGCGGCCCTGGCAGGGCCCCATGCCCGCCCGTGTGATGCGTTTGATCTCGTCGATGGTCTGGTAGCCTTCGGCGATGCAGGCGCGGATCTGCTCGCGCGTGATGTCCTCACAGCGGCAGAGGAGGGTCTCTTGTTTACTCATTGCGGTATCCTCCGGCCTTGATATTTCTGACTTCCATAGCCAGATCTTTCGGTACGGCCAGCGTGACCAGCCACGTCAGGTTGTTGCCGCGGGCTTGTCTTGCTTCGACCACCTCAAACCAGCCCAGCGGTGCGCCGGCGCGGGACAATCCCTGTGCCTTCATGCCCTTTGCGGGCACCGGCAGGAATTCGAAGGGGATCGTGACCGTCGCCATGTCCGGACGATAGGTCATATCCACCACGAAGATGGCAAGGCCCGGGCAGGCTGCGACACACTGGCGGCAGCCGATGCAGCGGTCCCAGTCGATGACCGGCGTCTGGTTGATGTCCGGCTGAACGGTGATCGCATGTACCGGACATGCGGTGGAGCAGGGGTTGCAGGGGATGCACTGGAAGCATTCCGCAATGGCCACCGGCCCCTTGTTCAGTCGTTCTTCAGAGGGCATGACCTGCTGCAGGTCATTTACTGTTGGTATTCCGTTCTGACTCAGCATGATCCATCCCTCCTTTCCTGTACTTTCGCAATACCCGCGCGGATCCTGGCGCCGGTAGGGCCGGAGCGCAGTTCGTTCAATTCTTCGCGGGCTTTTTCGATCTCGGCCTGCGCCAGATCAATGTTCCAGCCGAGGGCTTTTGCAGCGGCAAAGCCCGCCAGCCGACCTTCCACCATGGCGGAAGAAGCTTCCTCGATGCCGGAGACGTCGCCGCAGACGTAGATGCCGGAGATGGAGGTCATCAGGTCTTCATCCACGATCGGTACCGCTCCGGAAAGCTCGCGAACATAGGTCATCGCACAGTCGGCCTGATACAGCAGCTCCGCCAGCGGGCTTAAGCCCACCGCCAGACATAGGGTATCACAATAGACGGTTTCTTCCGTACCTTCGATGGGCTGAAAGTTCTCGTCGAGCCGGATCAGGATCACACCTTCCAGTTCCTGATCGCCAAAGGCTTCTTTGACGGTCCAGCCGGTGCGGATCGGCACGCCGGAGCGCGCGAGTTTGGACGCGTGCACCAGATATCCGCCGATCTTCGGCGCTGCTTCGACCACGCAGGCGACGTCCACCCCGGCCTGCAGCAGCTGATAGGAGACGATCAGCCCGATGTTGCCGGCGCCGACCATCACGACACGTTCCGCG
>JAILDJ010000105.1 GCA_024689505.1 Clostridiales bacterium
CCGACACAACGCCTTTTTTCCCTCAAAGGATCGGATGCAAGAGCTGAAGAAATCCGACACAACACCATTTTTCCCTCAAATAATCGGATGCAAGAGCTGAAGAAATCCGACACAACGCCTTTTTTCTTTGGATTAGTCGGACTTGACTGCTGCCTAAATCTAATTACTGCAACCGCCTTATCTCAACTCATTATGTTTAATAATGGACGCCGTCTTATCTCAACTGATTTAATCTAATACGTAAGAAAGAATGCGGGAGCCCGCATTCTCTCTTACTGTGTAGATTTCGTGAAAATGATACGAACGCCTGCTTTAAGCAGCTTTCGCGTGTTTCACATCCTGGAAGTGGTTGATCGTCATAACGATGATCAGCACGGCCCCCCAGACGATATCCTTCAGATAGGTAACATTGGTAACCTGGAAGAAGTTCAGCCCGGTTGCCAGGAACTGCATCGTCATCATCGCGAAGAAGACTCCGAGAACATTTCCTTCACCGCCGTTGGGGCTTGTGCCGCCCAGAACGGCGATCATGATCGCCTGCAGGGTATAGGTCGTTCCGTAGTCAGCATTGGCCTGACTGGACCGGCCGAACAGGATACATCCTGCGATCGCAGAGAACACACCGGAAATCGTATAAGTAGCGCACAGCATCTTCTTCATGTTGATACCGGAAAAACCGGCGGCCGTTGCATTTGCACCCATCATGAACAGCTTCGTACCATAGCTGGTCTTGGCGATCAGGAACCAGGCCACGAGGACCACTATGATAAGAATCAGGAACTGGGCCGGCAGGAATCCGATAAACCCTTGCCCCAGTGCGTTGAAGGCTTTAGGCAGACCGGTGATCGACTGGCCTCTGGTAATGATGACGGCGATCCCCATGAACACATAGTTGCTGCCCAGAGTAACGATCAGAGGCGTCGTATTAAACGTACTGATGATCAGTCCGTTGAGCAGGCCGGCCAGCGCGCCGACAACGAGCGCCAGCAGGACCGCTACGATCGCATACATATGCTGCGTTCCTTCCGGCGTTTCCTCTGTGATCATCCTGGTCATAAACGCTGCGGCAACGATACCGGACAGGTTTGCTTTACCGACCATGGACAGGTCGATACCGCCGGTGATCATGGGCAGCATGACCGCAATCGCCAGGATACCGATCTCAGGGATCTGGCAGCACATCGTCTGCAGTGTACTTCCCTGGAAGAATTTCCAGTTTCCTTTCAGGCCATAGGCTATGAGGCCCATTCCCACGTAAGAGGCGATCAGGAATATAAGCAGCCATCCAAGCCGCGTCTCTGTAAAAAGATGGTTAAACCCAGACTTTTTCTTTTGCATGTCGCCCTCCTTACTGTTGCTCTGCCGATGAAATCTCAACATGCAGCTTGCGCTTCTCACGGAGCGCCTGATACGCGGTCAGACTTGTACCGATGACCAGCACCATGCCGACTGCGAAACGCTGACAATACGACGGGATCCCAATCGTATTGAGACAGTTGTTGATCAGCTGGATCAGCACAACACCCAGCACACAGCCCTTCAGTGTACCGTGACCGCCGGTGATCCGCGCGCCGCCGATGATGACCGCTGCAAGTGTGAGCATTTCCTGACCGATCAGGTCCATCGGGTTACTGTTCACATAGGTAACGGTATGTACCATACCGCCGAGACCGTAGATCGCACCGGCGAGCATATAGACGATCAGCTGTGTATTGGCAACATTGATACCTGCACGCAAAGCCGAGTCCGTATTGCCGCCGATCGAGAAGATGTTCCGGCCGAGCATCGTATAACGCAGGAAAAGGAACATGATCACCAGCAGTCCTATGACAATGAACACCGTCGTCGACATCGGTGCGGCTACACCTCTGGCATTGTACACTGTGAACAGATAGCTTCTGCCCGCCGACAGGATCCCTTTGGGAACATTCGAAATCTCTCGGGATCCGATGAAAAACAGCATGGTGCCGTTGATGATACTGTTCATGCCCAATGTTGCGATCATGGGCGGGATCTTGATCCGGGAGATCAGGAATCCGTTGACCGTCCCCAGCCCGAGTCCGAACATCACCGCCAGCAGATAAGCCGGGAAGACCGGTCCCTGATAGCCCTGTGTATACAGGATCTTGGTCGCCGTAAACATGGAGAAGGCGCCGATACCGGCAACAGAAACGTCGATACCGCCCGAAATAATGACCAGGTAGGCACCAACCGCGTAGATCAGCGGTTCAATACAGGTCTTCAGGACAGATACCACACTGTATGCCGAGAAGAACACCGGATTGATCAGGCAGACAACAACAAACAATACGACAATAACCAGGAAAATATAAAACTCATTTGATGACGTAATTCTTTTTATTCTTTTGTTTTGCATCATTCAATCATCCTTTCCGAGAGTTCCTGCTCATTCCGTAAGCATTGCCGCAAGGCTTTCATTTGTCAGATCCTTGCTGCTGTACTGCCCTACGATGCGCCCTTTTTTCATGACCGCGACTTTATTGCAGTTCGTGAGCACTTCGGGAATATCGTCGGAGATAATGATGACAGCCATACCACTGTTGGCCAGGTTCCTGACAACCTTGTGTATCTCCGATTTTGACCCGATATCCACACCCACGGTCGGACCGTTCAGAATGAGTACCTTCGGATTTCGTGCCAGCCATTTTGCAAGCACGACCCTCTGCTGGTTTCCACCGGAAAGAGTACTGACCAGATTTTCCGCATCCGGTGTCTTGATGGACAGGTTCTTGACCCAGGTCTCGCCGGTCTCTTTCAGCTTCTGCTTATCCGATACACCAAACGCCTTTTTGCACTTATCCAGTACGGATACATAGATGTTGCTGCTGATGGACTTGTTCAGGAAGAGACCTTCTGTAAGACGGTCCTCCGGCACATAGCCGATCCCATTCTCGATCGCGGCGTCGACACTCGACAGCCGGACTTCCTTCCCTTCCATAAAGACCTTGCCCTTCGTGGCAGGATACTGTCCGAACAGACACTGGGCAAATTCCGTACGCCCAGAGCCGAGCAGTCCGGTCACGCCCAGGATATCGCCGCGGTTGATCGTAAGGGAAACATCTTCAAATCCGTCCTTCAGCGACAGATGCTCCAGACGCAGCATCTCATCGCCGTCAGTGATCTCCGGTACAAACGGATCGTCTACGATCTCCCTGCCTGTCATATAGAAGGCAAACTTGGAAAGATCGAAATCAGATGTTTTCTCTCCATCTATGACCATCTGTCCGTTCCGGAGTATGGTCACCGTGTCCGTCACATCCATGACCTCTTCCAGCTTATGGGTCACGAAGATAACGGCAATGCCTTCTTTCTTCAGCTGCTGTATGATTTTCAGAAGAGCAGAGACCTCTTTCTTGGTCAAGGCCGTCGTCGGTTCGTCCATGATGATCAGCTTGGCGTCCTGGATGATCGCCCGGCAGATCGCCACGACCTGTTTGTCGGCGACAGAAAGAGCTTCCGCTTTCACATCCAGGTCAATATCCACCCCGATATGATCCAGCGCTCTCTGTGCTTTCTCCCTTATTTCTTTCCAATTAATGGTCTTTCTGTTGTGTACCCGGAACGTATTCATGGCAATATTGTCGGCCACGGTCAGATTCGGGAAAATAGAAAAGTCCTGATAAATGACCTGCACCCCTTTTTGCATTGCCTGAACAGGCTGGAGCGAAGTAAAGCTCTCTCCATCTATTTCGATGGTACCGGAATCCGGTGTATAGACACCCGAAATGATTTTAATGAGTGTGGATTTTCCACATCCGTTCTCTCCAAGCAGGCAGCGCACTTCACCCTTTTCGACCGTCAGATTGATACCCTGAAGTGCATGCACACCCGCGAAAGATTTATAGATATTCGATACTCGAAGGAAAACTTCCGGCATGATCTATTCCTTCCTTTTCATAGTGATGTGATTGACTGCTGCATGTATAGGCCATTGAGATTATATACGGCGGGGTGGCGGAAACTCCGCCACCCATGCTTCAAGCTGCAAACATTTTGTCCGTATAGGGATATTATTTTCTAATGGCCGTATGACGTATTCTTTTTACAGATAGAACTCGCCGTCCTCGCCTCTGTACTGCTCCATCTTCTCAACACTGTCGATGACCAGCGTAGCATTGGCATAGATGATCTGGCCTTCGCCGGCACCATCTGTGAATGTCAGCTTGTCATAGCCTTCCAGACCGCCTTCATAGCCGGAAGCGGCAGAGAGGTTAAGATCCTCATTGATGAGGTCGCCGTTTCCGTCAAGCATCATGACAGCCAGTGTCTGCATGGCATAAACGGACAGACCGGGATCCCACAGAGCCATGGCATACAGAGAACCCTCTTCCAGCTGTTTGGAAGCGATCGACGGCATGGATGTTCCGACAACCGTGATCTTGCCGATCATACCGGCTTCAGCAACAGCCTCGGCTCCGCCGGGAGCATCCTGAGATGTGGCACCCTGGAAACCTTTCAGGTCCGGATATGTGTTGATCATCTCAGCCATGATGGATTTGGATTTTGCCTGCTCGTCCTGTGTCTCGATACGTCTCTCGATCGGTGTCATGTTGGGATACTCAGCCTGCTGCTGATTGTAGCCGCCTTCTTCCCACTGGCACTGTGACGTTGCGGTGACGGCACCGACGGTCGTATAGTATTCGCCTTCTTCTTCCATACCTTCTGCAAGGTAATCCATCAGGATCGCACCATACGCATAGTTGTCGAATGCCTCGATGTCATAGTCACATTCTACCTGGTCGGTAGCCTCGTGGCTGATGACGACGATGCCCTGCTCTCTGGCTTTTGCCAGAACCGGGTCTGCCGATGCCGGAGCAAACGGAATGATGCAGATCGCATCAACGCCGGTCGCGATGGCGTCTTCCAGAAGCTGGTTGGTGGCAGCAGCGTCCGCTTCGGACGGGCCGGTCTGATAGCAGTTGTTGCCTGTGTTTTCGCCGAACTCTTTGACCATGGTCTCGGTTCTGTCGAACCAGCCAATGCCGAGCAGCTTAACTGTGGTCATGATGTCATAACCGGAGCCAAGCGTGATCTCACCGCCTTCAGCAGGAGCTTCTTCTTCCGCAGAGACAGTGAAACAGCCCATGCTGGCGACAAGCATTAATGCAAGCAGCCCACACAATACTTTTTTCATTTCATCCTCTCCTTTGTCTGTTTTGTCAGTAGCTACGTTCTATCATGATCCTGGCCGTCCTTCCCGATATAATATCCCGAATATCGGTATGTCCGGTACAGGTTCCATGATCCGGTTTGGTTATACGGTTTCTCCTTTGGCCGCTCTTTCAAAAGCCGAAAGCAGGATCTCCATATTCTCTGCTTTCACATATCCGCCCGCCGTTCCGGAACCGCTCAGTTCCACAGCGTAAAAATCATTTTTATACGGATAGAAAGCATACGTGAGACGGCGTTTGCCTCTTGAAAGTGTTACCGTATAGTCCGGCTCGCCCCGGATGACCGCCTCAGCAGCCAGGCCGCTGTAATTGAAATTTGTGAGGTATCCGACGAGCTTTTCTGCATTCTCCTGCGACAAAATGTAACCATTTACATTATACTCTCCTGCCCCATTATTCTCAAGCATAAACATGGGTTCTTCGGTCTCTCCGGCTCCCTTTTTTATGCTTACGGAATTGTTCTCCGTAAACGGCAGGATCGTGGCCGGCCGCAGGTTCTCGTCCTTGATCTCCAGAATGGATTCAAATCCGGCGGGAAGCTCGTATACACCGTTCCGGCCTTCCTCTGTACAGTAGTAGCGTCCGCTTTCCAACTGTCCTCCGACCTGTATGGTGACAGCATGCCCGTCCGCTTCCGTGAGCCGGATGTATGCCTGTGCTTCGGAAAAGCCCTGTTCTTCCTCTGCTTCCGCCGAGGCATAGGCCGCGTAGCGCGGGGAAGCAAAAAAGGCCTTGACCAGATTGACCGCTTCCGCGTTCGCAATCGCCGTAAAGGGGGATGTCAGAAGCCAGGTCTCCATCCCGACCCGTTCTTCTTCCGGAATGCGTTCCATCACGACCGGTTTTTTTCCGCTCGACCGCATGATCTCGATCCTGGTCAGCTCATCCGCCGCTATATCGATCGTAAGATCCGTCATCTCCTGTGTCGCTCTCTCCAGGATGCTGTAACTGTCCAGTGCATACAGATAAACCTCTTCGGATTCACTGCAGTTCATGAACACATTCCCCCGGTCCGAGGTATAGCCTCCAAACGCAACCCAGTGCTGTGTGCCGTCCTGCAGCGTATATTCCACCTTTCTGTGCGCCGGCTCCAGACCATACACAGAAAGATCCTCTGCCGGATCCTTCACGATCCCCTGCGCAAAAAGATAGCAGACGACCGTCAGGGCCGACTCCATATTCGACTGATCCAGAGACATCTCTTCTTCTCCCGGATAGTACCAGCCGTCGTCCCGTTTTTCTACTTCCACGACATGGCCGTCGTCTTCCGTGATCCGCATGGCGGTCACTTCGGAAGAACTGATCTGCGAGATCTTTATGGCAGATCCTTCTTCTGTTCCCTTGTCCTGCCGGAGCAGAAACACCGCCGCCAGGACAAGCACTGCCAGAACAGCTACGCCGACCGCCAGAAGAATGCCGTTGCGTTTCTTTCTGTCCATATCAGATCCTCTTTCTTCTGATCCAGATGACGAGGCCGATGACCAGGATCGCGATCGGGATCACACCTACCAGCAGCACTTCCAGAACGACCGGCTGCCTGTCATTGGTAAACTCCATCACACCGGCCATCAGGCTCTTGGCTTTGATGTTCAGACCTTCGGACCGTTCGGCCAGTATATTGACCGTATTCATGATCAACGCTTCATTGGCGGCACGTTCGATCCCATCCTCGTTGGACAGGACAAACGAGGACGTACCATAGACCGCGATCCTGGAATCCCCGTTCTGTGCGACAGCCGCAAGGGTAAACGGCCCCTTGGCATCGCCTGTTTCATAGTCTGCGGACATGGAAGTCTGGACTTCTTTGGCCCAGGTATCTGCGTCGGTCTCCAAAAGGACTCCTGCCTTAACGTTATCGCCGTCTTCGATCGAAATACTGCTGCAATCCATGAGGATCGGTGTCAGTTTCCGTTCGATCAGGTTTTTCGTGATCGGATGGCTGTACATATTCGGGACATGGCCGGTCACCCGTTTATACAGCATATTCTGGTTGCCCCCGATGATATAATCCTTATTGACCGAAACTCCATAGGAAAGAAGCAGAGAGTTGAAGTTTTCCAGATCGTCCAGAATGATCTGCGTATAACCCGTTTCCGTATTGAAGATCACGTAATCCATCAGGAAGACCGCGTTGCCGCCCTGATCCAGGAACGATTTGATCCGGCGGTATTCCTCCTCTTTCAGATCTATGCCCGGGCTTACGACCATGAGCAGGTCATACTGGGGATCCAGTTCTTCCTCCGTGAGCGTCGTGTCATACGTCTCCACGGCATAGCTCAAAGAATTCAGCGCCACCACAAGCTCGTTCAGGTCCTCTTTGGTATACTCGCTGTGTCCGGCCAGAAGTTTGACCGCATACGTGTCGCCGGTCATGATGTAGTCGATCGCTGAGGATACCTGTGCCTCCCCGTTGAACCCGTAGACATAGGTCATCGTAGAGTCCATGGAATACAGTTCATATACGGTCAGCACCTTATACATGGACCGGTCTTCGTTCGATACGATGACCGAACCGACCGAGATCCCTTCCTGATTCGGATCAAAGTCCAGCGTGAATCCGGGATTCACGGAAACATCGACATTTTCCACATGGATATGCGGCGAACACGCTTCATAATTGCGCAGCAGTTCATTCATGCGGGTATCGGCATTGGCCGGCGTATAGAGGGTATAAATGTACACATCTTCATCCAGACCCTCCAGCAACGTCCGGGTCTCATCGGAAATGCTGTAGAATTTCTTCTGCGACATGTCAATATGCAGATTCATCCGCTCGTCCACAAGATGCGTCACCACGTTCAGGACCAGCACGATCAGCGTCACGATGACGACCGGAAGGATGATCGCCAGGCGCGA
>JAILDJ010000134.1 GCA_024689505.1 Clostridiales bacterium
AACAAACTAAGGCATCGCATGCTCTTTCAAAACCGTCGGCTTATCTATGAACTCCCAGTCGTCTCTGTCCCAGATGTTATCCGTTACCGCGGCCCAATGGCAGGCATCGAAGGTCGTGCCGTTGTTTTTGTCCGTATCCCAACCGGCGTGATCGCTGATGACAAACTGGTCATGGGCGGTCTTTTCATCGGTGGTAATGGCCTTGCCGGTGAACGGGTTGACGGGATTCTCGATCAGGCCCTCAAACGCGATCGACGGGACATCGGCGTTCGTCATGAAGGTATCATCCGTCGTAAAGCCGTGCGCACCGAAATCCTTGACCATCAGCAGCGGGAAATAGTTGCCGACATCGGGATAATGATTTTTCGAGTAGGCATGTTCCGGGTAACAGAGGACATCCGACTGATAGAGATAGTATCCGTGGTCCGCCACGATTATGATCTTCGTATTGTCATAGACCCCTTCTCTCTTCAAGTACTCCAACCAGTCGCCCACGCGCAGCATCACAGCCATGTTGGTCTGGTAATGCATCATCTGCTTCGCATTGGAAACCTCGATCGATTTCCCGTCGATGGTGAAGCGGTCTTCGTGCGCGGCGTCATATTTGGCATTGTCCACATGTTTGGCAGGGACATACTCCGGTTCCTTGAGCATCATCGGCTCATGCGGCGCATCATTATAGAAGAGCAGGAACGATTTGTTCGTGTCATCTGAGATCTGGGTCATCTCTTCCAGATGGGTCAGGGCTTCATAGGATTCCATGAAACTCTGCTTCAAGCCGTCAGCCGCCGATCTGCCCGCCGTGACCTGGGTAGACGCCGCCTCCAGTTCCGCATCGCCGGCGCGGTGATAATTACCCGAATCATAGACGATATACTGCAGGGGAACGGGCAGGGTCTTCATGAGTGAAAAACAGAAAAAGTTCCTCTTGTTGTTTTCGATCGTCTGCGCTTTGGCCTGCTCGTCTCCGAAATATCCCGACACCGCGTATTTCCGGATTGCGGGATACTCGTCGTAGACCGACAGATCCGTGTTCCAGTTGTAGTTCGCATATGGCGGATCGCAGACGGTCACGTCAAATCCGTTCTCCATAAAGAGGACCGGCATGACTTTCAGGGATTCGTTGTGCTTGTCCACCAGCAACTCGTCGCTCCGCTTGTTCAGTTCTACCGGCGTGTATTCATACCCGCCAAGCAGCGCCGGCGCGCCGAAGTTCGTGTGACCGCCGTAGGAGATCACGTTCGAGTAGTAGATAAAGCCGTCGTAGGTTTCCTTCAGGTCCGGCCTCTCCCCCAGCAGATACGGGAAATCCTCGCCGAGCGCGCGGTCGAGAAACAGCACGACGACGTTTTGTTCTGTCCTGCTCAGCGACAGCTTGGGCATCGTGCCGTAGGCATCCTGCCTGATCGTATCCATGCTGCGTACCGTCTTGACGATGTTCGTACCCGAAAGGACAGCCAGCGCCGCCGCCAGCATCACCAGTGCGACCGAAGTTTTCTTCGCCCATTTCCTGTTCCTGAACAGCACCACCACGATCAATGCAACGATCACCACATTGATCACGATCTCGACAGGATAATAGTTCAGCCCGTTATCGAACTGCAGTGTGTGGGACAGGTTGCCCAGAAACCGGCCGAAACAGATATAGTCCGCTGCCGCTATGAAACACGCTCCCCACATGAAGCGTTCGAAGATCACTTTCCCGCGGGGGCTGGCCAGCCAGTAGAATACACCGAACCACAGAAGGAATGTGCCCGCTGCCAGCGCGGCGGCGTTCACGATGAACCAGACGGGATGGTAAAAATGTGTCAGGTCAACGAACTCCTGCGGGCTCGCCGCAATATAGGTCGACGGGATCAGAAGCCCTGTCAGCACGGCCAGAAACGCTGCCGCACTGAAGAACAGCCGGCTGTCCGGCCGGTATTCCTTCCCCGCGGTGCTCCCGGAAGAAACGGTGCTGCGCCCGGCCCTGATCTTCGACAGGATCCCTCCCGCCTGCCTGCTCTTCTCAGACAGGGCCTGATCCGGCTGAGTGCTCTTGTTCTTCTTGATCTTGTAGACAATGTTCTTGCACAGCGAGAAGACATTGTTCAGCGTCCAGTAAAAGACCAGGCCCGCCGGCGAATTGTATAGAAATACCAGGAAGAAGCCGGCCAGCACATAGAGCTGGATCTTAGTCTTCAGCGGAAAACCGCGCAGATAGATCGCGCTCGCAATGACGTTGATGAGCGTCATCAGGATCGGCAGCAGATTCACGTTCATGCCGAACAGCGTGAGCAGCCGGTCCGGTGCGCCCAGGTTGGCGATCGGGCCGAACGCCACGCCCTGGATCAGCGGCAGGTGCGACAGGAACTGATAGGCCGCCATGAAGAACGGGATCTCCAGCAGCAGCGATACGGATCCCCGCAGAGCATTCGTCGGCGAATAATCATTCTGCCGGTAATACGTCTGGAGCATCATCATCCGCTCGTTGCCGGTAAATGTTTTCTTGATATGGGAGACACCGGCCTGCAGGCGTGTCTCCACATCCCTCGCCTCTTCCTGCATCTTGTCGGCACGCCGGTACAGCGGGAGCACCAGCAGATTCATTGCCAGACTCAGGAAGATGATAGAAAGTCCCGGATTGTGCAGCAGTTCGTATGCGATATGGAAGATCGTCTCAAAGAGGAGCTTCAAAGGATCGATACAGACGGCCAGCAGAATGGAGAGAAAGGACATTACTGTTCATCCTCCTTTCCGCTCAGCAGGGCATCGCAGGTTTCACAGAGGTAGTCCGCAGCCAATGCCGCGCCGCAGGAGACGTGTCCCCAGGTCTCTGCCTTGACATCCTGCCGGCCTGCGGCAAAACGGGTATCTTCTATGCATTCGTCTATAAGCAATTTAAGGTCTGTCATGTTTTCTTCTGTCAGTTCACGCCCAAGCCGCGGAAGGGCCGTAGCCGTCCACAGCGTCTTGTCCTTCAGCCACCAGGCATCGTACGGCGCCAGATCAAAATCCGGATCCGTGTAGATCACGGGCTTGTCATAGATCAGTGTGAATTCAAAGATGACGCCGGAGAAATCCGACACCAGGATGTCGCTGCGGCGGAGCACGTTGAAGTTATCCCGGTCCCGGTTCCATTCGATCCGGTCGGATTCCGGATAGGCAGCCATCAGGCTTTCGATCATATCTTTTTCAACAATGAACGAATGCGGATGCGGGCGGATGATGAGATGATAGCCCGTCGCCAGCAGCACCTCGATGATCTTCGAACCGTATACGCCGAACAGGGCGCTCTTGCCCCAGGACGGGGCCAGAAGCACCGTCCGCTCATGCTCCGGTGCGGGACCTTCACGTTTCAGGCGCGCCGCCATCTCATCCATATAGGGTATGCCGACGATGCGGATGTCCTTCGCCGGCAGGCCGCGCAGTTCTTCCAGCTCCCGCACATCCCGTTCCTGATACTTCCCGGAAAGCAGGATGGCGTCGTAATAATCGATCCCGAACATGCGGTAGAGGATCACTTCGCTCGCGGCATGCGGGATGTGCACATACCAGGCCACCCCGGGCGAACGCTTCCACTGATACACGTCCAGGCCGGGTGTCGTAGACAGGAGCACCGTCGCTTTCAGATTGTTCAATCTGGTGAAAACCCGGTTGCCGGGTCCGATGTATTCCGCCGTGACATGTGCGAGCCCGCAGCTGAAAACGGGATCGTCCTCCGAAGCGGTCAGATACAGGACACTTCTCTCTCTCTGATCCATTTCCCGAAGGATGGGCGCAAAGACATCGAAATAGCGCTTGTTATCGGAGAATACGGCAAAGGGGACACTTTCCGTGTCCACCACTTTCCCGCCTCCGATCTTCGTTTTCATGTTCATGATCCGGGTACGCAGCGAGTATACGGCCGCACCGGCAATGCCGATGAGCACGGTCACGAGCATACTCCCTGTCCCGGGATCAATGTATAGCTTCATGCGTCTTCCCTCTCTGTATGGAAGATGCCGCCAGCAGCAGGATCCCCGCCGCCAGGCAAAACATGCATCCGAACGCGGTCGGAAGTGTACATGTGTTTTCTTCCGCCGCGGTGATATTCACGAAAAAATGGCCGGCAGCCGCCGGAAGCAGGCTGTCTGTCCGAAGCGTCACGGCCGCAAACAGCATCCCGGCGCAAAAGGCACAGACCATCTGGGGAACGATCTGCAGCCATGCTTCCCCGCCGATCGCGTTGACCGCATGGAACACCGCGAACAGTCCGGAGGAAAGCAGTGCCCTTACATAATCCGGCTGCTCTGTCAGCCATGCCAGAAGCGGGGTGTCGAAGGTGCCCGGTTTTGCCAGCAGGACGCCGCGGAAGAATACTTCCTCCACGAGTACAGCTCCCAGCATCAGGACCACGGTACTGCCGGAAGCAAAAGAACCCCCGGATATCAGGTTCGCCGCAGGCAGGATCAGCAATGGGACCAGAATCAGAAGCAGAGCCGGGGACGATATACCGGCCGTTCCGTTTAACACAGGCGAACTGATGCGCAGCGCCCTCAGGCGCCGCCGGTATCCCAGCCAGACGAGGAGCAGCACCGCACAGGTCAGTACGGCATACGGCACGGCAGCCGGGAAAACCAGCTGTGTCAGACTGTATGACAGCCCGTAGAGTACTGCCCAGATTACAATAGAAAACATCCTGCTCCTTCCGAATACACCTTTCGTGTACATGTTCATGACTGCCTGATCCTTTGCTTTGAACATAACATACTATAGAACAACCGCTCTCAGTTTTCAATGTTCGAAAAGAAGATCCGCCATTACACAAAAAGAAGGTCCGGTATTTCCGGACCTTCAGCAGATAGAACATCGGGGCGGCCACTCCCCTGGCTGTTCTCCTTTCCTATAGCAGCCGCCCCTGTATATAATCTGGGTTTTACTGGATCTTTGACTGCAGAGAGTCAAGCGCATCCTGTGTGCCGAGCGTTACGGTCAGCTTCTTTTCCTTATACTCCCCGTTATCCGCGCGAAGCACCGTCAGTTCCACTTCTTCTCCGCTCTCGTAGTACCGGATCTCATCCATGACGTCTTCCACAGTTGTGACTGTCAAACCGTCGAACTCGATCAGGATGTCTCCTTTCATAGCTCCTGCCTCCGCAGCAGGACCGTCTTCTGCAACTTCCGCAAATCCGACGCCCTGCGGGGTTCCGTACAGATCTGCAAACTCACTGCTGATATTGACCAGGGAAACCCCCAGATATCCCTGTTCTTCTTCCGAAAGCTTCTCTCTCGTAGCCCTGTCCATCAGTTTATCCAGGATTGGTTTTGCCTTGGACATCGGGATTGCATATCCCACGTTGTCCACGGTCACGCCGGAAGAAGTAAACGCGGCTTTTGCTTCGTTGATCCCGATCAGTTCTCCCTTCATGTTCAGAAGGGCGCCGCCACTGTTGCCGGAGTTGATCGCAGCATCTGTCTGGATCAGTCCGCTGGAGACGAACTCATGGCGCCCGTCGCTCAGATCCAGTTCCCGGTTGAAGGCACTGACATAACCGCTCGTGACGGACTGGCCGACCCCCAGTGCATTCCCGATCGCAACAACCTGCTCCCCGAGGACAAGTGCGTCGGAGTCTCCGATCGTCGCGACTTTGATCTCGTCCTTTGTCTTCTCCGGGATATCCTCCAGATTAACGGCTATGACTGCCAGGTCGTTCTGTCTGTCCGTTCCTTTGATCTGTGCTTCCACTACTTCTTCGTCGATAAAGCCGACCGAAACCTCTTCTGCATTGTCGATCACATGGTTGTTTGTGGCGATCAACAGCTCGGTATCGTTCTCCCCGATGATCACGCCGGTTCCGGCTCCTTCTGCTTCATATGTCTGGGTTCCGAAAAAGCTTATCATCTCCTGCACGGACATCGTGGAGATCGTAACCAGCGAGGGCATCGCGTCGTAGGCCACGGTTGCCACGGTTCCTGCCGCCTCCACGTTTTCCGGCGCCATGGCCTTTTCAGCGGCCATAAGCTCGACTGCCATTTCAGCATCCGGCGTCATTGCCTTTTCAGCGGCAAAAGGTGCCACGGATCCGGCAAGCAGGCCGACAGCCACTGCCGTTGCTGCTGCAAAACTACCAATTCTGATTTTCTTCTTATCAAATTTATTCATATCCTTTCCCCTTTCTATGTTTGTCCGGCAGGTCCCTGCTGCCCTGTCTGTCCCGGCCATCCGGCCTCGTTGTTTTTCATGTTGATGCTTGTAGTGTAAAGGAGAAATGTGTTCAGTTTGTGAAAGCCTTGTGTTCGGTTTGTGAAGACTCTGCGGAGAAATTGTGTTTTCTTTATGCCATAGCCGTGATCTTCCATGAGGCAGCTTCCTGACGCCCCTCCACAAAGTTCTTGTAGATGCCTTCCTGTTTCAGAAGCTCTTCGTGTGTTCCTTTCTGCACGATCCTTCCGTTATCGATCACAAAGATCTGGTCTGCGTGGCGGACCGTCTTCAAACGGTGGGCAATCATGATGATCGTCTTTTCTTTCGTCAGCGCTTCGATGGCGGCAGTCAGTTCTGTTTCGTTTTCCGGATCCACATTGGCTGTCGCTTCATCCAGGATGATGACCGGGGCGTCTTTCATGATAGCGCGGGCAATGGAGATGCGCTGTTTTTCACCGCCGGAAAGACTGGCCCCGCCTTCGCCGATAATGGTTTCATACCCGTTCGGAAGCGACATGATAAAATCATGGCACCTTGCTTTTTTCGCCGCCTCCATCACACGCTCCATGGAAGCCTCCGGCTCCCCGAAACGGATGTTATTGGCGATGGTATCTTCGAAAAGATAGACGTTCTGGAAAACAAAGCTGAAATTCTTCATCAGCGAATCAAAGCTGTAGTCTTTCACGTTCTTCCCACCCAGGAGTACTTCTCCCTCCTGAACGTCCCAGAACCGGGCCATCAGATGGCAGAGCGTTGTCTTGCCGCTGCCGGACGGTCCGATGAAAGCCGTTGTGGTTTTCTCCGGGATACGCAGGCTTACGCCGTCGATGATCTTCTTTTTGTCGTAAGAAAAGCCGACGTTCCTGAGTTCGATATCACGCCCTGAAGGTTCGAACTCAGCGCCGTCGATATCCATGGGCGGCATATCCAGGATCTCTTTCGTCTTTGTAACAGCGATGTTGATGTTCCGCATCAGAGCCGTAAAGGAACTCATGGAATCCAGGCTGTCATAGATCATGAAGGACGCGGCCATCATCATGATGCAGTAAAGGAGTGACATCGTACCGCCAAAATAGAATTTCAGGCTCATGATGCACATGACTACGCCGGTCATTTTTGTGGCAATGTTCTGCAGGGTGACCCAGGGGATGACGGTGTATTCCAGATGGGTATCCGCCCCCTGCTTCTCAACGATCGCGGCATCCAGCTTCTTTGCGGTGTCATCTGTCATGGAATAGTTTTTGACTTCGGCGATGCCCTGCACATACTCGATCACCTGCGACACCAGTTCCTCATCCGCCCGGTGTTTTCTCGGGGCTGCCGAACGTGTTGCCTGCTGCATGACGGTGTTAAAGATGATGTACAGAACAATACCGGCTGTCAGTACCAGACCGATCCGCCAGTCAAAGGCATACACAAAACAGGTGATCACCAGGGTCGTGAGGATGCCCTGTGTGGTGATCATGACGATCCGGGTCGCGATATCTGCCAGGGACTCCATGGTGTTGGTCGTTACATTGGTGATCGCGCCCAGAGAATTCCTGTTAAAAAACCCCATCGGAAGATACCGGAGATGCTCGGCGATCTCAATACGCTTATTGGCACAGGAATGATAGCCCGCCTCGCACTGGAGCATTGTCGTTTTCAGGTTGATCAGGAACTGCCCGAGAACAGAAACGACCATGATCCCAAGAGAAAGCCAGAAATGCCGCATGGTCATCTGTCCGTCGATCAGTCCCTGTACGACTACAGCGATCGCAGTGATGCGGAGTGCGGCGAAAACGGCCTTTACGACACCCAGGACAATCGCCAGATACAGCTTGTTCCGGTCTTCTTTATTGCAGAAATCAAAGAACATTTTCAGCGTCTTAAACATTGTTTTCACCCTCCTTTGCAGCGATATGCGCCTGCCACATCCTGCGGTACAGTTCACTTGACGAAAGCAGTTCCTCCTGCGTACCATGTGCTTCCACACGTCCGTCGTTAATCAGGATGATCTGATCCGCAGAGGCGATCGTGGACAGCCTGTGGGCGATCACGAGAAGTGTTCTGCCCTGAACAAGTTTGGCCACACTCCGCTGGACCAGTGCTTCGTTTTCGGGATCGGTATACGCTGTGGCTTCATCCAGAATGACGACCGGCGCGTTTTTCAGCATCGCCCTGGCGATGGAGATCCGCTGACGTTCTCCTCCCGACAGGTGGCTGCCGGAGCCGCCGCAGATGGTCTGATACCCGTTTTCCAGCCCCAGGATAAACTCATGGCAGCCGCATGCCTTCGCCGCGTCCATTACCTGTTTGTCCGATGCCTTTGGATCACCGAGACGGATATTCTCCATGACGCTCATATCGAACAGGTAATTGTCCTGGGAGACATAGGCAATCTTCTTCTGATAATCATCCAGCGGGATCTTCCGGATATCTATTCCGCCGAAGGTGATGCTGCCGCTGCCCACATCCCAGAAGGATGCGATCAGCTTGGCGATCGTGGACTTGCCGGAACCGGAGGGACCTACCAGCGCATTGACAGTGCCTTCTCTGACCGTCAGGTCAACGCCATGCAGGACCTCGTCTTCCTTATACGCAAAGTGAACATCCCGAAGCACGATATCCGTTCCCTGCGGCTGATGTGCCATCGTATCCGGCCGGATGAGCTCCGGCTTTTCCAGGATGTCCGTCACTTCTCCGACAATGGTCCCCAGCTTTGTCATATCGTCCATATAGTTTGCCGCCATGATAAAGGGTGTGATCAGTCCCAGTGAAAGGATGATCAGCATCAGAAGATCCGGCGCTGTCACGGAACCCTTTATAAAGTACGACACGCCGAAGGGAAGGAGCGCCAGAAGCGTCGCAGGCATCAGCACCATGGCCAGGTTCTGATATACATTGCAGCGGCGCATCCACTCGATAAAGCAGTCTGCACCTTCCCTGGCCGCCACGACAAATTTCTCATAGCTGGTCTTTGCCTTGCCGAAGGCTTTGATGACTTCAATGCCGCCGATGTATTCCACGGCGGTATCATTCAGGGCCTTTGTCTTCACTACGGTGTTCTGATAGCTTTCCTGGCTGCCGCGCATCATCAGCATGAAGAACAGACCTCCGATGGGAACCGTGATGAGCGACAACAGCGCAAGCCGCCAGTCGATATGCAGCATATAAGCGAAGATCACAAAAGGAATGATCAGATTTGCCGTGACCTCAGGGATCATATGGGCAAGTGTCGTTTCAATGGAATCAACGCGCTCCACGATGATATTCTTATATGTACCGGATGATTCGTCCAGAACGTCGCCCAGAGGCATCCTGGCAAGCTTTTTGGTCAGTTGCCTGCGTACATTGGCGAGGACCTCAAACGTCGCCTTATGAGACATCGTGGTAGACGCCGCATGGAACAGCCGGTCAAGCGCAAAGAACAGCGCCATCATGAGGCACTGCGTCAGGCAGAAGCTGAAATCTGCCGTTTTTGTGAGCAGCCCTCCGACGATCTTCGCCATAAAGACGTAGGGCATAAAGCCTGACGTGACGCTTAAGATCGCAAGAAGTACGCTCAAGACATAGCTGCTTCGTTTGCTCCCCGCAAACCCCATGACCCAGCTTAGGGTGCTGCGCTTTTTGACCGGTTTTTGCTGTTTTTGTTTGTCCATATGATTTCAACCTCCTGGTTAGATATGGCTAACTTATGGCCGAAAAATAACGCCTCTCCATTCCGCAGATCGGAAGGCGTTAATATCCGAAAAACGCTCCCCAGGCCCTGGAGAAAAAGTGATCGAGGGTATCCGCGTAATGCAGGGCTTCTTCGCGGGTAAAGTCATGCTCTACGGTCTGGAAGACCGCGCCTATATTGGTCGTGGTCAGAAGATGAAGTTCCTTCTC
>JAILDJ010000148.1 GCA_024689505.1 Clostridiales bacterium
TCCTCTATGGCTTGTTTCACCGCGGCGATGCCTTCCTCCACGCTGCGGACCCAGAGACTGCCGCGGATCCCCATACGTTTCAACACGGACTGGATCTCCATGCGTTTGGAATTCGAATCATCCAACTGTAAGATCTTCATACATTTCCTTTCTTGGATCGGGGACTGCCCCTTACGATCACGTCTGTGCGTGCTGTATCCCAGTATAAAATGACGCACCTTTTTTGTCAAACAAAGGTTGCCTGCAGGCTTCTTTTTGCGGTATAATACAGGAAGAAAAAACAACAGGAGGTTTCCCCCTATGGCAATGACGATACGAGCTCTTCTGCAAGGCCAGGCCGAGAATCATCTGATGCCCTTCTTCTGGCAGCACGGCGAAGAAGAATCTGTCCTCCGGACATATATGGAGAAGATCCATGAATCCGGCTGCGGTGCAGTATGTGTGGAAAGCCGTCCGCACCCTGATTTCTGCGGGCCCCAGTGGTGGCATGATATGGATATCATCCTGGACGAAGCCCGCACGCGGGGCATGCAGGTCTGGATCCTGGACGACAGCCATTTTCCCACAGGTTTTGCCAACGGCCGTGTGAAGAGCGCGGCTCTGGAACTGCATCGGCAGAGCATCACTGGTGCACCGCTGCGCTTCGATGGTCCGGCTGCGGAAGTCAGTTTTGAACCCTTGTCCCTAATCCCGCCGTCCTATGAGCCCCAAGGTGTTTTTGAAAAGTTCATGGGCAGCCAGGACGGCCAGGAGGTCACGATCTTTGACGATGATCAGGTCTTAGCGCTGACCGCGTTCTGTCCCGCCACCGGAGAGATCGTCTCCATTCCGTTCGCGGGCGAAGAAACCGTCACCTGGCAGAAACCAGAGGGCAGCTGGATCATATGGATCGTCGGCCTCTCCCGCAATGCCGGCGTACACCGCGATTACATGAACATGATGGACCCGGAGAGCTGCCGTCTGCTGCTTGAAGCGGTATACGAACCGCACTGGGACCACTATAAAGATGATTTCGGCACGACCATCGCCGGCTTCTTCTCAGATGAGCCGGAACTGGGCAACGGCCACTTGTTCTGGTTCGACAATCTGCTGGGCACCGATCAGGATCTGCCCTTCTCCCGCGTCCTGCCGGCCGACCTGGAAGCGCTTCTGGGACCGGACTGGGCATCACAGATGTTCCTACTGTGGGAAAACGATGCGGATTCGCTCCTGACTGCCAAAGTCCGCACCGCATTCATGGATGCTGTGACTCTCCGCGTCCGCGAGGCCTTCAGCCGTCAGGTGGGCGACTGGTGCCGCGACCACGGTGTACAGTACATCGGCCATCTGGTCGAGGACGACAATGTCAGTTCACGGACCGGCCCCAGCCTGGGCCACTATTTCCGCGGTCTGGACGGACAGGATATGGCCGGCATCGATGACATCGGCGGACAGGTGCTGCCGCAGGGCGAGGAAGAGCCTTCGACCGGCATGCTCGGCCGCAGGCGCGACGGAACGTTCTACCACTTCTTCCTTGGCGCGCTTGGAGCCAGTGCTGCAACGATCGAACCTCGTAAAAAGGGCAACGCCATGTGCGAGATCTTCGGCGCCTATGGTTGGGGCGAAGGACCCCGCATGGAGAAATACCTGGCCGATCATTTCATGGTCCGCGGTATCAACTACTTCGTGCCGCATGCCTTCAGTCCTGCACCCTTCCCGGATCCGGACTGCCCGCCGCACTTCTATGCGCATGGGCATAACCCGCAGTTCAAAGCATTCGGTGCTTTGATGCAGTACATGAACCGTGTCTGCTCTTTGATCAGCGGAGGAACGCGTATCGCCGAAGCTGCCGTCCTCTATCATGGTGACAGCGAATGGGCTGGCGATGCCATGCTGAGCCAGGTCCTGACCCGTCCGCTGTATGAAGCGCAGATCGCCTTCGACCTGATCCCCTGCGACGTATTCGCCGAGCCGGATCTGTATCGATCTTCTTTGGACACCGGTCTTCGCGTCAATGATCGCGCTTATAAAGTGCTCCTCGTGCCCGAAGTCCGCTTCCTGCCGGCTGCTGCCGTTTTCGGCATCGCACAGCTCCTCGAACAGGGATACCCGGTATACTTCGTGGACCGTCTGCCGGAAGCTGTTTCCGAGACCGGTGAGGCGCTGCCTGCCGTCTTTGAGAAGGCCCGCATCATTACGGTCGACGAGGTTTCAACGGCTGCTGCGGCCAGTGGCGTTGAGCAGGTCCTGGTGACACCTGCCTGCAAGGGTCTGCGTGCCTTACACTATAAAGGCGCTGAAGAGATCTTCTATCTGGTCAATGAAATGGCCGAACCCTGGACCGGCACCGTGACGTTACCGCAGGATGGCTCCTTCTATGCATATGATGCCTGGGAAAACCGCGTGCAACCGGTCGATGTCAAAGACGGCAAGGTCGATCTCACGATCGAGCCGCTCAAGAGCATCATCCTGGTCGCAGGCCAGGCAGACATCCCCTCCGTGCCGGTGCTGACCGGACGTAAAACAGAACTGACCGACTGGACCCGCTCCGTCTGCGAGAGCATCCGGTACCCGGCCTTCCGTGATGAGACGGTCGTTTCTCTGCCGGACGACTATGCCAAGGAACAGCCGACCTTCTCCGGTTTTCTGCGGTATGATACGACCGTGGAGCTGGACGGCGGTCCCGCTGTTCTTGTGATCGACTATGCAGATGAAGACGTGGAAGTCTTAGTCAACGATGTCAGCTTAGGGATCCAGGTCGCACCGCCGATGTGCTATGACATCAGTGCCGCTGTCTGTCCGGGCGAGAACCGCATCCGCGTGGAAGTGGCCACGAGCCTGGAGCGCTGGAGCGTCGATGCTATGAAAGATAATCCTTATGCGGCCCTCATGGGCGGCGTACCCGAACCCAAGACTGGTTCCGGGCTGACCGGAAAGATCCATCTGCTGCAATAGCAAATAAGAAAACCCGTCGAAACCTTGATCAAATCAAGTGTTTTGACGGGTTTATTCTTTTCAACCAAATGAACAGGCTGGATAACGGTCCGCTTACGTTCTGTTTGAATGAACTCCATATATAGAACGTAAGATGATTGATTCATTACGTTCTGGTTTTGAGGGGATAAGACATGGAACGTAATGCGGCTTGTCCTTTTACGTTCTGTCTAGAGGGAATCAAATATTGGAACGTAAGAAGACCGATTCGTTACGTTCTGGTTTTGAACGGATCAGACATGGAACGTAATATGGCTCGTCCTTTTACGTTCTGTCAAGAGGGAATCAAATATTGGAACGTAAGAAGACCGATTCATTACGTTCTTGTTTTGAATAGATCAGGCTTGGAACGTAATGCGCGTCAAAGAGCATGGATCACGATCATTGTTGATCCTCCACATAAATCAAGGGCTGCTTCCGGCAGCCCTTTCATTATCAATCTTCTTCCCCCGCCGCGATGGCTGCGGCATGTTCCTTCTGGATATCCGGGAACGCGGACAGGATCGGTTCTTCCTTCTTGTTCTTCAGTTTCCGATCTACGTAGTTCTTTGTGATACGATAGACGATCGGTGAAAGCACGAGGACACCGATC
>JAILDJ010000149.1 GCA_024689505.1 Clostridiales bacterium
TCCTCTATGGCTTGTTTCACCGCGGCGATGCCTTCCTCCACGCTGCGGACCCAGAGACTGCCGCGGATCCCCATACGTTTCAACACGGACTGGATCTCCATGCGTTTGGAATTCGAATCATCCAACTGTAAGATCTTCATAGGTTTCACCTCTGTATGCAAGTATATGAGAGCAGAACTTTTTTGTCAAATGCTCCTTGCTCCGAAACGTTTCAGTACAGTATAATACAGGAAGAAAAACAACAGGAGGATTTCCCCAATGGCAATGACGATACGCGCTCTTTTGCAAGGCCAGGCCGAGAATCATCTGATGCCCTTCTTTTGGCAGCATGGCGAAGAAGAATCGGTCCTCAGAACGTATATGGAAAAGATCCACGAATCCGGCTGCGGTGCCGTATGTGTGGAAAGCCGTCCGCATCCGGACTTTTGCGGACCCCGGTGGTGGCATGATATGGATATCATTCTGGATGAAGCCCGTACGCGGGGCATGCAGGTCTGGATCCTGGACGACAGCCACTTCCCCACGGGTTTTGCCAACGGCCGCGTGAAGACCGCGGCACTGGAACTGCACAGACAGAGCATCACCGGCGCTCCGCTGCACTTCGATGGTCCGGCAGCGGAAGTCCGTTTTGAGCCCTTGTCCTTGATCCCACCGCACTACGAGCCCATGGGCGTTTTTGAAAAGCTCATGGCCGGCCGCGGCGGTCAGGAAGTCACGACTTTCGACGATGATCAGGTGCTTAGGCTGACCGCGTTCTGCCCCGCGACCGGAGAAACTGTACCGATCCCCTATCAAGGCGAAGGAACCGTCACCTGGCAGAAGCCGGAGGGCAGCTGGACCGTCTGGATCATCGGTCTGTCCCGGAATGCCGGTGTGCACCGTGATTATATGAACATGATGGATCCGGAAAGCTGTCATCTGCTGATCGAGGCTGTCTATGAGCCGCACTGGCAACACTATCAGGCGGATTTCGGCACGACCATTGCCGGCTTCTTCTCGGACGAACCGGAGCTGGGCAACGGCCACCTGTTCTGGTTCGAAAACTTCCTGGGCACTGATCAAGATCTGCCCTTCTCCCGCGTCCTGCCGGGCGATCTGGAAGCCCTGCTGGGACCGGACTGGGCTGATGAAATGTTCCTTTTGTGGGAAAACGATGCGGACCCCATCCGGACCGCCAAGGTACGCACCGCATTTATGGATGCTGTGACCCTTCGCGTCCGCGAAGCCTTCAGCCGACAGGTCGGCGATTGGTGCCGCGATCATGGCGTCCAGTACATCGGCCATCTGGTGGAGGACGCCAACGTCCACTCTCGGACCGGCCCGAGCCTTGGTCACTACTTCCGCGGTTTGGACGGCCAGGATATGTCCGGCATCGACGATATCGGCGGTCAGGTCCTGCCCCAGGGTGAGGATGAGCCCTCGACTGGTATGCTGGGACGCGAGCGGGACGGTACCTTCTATCACTTCTTCCTTGGCGCGATGGGCGCCAGTGCTGCGGCGATCGAGCCTCGTAAAAAGGGCAACGCCATGTGCGAGATCTTCGGCGCCTATGGCTGGGATGAAGGCCCACGGATGGAAAAATACCTGGCGGATCATTTCATGGTGCGCGGCATCAACAATTTCGTGCCCCACGCCTTCAGTCCCAAAGCATTCCCGGATCCAGATTGCCCGCCCCACTTCTATGCTCATGGCCACAACCCGCAGTTCAAAGCCTTTGGTGCTTTGATGCAGTATATGAACCGCGTCTGCTCATTGATCAGCGGCGGAACGCGTGTCGCCGAAACGGCCGTCCTCTATCATGGGGACAGTGAATGGGCCGGCGATGCCATGCTGAGCCAGGTCCTTACCCGTCCGCTGTATGAAGCGCAGATCGCCTTTGACCTGATCCCCTGCGATGTATTCGCGGAACCGGACCTGTATCAGACTGTTCTGGACTCTGGTCTCTGCGTGAACGGACGCGCCTATAAAGTGCTCCTCGTACCGGAAGTCCGCTTCCTTCCGGATGCGGCGGTCACCGGCATCGCACTGCTCCTCGAACAGGGATACCCGGTATGCTTCGTGAACCGTCTGCCGGAAGCAGTTTCCGAAACCGGCGCGGCTCTGCCTGCCATATTTGAAAAATCCCGGATCATCACGGTCGATGAGGTCTCAACGGCTGCTGCGGCCAGTGGCGTTGAGCAGGTCCTTGTGACACCCGCCTGCAAGGGTCTGCGCGCCTTACACTATAAAGGCACTGAAGAGATCTTCTATCTGGTCAATGAAATGGCCGAACCTTGGACCGGTACCGTCACGCTGCCGCTGAAAGGTCCCTTCTATACCTATGACGCCTGGGAAAATAGTGTCCACGCAGCGGATGTCAACGAGGGCAGGATCGATCTTACGATCGAACCGCTCAAGAGCGTCATCCTGGTGGTCGGTACCGCAGAAGCTCCTTCCCAGCCGGTTTTGCTCGGCCAAAAGACCGAATTGACCAATTGGACCCGCTCTGTCTGCGAGAGCATCCTGTATCCGGCCTTCCGCGACGAAAAACCTGTCACTCTGCCGGACAACTACGCTGAAGAACAGCCGACTTTCTCCGGTTTCCTGCGCTATGAAACGACCGTTGTGCTGGATGGCGGACCTGCCGTCCTTGTGATCGACTACGCGGATGAAGACGTGGAAGTTTTCGTCAACGACGTCAGCTTAGGGATCCAGGTCGCGCCGCCGATGTGCTTTGACATCAGCAAAGCGGTCCGTCCCGGCGAGAACCGCATCCGCGTGGAAGTGGCCACGACACTGGAACGCTGGAGTGTCGAATCCATGAAAGATAATCCGTACGCAGCCTTCATGGGCGGCGTACCCGAACCCAAGACCGGTTCCGGACTGACCGGAAAGATCCACCTGCTGCAGTAGCAGATAAGAAAACCCGTCGAAACCTTGATCAAATCAAGTGTTTTGACGGGTTTATTCTTTTCAACCAAATGAACAGGCTGGATAACGGTCCACTTACGTTCTGTTTGAATGAACTCCATATATAGAACGTAAGATGATTGATTCATTACGTTCTGGTTTTGAGGGGATAAGACATGGAACGTAATGCGGCTCGTCCTTTTACGTTCTGTCTGGAGGGAATCAAATATTGGAACGTAAGTAGACCGATTCATTACGTTCTGGTTTTGAATAGATCAGGCTTGGAACGTAATGCGCGTCAAAGAGCATGGATCACGATCATTGTTGATCCTCCACATAAATCAAGGGCTGCTTCCGGCAGCCCTTTCATTATCAATCTTCTTCCCCTGCCGCGATGGCTGCGGCATGTTCCTTCTGGATATCCGGGAACGCGGACAGGATCGGTTCTTCCTTCTTGTTCTTCAGTTTCCGATCTACGTAGTTCTTTGTGATACGATAGACGATCGGTGAAAGCACGAGGACACCGATC
>JAILDJ010000152.1 GCA_024689505.1 Clostridiales bacterium
GCGTGATCATCTCCTGCATGGACTGCCCCGCCGTGATCATCTCGCTGGCCGGGCTCATGAACGAACTCAGGAAGCCCTGGAACGCCATGACCATACCAATACTGAACGAACCGTGCAGCACCAGATAGACCCCGATCCCCAGGATAAGCAGGTTTGTGATCGACGTCACCAGGGAGGGGATCGTACTCAGATAGGCATTCAGGCGCGTATACCGGATCTCCTGCGTATTCACGCTGGCCTGGAAACCGGCCCAGCGGCCGAAATACCCGCGCTCCGCCCCACTGGATTTGATCGTCTCGATCATCCGGATCCCGGACGACGTGGCGCCGGAAAGCTTCGCACTGTCACGCATCTGCACGCGCGTGATGTTCACACGCCGTGCGGAAACGACTGCCGAAACTAGCAGGTTGATCACCACGGCACCCACGCCGATCAGCGTCAGCATCACGCTGTAGCGCAGCATGACGAACAGGTAAAAGACCATCATGATCGTATTCAGCGCCAGCGGTGCCAGCGTATTCACCAACGTCCCCGCGATCGAAGCATTAGTCGCCTGCCGGTCGGCGATATCCGCGCCGATCCGCTGCCCGAAGAACTGCATCGGCAGCCGCAGCACCTTCCACAAATACGTTGAACTGCCAACGGCTTCCATCTTGCCCTGGATCTTGAGGCTGAACACGGCCGCGATCCACAGGACCACGATATACACCACGGCAAACGCACACAAAGCCATGATGAACGGCGCCAGCCAGTCCACGTTCTGCCCGCTCAAAAGCCGGTCGATGAAGATCCGGCTGAACACCGGGCTGATCACGCCCATCAGCGAAGACAGCGTCGTCGTCAGCACCACAAAGATGACAGCCGTCGACGTACCGGTCAGCCGTTCCTTCGCATAAGAAAACACACTCTTCTTTTTCCCGGAGGGAACGAACTCCTCGGTGGGCTCAACAGTGATCATGACCCCGGTAAACTCGCGGTCGAACTCTTCCATCGAAACTTCCACCCGTCCGCGGGCCGGATCGTTCAGCACCGCCTTGCCGTGGCGGAAACCGCACAGCACCACGAAGTGATTGAAGCCCCAGTGGATGATGCAGGGGAAAGGCCCTTCCTTCATCAGGTCTTCCACTTCCACCCGCCATCCCCGGGCATCCATCCCGTAGCTTCTGGCCGCCAGCATGATATTCTTCGCATTGGCCCCGTCTCGGGAAACCCCGCAGTCCCCGCGGGCCTGCTCCAGCGGGATCCACTTCTGGTAATAGTGCATGATCATGGTCAGCGAGGCCGCGCCGCATTCCAGCGCTTCCAGCTGCATGACCACGGGCACCTTCACCACCCCGCTCGTTTTCGGTTGAGGGATCGTACTACGACTCTTCATCGTTCTCTATCTCTTCCTGCTGTCCTGTCTATCTCTTCCTGCTGTCCTGTCTATCTATAGCAAATCTTCACCTTAATTGAAGAACAAACTCATCGGCGATACTTTCTCGATCAGCACTTTCCCGGAGTAGACTCCTTCCGAAAGGGCTTCCGCTCCATCTTCCGCAGAAACCACATCCACCGGATAGACTACGTCGCCGTATGAAAGGTTCCCCGCCAGCAGCACATACACATCCGTATCCTGGGAGACAGCCTGCGGCTCCAGCACCGACGGTGCCAGTTCCAGCTGCTTATCATCCACCGTCAGGGTACGATATTCCACCACACCTTCCAGCGCTTCCTGCGGCACCAGGCAGACCGCGCTGTCACCATCGGAGACGACCGCTGCCTGGACCGTCGAGTCGATATGTCCCAGGGCGCCCCAGACACACACGCCGACCAGCAGGACAATGACCGTCACCAGCACGATCCAAACGGCCGGTGATGTCACCCGCAGGTAATCATTCAGCTTTTCCGGAGATTCGATCCGTTCTATGCTTTTCTCGCGAAAGATGCTTTTTCTGTTTTGATTATCATCTGCCATCTCGACACCTGCTTTCTGTCCGCCGTCTTATCATCGTAATTTGCTGCAGCGCATTGCTCACCCATACTCTACACAACAGGTGGCCTGGTCATCCTCACCGGGCTGCAGCGCATTTCCATCCCAATTTCTCACTTATACTCCACGCAGATCATGGTGATATCGTCAAACTGCGGTGCTTCTCCTGTGAATTCCTGCACGGCCGCAGAGACTGCATCCAGGATTTCATGCGGGGTACCGTCTTCTGCGCTCTGCAGCGCCGCCAGCATCCGATCGTTCTTAAACAGCTGCAGGTCGGCGTTTGTCGCTTCCGGCACGCCGTCCGTGTACACGAAAAACTTATCCCCGTGCTGCAGCTGCAGCGTATAGTCTTTATACTTCATGTTCTCTATGGCGCCGATCACAACCCCATGTTTGTCTTTGATCAAAGCAAAGCTTCCGTCTGCTTTCTTCCATGCCGGGTATTCATGTCCCGCATTCGCAGCCGTCAACGTGCCGGTAGAAAGCTCCAGCACGCCCAGCCAGATCGTGACGAACATTTCTTCTTTATTATGGTTGAAGATCGCATTGTTCATGCGCTCCAGCACCATTGCCGGATCTTTGTACGTGTGGATCAGGGAACGGAACAGAATGTCTGTCCCCATCATCACCAGTGCCGCCGGCACGCCTTTGCCGGAAACATCGCCGATGACGAGTGCCAGATGGTCATCGTCGATCAGCTGGAAATCATAGAAATCCCCGCCGACTTCCTTGGCCGGTTTCATGGAGGCATATACGTCAAAATCCGTCCGGTCCGGAAAAGCAGGGAACGTGGACGGCAGCATATGCATCTGGATACTGGAAGCCAGCTCCAGCTCGGCGCTGATCCGTTCTTTCTCCGCCGTTATGCTCTCGATCCGGTTCACATAGTCATCGATCTCCCTGGCCATCCCGACGACATCATCCGAAAGTTCTCCGATCTCATTTCGTAAAAGCGGCTTATACCGGATCGCACTGCTGTCTTTTGTTTCTGTATAGGTACGGATGTCTCCCTGCACATGCCGCAGCGGCCGCAGGATGAAAAACCAGATCAGGAACAGGCAGAGAGCGGAAAGGATCACCTGCTGCAAGACGGCCAACTGTGTATCCCGCACCGCCTCCTGATGGATATAATCCAGCAGCTCCGACTGGTTATACGTCAGACCGATCAGCACCGGGCACTGCCCGATCGAATCCAGATAAATATAGTAATCCACATATTTGCCGGTGTTGGCCAGGTAGCTGGCATATTTCTGGGCCACCCGCATCCCTTCCTGCAGATCTGACCCTTCTTCTACCTCTACCGTCTTCCCCAGCCTGTATACCTGTTCATACTCATCACCGCGCTCCTGGTTCCTGCCTGCGGCGCTGAACAGGAAAAACTGAGACAGATAGTCCTTATCCGTCACAATACAGTAAAGAAAGTCGATCGGATAGGCCCGCCTGATCTCATTGACCCGCGTGATCATCCAGGAATACGCCACTTCCGCATAAAGCTTCTGATCTTCCTCCGACAGTGCCTCCAGATCGACCGCATACCGCATGTCTACCCCCGGATTATGCTCTTCAAACAAAGCGGTCTTTCTCGCTGTTTCCGTATCCGGCGTGAATTCTACATCATATTCGATGTCCATCTCGTCGCTGTGCTCATACCAGTAACGCAGCAGCCACTTGTAGCGCGGATACTCTTTGACCGCCAGCATGACCTCATAAGCCACACTTTTTGCGGTGTCTTCCATCTGCTTCATGATCTTGTTGTCCGTATCCGCTTCCTGGGAAAACCACGTGATCATCCCGACGACCAGAATGCTGATCAAAAACAGACTGGCCACCTGAGACAGAATACTCGTTTTTCTCCTGAAAAAAGCTTTCATAACTTTACTCCGCTGTCCACATCAATCGGAAACAGCCATTCTCTATGATCATCCCCGTCAGCCTGCCGCCTTTTCCGCAGCCGGTGTCGATGCAGATGACCCCCTGCTCCGGCAGGGGAAGCCAATCGCCGGCCTCTGCTCCTGCTGAGCAGTTTTTCTCTTCGTCAAAAGCCCCTGCTTCCGCCGAAGGTTTTCTCCCTCCATCCGAAAAGCCCTCTCCCGCCATCGGATCTTTCCCGGCATCCATGGATACCGCCGGCAGCTTCTGCACCGTCTTCCCGTCCCCGGCAAACCAGGCCGGCTGCGCCAGTGCGATATGCCCCACGATCGTCAGCGGGCCATTGTACCGGTTCTCCAATACCACGTTATGGTCATGCACCATGGTATAGAAATCATTCAGCTCCAGCGGGGCGATCTTCAGACCGGCATGTACACACTGAAATCCATCCCCTGTGAAGGATGTCACTGTATGCTCCCGCAGCCACGGCGCACTGTCTTCCATCTTTTCGCCGTGCTGCTTAAAAGAACGCACCGTCGTCCCGCGGCCTACACGTTCCCAGACCATGCGCATGGTCAGCGGCAGTCTTTCCTGCAACAGATAATCCTCATGATTGCCGCGCAGCAGCACAAAACGCTCTTCAAACAGCTCCGCCAGCTTCTTTACATGCTGAAACACTTTCCAAGAGTCCGGCCCGCGGTCGAACAGATCTCCCAGAAAGATCAGGCGGTCCGACGCCGGATCCAGCGCCAGGGCCTCCAGCAGCGTCAGCAGAGACGCCGCGCAGCCATGTACATCACTGATTATGATCGATCTCATTACTCTCTCCGCAGCGCGTCGATCGGATTCAGGTTGGATGCCTTGACCGAAGGGATCAGGCCGAACACGATACCGATCGCCATGGAGAATACCACGCCGAGGATGATGGCCGGAATACTGATGGAAACCGGGGTTTCCGACATCCGGGCGATAACCTGTGCCAGAATGATACCGGCTACCACGCCTAGCGCACCGCCGATACTGGTCAGCAGCACGGACTCGGTCAGGAACTGGGCCAGGATACGCTTCTTTCTGGCTCCCAGCGCCTTCTTCAGACCGATCTCCTGTGTCCGCTCCGAAACCGACACCAGCATGATATTCATGACACCGATCCCGCCGACCAGCAGCGCGATACTGGCGACCCAGATCAGCAGGTTATTCGTGCTCGAAGCCAGCTCCTGCTTATTCCGTGCCTTTTCCAGCAGGTCCACGGCTTTATACTGGATCTTGGAAGAACTGCCCGACGCTGTGCCTTCCTCGCCTTCGCCTTCTTCCTCCGATTCTTCCTCGTCTCCCGCTGTCTGGGCATCCATGGCTGATGAGCCCATGTACCCGACCACAGAACGGTTCATGATCACTTCGATCTGTTTCCCGATGTCGCTCATGTCGTCCACCGTTTCCGCCCGGGCCACACAGTTCTCCGGTTCGTCAAATGCATATACGATCGGCCAGGCTGAAGACGGGATCATCACAACGCCGTAATCCTCATCCGCATAGCTGAGATAATCCTGAAACGACTGGATGACCGGCCCTGATCCCGCTGCCTTCTGGATGATCCCGGCCACGACAAACGGCTCGCCCTTGATCTCGAAGGTGCCGCCCACCGCCTCTTCATTCGGAAACAGCTTCTCCGCGACCACCTTGTCGATCAGCGCCACTTTGCGGAAACCGGTGTAATCCGACTCCAGGAAAGGACGTCCCTTATATACCTGATAGCCCACCGTATCCAGATAATGCAGGTCGATCCCGCGCATGATCCCGGACTCCAGCGCGATGTCCCCGCGCATGATGTTGCTCTCCCAGCTGCGTCCCGTATAAAACGAAGCATCCGCCACGCCTTCCAGCGCCAGGATCTCTTTGCGCTGCGTATCGCTCACGGGATACACACCGGCCGGCGCGCCCAGATCCATATAGTAATCGTCACTGCCCTCTTTCAAAGAAACGGTCACGTTGTTATTGCCCGAACCGATCAGATTCTGCATGATCTGGTCGTTCGTGCCCTGGATGGTCGAAACGATCCCGATGATCGCCGCAATACCGATGATCACGCCCAACATCGTCAAAAACGACCGGAGCTTATGTGCCCATATTCCCTGAAATGACGCGCGCAGCGTTTCTCCCATGTCTGAATTCCTCTTTTTCTAACGTATTATCCTACGATACAAACACAGTCTGACAACATGATCGTCACATCGACCGAAGTTCTTCCAGCGTGCCTTCCCGCGTCCTGGCGCCCTCTTTTACATCTTTCCCATACGGGAACGCCAGATAGTCCTGCGTGGTCACGCCGGAAAGGATCTGCCAGCCGTCTCCGTTATAATCACCGGTCTCGATCACCTGCCGGACAAGCAGTCCGTCGCTGCCCCGTTTATAGACGACCTGTTCCCCGTTTTCGTCCTTGATGAACGCTTTGTACAGATACAGTTCGTCAAACGAAGCCATCATATCCTCTGAATCTGAATTCATATGGAGCGTGATCTGCAGCTGCTCATTCTGTCCGATCGATGCCGTCTCATCGGCAATACACGCGATGAAAGGATACGAAGACGCGCTCTTGTTATCCGTATACATCCCGCTGTAGGTATCGCTGCTGGGATACGGAGAGATCTCCGTGATCTC
>JAILDJ010000163.1 GCA_024689505.1 Clostridiales bacterium
ACGGCTGCTGGAGAAGCCTGAGGATGAGACCTCTACGCTCATCGCGGCGCATTTGTACGATCTGGCAAGACTTGCCCACGAACCACTGGAAGCGGATCAGTTAAACAAGTTCATACAGAGAAGCCAGGAGATCATGGAGAAGCTTTAAACTAAGGGACTCCCTGTCATGTTCGTCCGCTAAACGCGCAAGCGCAATACGCGGACCTCACATGATAGGGAGTTTTTTTGTTATAAATAGAAAAAGACCGACTCTTATTTGAATCGGTCTAGATTATTAATATAAGGGATATTTCGCCAGGAGATTCTGCACGCGTGCGCTTGCTTCTTCCTTGGCTTCCGGATCAGTGATGATCAGGTTGATGATATCGGCGATCTCATCCATGTCCTCTTCCTTCATGCCGCGGGTGGTGACAGCCGGGGTTCCCAGGCGGACGCCGCTGGTCACGAATGGTTTTTCCGGATCGTTCGGGATGGCGTTCTTGTTGCAGGTGATACCGATGCTGTCCAACAGCTTTTCAGCCTTCTTGCCGGTGACGCCCTTGGAACGCAGGTCGACCAGCATCAGGTGGTTGTCGGTGCCATGGGAGACCAGATCAAATCCACGCTTCAGCAGACCTTCCGCAAGAGCCTGCGCGTTCTTGATGATCTGCAGCTGGTATTCCTTGAAGGAAGGATCCATGTCTTCTTTGAAGCAGACGGCCTTGGCTGCGATCACATGGCACAGAGGACCGCCCTGGGTGCCCGGGAAGATAGCTTTGTCGATCGCCTTGGCATGTTCTGCCTTGCACAGGATCAGACCGCCTCTGGGGCCTCTCAAGGTCTTGTGTGTGGTCGTGGTAACGACGTCCGCGTACGGGACTGGGCTGGGATGTAGACCAACCGCAACAAGGCCAGCGATATGGGCCATATCGACCATCAGGATCGCACCGGCCTTCTTGGCGATCTCACCGAAACGCTCGAAATCGATGGTGCGGGAATAGGCGCTCGCGCCGGCGATGATCAGTTTCGGATGATTTTCCAAAGCCAGACGCTCTACTTCATCGTAATCGATCATACCGTCTTCGTCCACGCCATAGCTGATGATATTATACTGCAGACCGGAAACATTGACCGGGCTGCCATGTGTCAGATGTCCGCCGGCGGCCAGGCTCATGCCCATCACGGTATCACCAGGCTTCAGGAAAGCGGTATAGACTGCAAAGTTGGCCTGAGAGCCGGAATGCGGCTGCACGTTGGCATGCTCAGCGCCGAACAGTGCCTTGGCACGCTCGATCGCCAATGTCTCGGTGACGTCGACGAATTCGCATCCGCCGTAGTAACGCTTGCCCGGGTAACCTTCCGCATACTTATTGGTCAAAGGAGACCCCATGGCTGCCATAACGGCTTTGGAAACAAAGTTTTCGGAGGCGATCAGCTCGATCTTTCCATTCTGACGGGATACTTCTTTCGCGATCGCCTCTGCGACCTCCGGATCGACTTTCCGGATCTCTTCAAAATCGTACATGTAATAACTCCTTCAGCAGTAATTCAAAACGCCCGTGGCGATCATTTTGCTATGATATTGATGATGCGTCCGGGGACGTAGACAACTTTGATGATGTTTTTGCCATCGATCAGCGCGTTCAGGCGTGCATCCGCGCGGACAGCCGCAAGGGCTTCGTCCTGATCGGCCTCTTTGGCGATCTCCACGTTGCCGCGGGTCTTGCCCATGATCTGAACCGCGATGGAGATGCGGTCTTCCACGGTCTTCGCTTCGTCATATTCCGGCCAGGACTGCTGGAACAGATAACCAGGCTCACCGGCGATCTGCCACAGTTCTTCCGTGATATGTGGTGCGACCGGATTCAGCAGGATCAGGAAGGTCTTCCATTCGTCCTTTGTGATGGTACCGGCAGCAGTGAATTCGTTCATCAGGGCCATCATAGCGGCGATCGCTGTATTGAACTTCAGGGTCTCATAATCCTGAGAGACTTTCTTGATGGTGCGGTGCATGGAAACTTCTAATGCTTTGGAATAACCGGTCTCGTCGGAGACGTTTTCCTGCATCTTCCAGATACGCTCCAGGAAGCGGCGGCAGCCCTTGACGCCCTGCTCCGACCAGGGAGCGGCCTTCTCAAAGTCGCCGATAAACATCTCATACATACGCATGGTGTCTGCACCGAACTCATCCACGATCTCGTCTGGGTTGACCACATTGCCGCGAGATTTGGACATCTTCTGACCGTCGGAGCCGAGGATCATACCATGAGACGTACGCTTCTGATAGGGTTCCTTCGTCGGCACGACGCCGATATCATACAGGAACTTATGCCAGAAGCGGGAATACAGCAGATGCAGCGTGGTATGTTCCATACCGCCGTTGTACCAGTCGATCGGGCTCCAATATTTGAGTGCTTCTTCCGAAGCCAGCGCAGTATCATTGTGCGGATCCATATAGCGCAGGAAGTACCAGGAAGAACCAGCCCACTGCGGCATGGTATCGGTCTCACGACGGGCAGGACCGCCGCACACAGGACAGGTGGTGTTGATCCACTCTTCCATCGCAGCCAGCGGGCTTTCGCCGTCCGGACCGGGCTCATAGCTTTCGACCTCAGGCAGGACCAGAGGCAGGGTTTCTTCCGGCAGAGGCTGCCAACCGCCGCAATGCTCGCAATATACCAGTGGGATCGGCTCGCCCCAGTAACGCTGACGGGAGAAGACCCAATCGCGC
>JAILDJ010000204.1 GCA_024689505.1 Clostridiales bacterium
GGTCAATTATGTCAGCAATTCCTGGTGGCGCGGACCCGCCATCGACGCAGTCCGCATCGGGGACAGCATGTGGATCAATGAGTATTTCGGTACCTGGGTGCAGGGAAGGGATCTGGACGAGGATCTGGATCGGCTGACCACCGCGGAGCCGGATCTGCCCATCGTGATCTCGGAATTCGGTGTCTGCGAACCGGCTTTCCCGGGTGGGGATCCTGCCCGTATCGAAAACCTGGTCCAAAAGATGAAAAAGTATAGGACCATTCCGCAGATCGGTGCGACGATCCATTTCAGTCTGAACGATTACCGCACTCAGATGGGCGAGGAGGGCGAAGGCAAGCTGCGCCGCCGCGTCCATGGCTCGACCGACATCTATGGGAATGAAAAACCTTCTTACAAGGTGCTGCAAGAAGAATGCGCGCCGATCGTGGTAGAGGAAGCAGCAGAAAAACTGCGCATCACCTGCCGTGCGGACTTGCCATGCCATGCTGTCATAGGGTATACTATGACTCAAGCAGATGGTACGTCACATCAGATCCCGGATCTTAAGCCCGGAGAAACAGCAGAGATGGCTTGGGATGGAACAGGATATTGCATCCGCCGGCCCAATGGCGATCTGGTTGTGAAAAGATAAGGAGGGTCCATGAACACCATGCTTTCCATCGATGGCGCCTGGTTTCGGATCAATGGGCAGCTGACCTACAACGAGATCCCGTCCTGTCCGTTACAGTATCACGGGCTGTTGATGAATGCTCGTTTCATCCAGGGTGTATTCGATGATAAAAAGGATGTCGGACGGTTCGATCGCTTTGGAAGGATTTTTGATGCGGAAAAGAACACGGAGGATCTGATCCAGGCACTACCAGAATGGTACGCGCATGGGCTTCGTGCGTTCACGGTCGGCTTCCAGGGCGGCGGTCCTTGTTTCACATTGCCCGGAAATGACCTGATCAACAATGCGTTTGCAGAAGATGGCGCGTCGATGGATCCGGACTATCTGCAACGTATGGATCAGTTGATCCGTGCTGCGGATGCGATCGGCATGGTCGTCATCGTCAGTTATTTCTATGTAGGGCAGAACCATCTTCTGAAGGATGATGCCTCCGTCATCCGGGCGGTCGAAACGGCCTCCCACTGGCTGAGAGACCAGGGATATACGAATGTGATCATCGAGATCGCCAATGAACATGATGTGGAGCAGTTCCGCGTGCACCCGATCCTTTTTGACGAAAAAGGGATCGTGCAGTTGATCGAGATCGCGCAACATGAGTCTGGCGGTATGCCTGTCGGTTGTTCGACGACCGGCGCCTATTTCTCTGAAGCCATCGGCAATGCTTCCGATGTGATCCTGATCCATGGCAACAACATGTCACGGCAGGTGTATCACAATCATATCCAGAAGGCAAAACGCATCACGCCGGCCCGGCCGATCGTGACGAACGAAGACTCCCAATGCCTCAGCAACATGCAGGTCGCGCTGGACATGGGTATTTCCTGGGGCTACTATAACAACATGACCAAGCAGGAACCGCCAGCGATTTGGGGCATCACGAAAGGAGAAGATACGTTCTTTGCGGAGCGCCTTGCGGAGAGCCTGGGACTGTTGCAGAATGCGCGTTCCCTGGAGGACAGTTTCTACTTGCAGGGACTGGAGGCTGATACCTGTTGGCAAGGTAAGCGATGGATCCGCCTGGCATCCAAGTGGCCGGAGAAGATCCATAAAGTAGATTTTTATCGGGATGGAGCCTATTTTGATACCGCCTATGACGATCCGTTCACGATCCATTACTACTGGAATTGGCTGCAGTTCCCTGTGGAAGGGATCGCCCCGGGGGAAGTATGGGAAGCTGTCATCACGCTTTCAGACGGACAAGTGTTCCGAAAGAGGAAAATCGCAGAATAATAAGAAGCCGTGGTCATTTCCACGGCTTCTTTTTAATGAAACAGTTGTTCAGGCCTGCAGTTCTTCCCAGGCCAGCCTCAGCGCGCCTTTGATGCCAGGCTCGTCGCCCAGACCAGGTGCGATGATGTAGTCCTCGATATGGTCGTTGATGATCGGAGCATTCAGGTAACCATTGAGCATTTCCTTGACCTGTGCACGGATCATCGGGAACATCTGCTCCTGGTGCATGACACCACCCCAGACGATGACCTTTTCCGGCGAGTAGCAGAAGATGAAGTTGGTGATGGCCTGCGCGATGTAGTAGCTTTCGATCTCCCAGACCTTGGGGTTGTCGGCCAGTTCGAAGCCCTTCTTGCCCCAGCGTTCTTCGACGGCCGGGCCGGCGGCCATACCTTCCAGGCAGTTGCCATGGAACGGGCAATGTCCGGCATACGTATCTTCCGGATGTCGATTGAGGATCATATGGCCGGCTTCGGGATGGATCAGGCCATGCAGCAGTTTTCCGTTGACCCACACGCCGACACCGACCCCGGTGCCGATGGTGATGTAGATCGCGCTTTCGCAGCCTTGTGCGGCACCCCAGGAGACCTCGCCCAGCATAGCGGCATTGACGTCCAGATCGAATCCGACGGGAATGTTCAGAGCCTCGCGGAAAGCGTCTGCAAAATCAAAATTGCCCCATTTCGGCTTGGGCGTCGTGGTGATGAAACCATAGGTCTTGGAATCCCTGTGCAGATCGACCGGACCAAAACAGCCGATGCCCAGTGCTTCGATGCCTTTGTCCTTGAAGAAATCGATCATCTTGGGGACGGATACGTCAGGCGTATCGGTAGGGATCGTGGCTTTCTCGAAAATGTTACCGTTTTCATCGCCGATCGCGAGCACCATCTTGGTGCCGCCGGCTTCAATACCGCCTAATAACATGATTTGAGGCCTCCTAATTCTGTTTTTCTACGATTTTATATTCATTGTCTACCCGAAAGAACGGGCAGCCGCGTTCCGGATGCTGCTGCAGCCGGTAGAACTCGTCCTCGTCCATGTCGATGACACAGACCTCTTCGCCGTATTCTTCGTCGTATTCGAAGTTCAGGCAGTACGTGCATTGATCAGCCATAACGTTACGCTCCGAAGATCCTGAGGAGAGAATCCAGCAGGATATTGTGATTATAGAACCAGTGTGTCAACAGACTGGAGGATATGGCGGGATACAGGAAAGAAAGCTTGGTGACCGCCCCGGACAGGGTGATCAGCAGACAGAAGATCCAGACGTACAGGACGCCGTTCGCCGCACCGAGGATCACGCCCAGCGTATGGTTGAGCTGCCGGATGACCGGCAGATGATCCGCGATCTCCAGCAGGATCGCCGCGATCTTGATCAGCAGGAAGACGATGAGGAAGGTGACAAGGATACCCAGTGCATTGACGACCATATTGGTCAGGTAGGCATTGATATATTCATTCAACGTCTCCGCACCAAGAATGCGGTACACTTCATAATTGTTGTTTTCGATCAGCTTGAGCTTCAGCACTTCCGGGATCTTCAGGGAAGAAATGGTCTTGACCGCGTCACCGTTCAGGTCCGGGATGGAAAGAACGCCGCGCAGCGTTTTGGCGATGGAAGTGTAGACAGGGGAAGCTTTAAGGATCCGCACCATATAAGGGTAAAGCAGCTGTGTCAAGAAGATGGCTGCGACCCAGGAGAACAGCTGGTAGATGGTCTTCATGAAGCCCTTATGATAGCCCAGCAGGATGCCTCCCGCCAGAAGCAGGACTACGATCAGATCCAGCGCCAATGAGATCCAGATGGTCGTTTCCATAGATCATTCACCTCCTGAAACGGTCATGTAGAATTGCATGGAGCCACCGGTATTGCCCAAAGCGGCTTTTTCCCCGATGGGGTAGAGTTGCATGGCGTTTTCGGCGTTGTACGACCAGATCTGGTTACCAGCCCGATCCAACGCGATATAATCAAAACCATCCTGGTATACGATGACGTCGCCCTGCACCCAGAGCCCGCGGCTGTCCTCCATGTTGAGCTCCAAACGGCGTTTTCCGTCGACACCGATGACCAGCATGTCGTGTTCGGAAGCGCCGGCCACACCGACCAGACCCTCGCCCTGCAGCAGAGCGATGAAGTCGGAACCAAAGCCCAGAGCTGTGATCTCATAGGAGATCTCCTGGTTCCAGTCCTCGGCGGTATTGCCTGTGGAGCGGATCCCGACGATCCGGTTGTCCCCGATGGCGATCAGCTCGTCGCCCATGTAATACAGGTCGGATATCAAAGTGTTGGTGTAGGTATAATTTCCGGCGATACGATCGATGGAATCGGAACCGGAATCGGTCAGATTGAAAAGTGTGACGGCACTGCGCAGTTCCGCCTCGGTATAGATCATGTAGGCGGTGGCCATGCAAGAAGCATCGTCGTTGATGGCGATGGCCATGGGGACGCCGTCCTGATCCGCGTAGGTGATACGGCGGACCAACGTGCGGCCGAACTGATCGAAGACGACCAGCGTATGGCTGTCACCAGAATCCAGGATCGCGGCGGTGTAGCCGTTATGGTTGACTGTGCAGTACAAAATGGAAGCTTCTGTGGTGATCGTGTTCAAGAGGCCTGTCTCATCGATGAGCAGGATCTGCGTGCCGCCCAGATCGGCGATGATGGCGCAGCGGTCGGAAGTGACCAGTGACGGATAACTCATGGTAAAAGGAAGATCCCAGGCCAGGGTCCCGTTGGTATTATAAGCCCGCAGCCCGTTGGCACTCATGTGCAGCGCCAGATCCCCAAAAGGACGTACCCGGGTCACACTGTCCGTGGTGTACAGGATGGGATCGCTCATGGCGCGCAAGGTCTGCGTCCGGTTTCCGCCGAACAGTTTCTTGAAACCGCCAGTGACGAACAGGACGAAAACGCCGATCAACAAGGCGATCATAACGAAGATCCAGGAGAAAGAACGGTTTTTCCTGGGTTTCTTAGTAGGGGCAGGAGGGGTTTCGGGTTCGGCCTCAGCAGCCTGTTCCGGCTCCTCTGCCGGCTGTTCGCTGTCCTCTTCATCGAGCCAGTGGATGTCTTCAGGTTTCATGTATATAGGATTCCTCTCATAGCAAAGCATAGTATCGTACATATTGTATCATATTTTTATAGCATTGACAAGACGCGGCTCCAGGTGGTATACTATATGCCGAACTGCGTCGAAGATATACCCAGTAGAACGTGAAAGCACTGGCAGAGAGAAGATGTCACCGGCTGCAAGCATCTTTCAGGTCACGTCACGGATCGAATTTCATATATCAGAGCTGCCATAAAAGGCTGTACGTCACTGCATTAAAGGACACAACGAGGAAGCACCCAACCCGTGCTTTAAATATTGGTGGTACCACGGTCATCATCCCGTCCAATGAATTGGATGGGATTTTTTGATACACAGGGGACCAAAGTACGACAGAAGAATGCTCGCATTCTTCTGTAGGACCTTGGGACCCGCCGAAACACGAGGACGGAGCCATTCCGAAGGAATGAGCGGAGTCCGAGTGCTTCAGCGCAGCGAAAGTGCGAAGCACGTAGCTGCGCGTATCAAACAGTAGTATAAATAAATACCCGCCGAAACACGAGGACGCAGCGAATCCGCAGGAATGAGCGGAGACCGAGTGTTTCAGCGCAGCGGAAGCGGAGCGAAGCTGCGCGTATCAAAAAGTAGTACTAATATTGACCCGCCGAAACACGAGGACGCAGCGAATCCGCAGGAATGAGCGGAGACCGAGTGTTTCAGCGCAGCAGGAGCGAAGCGGAGCTGCGTGTATCAAAAAGTAGTATCCCGCTCTATCAAATTCGCTTTCATTATTACATTTTTCTTAGGAGGATATCTATGGCTAGCATTGAAGAGCTGACCCGGCGTTTTCGCGAGGAACTTGCCGCGGCACAGGGAACAGAGGAGCTGGAAAAGGTCCGTATCGCCTATCTGGGCAAAAAAGGCAGCGTGACCGAATTGCTCAAAAGTCTGAAGAATCTGAATGGTGACGAGAAGAGAGAAGCCGGACAGAGGATCAATACGTTCAAGCAGGAAGTGCAGGCGTTCATCCAGAAGCGTTCTGCTGAATTGGAGGCGGCACGCCAGGAAGCTCGTCTGAAGAATGATCCGCGTTATGACATTTCTCTGCCTGTCGATCTGGGGCAAGGCACCCTGCATCCGATCACGCTGGTGCAGCGCGAACTGGAAGAGATCTTCAAAAGCATGGGCTTCACCATCGAGGATTATAAAGAGATCGTGAGCGAGTACGAGTGCTTCGAGGCGGTCAATATCCCGAAATATCATCCTGCCCGCGACATGCAGGATACCTACTATCTGGAGAACGGCCAGGTCCTGAAGACCCATACATCCGCGGCGCAGAATGCCATCCTGCGCAAATATGGCGCCAATACCCGCGCCATTTTCCCGGGCCGCTGCTTCCGTAATGAAGCGCTGGATGCCAGCCATGAGAACACATTCTTCCAGATGGAAGGCATCATGGTCGGCGAGGACATCTCCATTTCCAACCTGATCTATTTCATGAAGACCATGCTGTCCGAGGTGTTCGGCAAACCGATCACCGTGCGGCTGCGTCCGGGCTTCTTCCCCTTCGTCGAACCTGGTTTCGAGCTGGATATCCAGTGCCATGTCTGCGGCGGCACAGGCTGCCCGACCTGCAAACAGAGCGGCTGGATCGAGCTGTGCCCCTGTGGCATGATCCATCCCAACGTGCTGGAGATGGCCGGCATCGACAGTGAGAAATATTCCGGCTTTGCATTCGGCTTAGGGCTCACCCGTCTGGCCATGATGAAGTACGGCATCAAAGATATCCGCATGCTGAACTCCGGCAGCCTGAAATCGCTGGAACAGTTCAAGGTCCGCTAAGAAAGGAGTATAACAGATCATGTTATTATCTATGAATTGGATCCAGGA
>JAILDJ010000205.1 GCA_024689505.1 Clostridiales bacterium
GGTCAATTATGTCAGCAATTCCTGGTGGCGCGGACCCGCCATCGACGCAGTCCGCATCGGGGACAGCATGTGGATCAATGAGTATTTCGGTACCTGGGTGCAGGGAAGGGATCTGGACGAGGATCTGGATCGGCTGACCACTGCGGAGCCGGATTTGCCCATCGTGATCTCGGAATTCGGTGTCTGCGAACCGGCTTTCCCGGGTGGGGATCCTGCCCGTATCGAAAACCTGGTCCAAAAGATGAAAAAGTATAGGACCATTCCGCAGATCGGTGCGACGATCCATTTCAGCCTGAATGATTACCGCACTCAGATGGGCGAGGAGGGCGAAGGCAAGCTGCGCCGCCGCGTCCACGGCTCGACCGACATCTATGGGAATGAAAAACCTTCTTACAAGGTGCTGCAGGAAGAATGCGCGCCGATCGTGGTTGAGGAAGCAGCAGAAAAACTGCGCATCACCTGCCGTGCGGACTTGCCATGCCATGCCGTCATAGGGTATACTATGACTCAAGCAGATGGTACGTCACATCAGATCCCGGATCTTAAGCCCGGAGAAACAGCAGAGATGGCTTGGGATGGAACAGGATACTGCATCCGCCGGCCCAATGGCGATCTGGTTGTGAAAAGATAAGGAGGGTCCATGAACACCGTGCTTTCCATCGATGGCACCCGGTTTCGAATCAATGGGCAGCTGACCTACAGTGAGATCCCGTCTTGCCCGTCGCAGTATCATGGGCTGTTGATGAATGCTCGTTTCATCCAGGGTGTATTCGATGATAAAAAGGATGTCGGACGGTTCGATCGCTTTGGAAGGATTTTTGATGCGGAAAAGAACACAGACGATCTGATCAAGGCACTTCCGGAATGGTACGCGCATGGTCTCCGTGCCTTTACGGTAGGTTTCCAAGGCGGCGGACCATGTTTCACCCTGCCAGGGAATGACCTGATCAACAATGCGTTTGCAGAAGATGGCGCGTCGATGGATCCGGACTATCTGTGCCGCATGGATCGGTTGATCCGCGCCGCGGATGAGGTCGGCATGGTCGTTATCGTCAGTTATTTCTATGTGGGACAGAACCATCTTCTGAAAGATGATGACTCTGTCATCCGGGCGGTCGAAACCGCGTCCACTTGGCTTCGGGAGCAAGGGTATACGAATGTGATCATCGAGATCGCCAACGAGCACGACGTGGAGCAGTTCCGCGTGCACCCGATCCTGTTTGAGGATAAAGGGATCGTGCAGCTGATGGAGATCGCCAAGCGCGCATCCGGCGGCATGCCGGTGGGTTGTTCGACGACAGGTGCCTATTTCTCCGAGGCCATCCATACTGCTTCGGACGTGATCTTGATCCATGGGAACAACCTGTCCCGGCAGGTGTATCACAACTATATCCAAAAAGCGAAGCGCATCACACCAGCCCGGCCGATCGTGACGAATGAGGACTCTCAGTGCCTCTCCAATCTGCAGGTTGCCCTGGACAGGGGCATTTCCTGGGGCTACTACAACAACATGACCAAACAGGAGCCACCGGCGCTTTGGGGCATCACGAAAGGAGAGGATACATTCTTCGCGGAACGCCTTGCGGAGAGTCTGGGACTGGCGGAAAATGTACGCTCCCTGGAAGAAAGCTTTTATTTACAAGGCCTGGAAGCAGATGCTTGTTGGGAAGGCAAGCGTTGGATCCGTCTGGCATCCAAATGGCCGGAGAAGATCCATAGAGTGGATTTCTATCGTGACGGAGCCTATTTCGATACCGCCTACGATGATCCATTCACGATCCATTATTACTGGAATTGGCTGCAGTTCCCTGTACAAGGGATCAAGCCGGGAGAAATATGGGAAGCCGTCATCACACTATCGGACGGACAAGTGTTCCGAAAGAGGAAAATCGCAGAATAATAAAAAGCCGTGGTCATTTCCACGGCTTCTTTTTTGATGAAATAGGGGTCAGGCCTGCAGTTCTTCCCAGGCCAGGCGCAATGCACCTTTGATACCAGGCTCGTCACCCAGACCCGGCGCGATGATATAATCTTCGATATGGTCGTTGATGATGGGAGCGTTCAGGTATCCATTGAGCATCTCCTTGACCTGCGCGCGGATCATCGGGAACATCTGCTCCTGGTGCATGACACCGCCCCAGACGATGACCTTTTCAGGCGAGTAGCAGAAGATGAAGTTGGTGATTGCCTGCGCGATGTAGTAGCTTTCGATCTCCCAGACCTTAGGGTTGTCGGCCAGATCGTAGCCTTTTTTGCCCCAGCGTTCTTCGACAGCGGGGCCGGCGGCCATACCTTCCAGGCAGTTGCCATGGAACGGGCAGTGGCCGGGATAGGGATCCTCTGGATGACGATTGAGGATCATGTGGCCGGCTTCCGGATGGATCAGACCATGCAGCAGTTTTCCATTGATCCACACACCGACGCCGACACCGGTACCGATGGTGATGTAGATCGCACTTTCACAGCCCTGCGCGGCACCCCAGGTGACTTCTCCCAGCATGGCGGCGTTGACGTCCAGATCGAATCCGACAGGAATGTTCAGAGCCTCACGAAAAGCGCCAGCGAAATCGAAATTGCCCCATTTCGGCTTGGGTGTCGTGGTGATGTAGCCATAGGTCTTGGAATCCCGATGCAGATCGACCGGGCCGAAGCAGCCGATACCCAGCGCTTCGATGCCCTTGTCTTTGAAGAACTCGATCATCTTGGGGACGGATACGTCGGGCGTATCGGTAGGGATCGTGGCTTTCTCGAAAATGTTACCGTTTTCATCGCCGATCGCGAGCACCATCTTGGTGCCGCCGGCTTCAATACCGCCTAATAACATGATTTGAGGCCTCCTAATTCTGTTTTTCTACGATCTTATATTCATTGTCTACCCGAAAAAACGGGCAGCCACGTTCCGGATGCTGCTGCAGCCGGTAGAACTCGTCCTCGTCCATGTCGATGACACAGACTTCTTCGCCGACCTCTTCGTCGTACTCGAAGTTCAGGCAATACGTGCATTGATCCGCCATGATGATCACGCTCCAAAGATCCTGAGGAGGGAATCCAGCAGGATGTTGTGATTATAGAACCAGTGCGTCAACAGGCTGGAAGAGATGGCCGGATACAGGAAGGAAAGCTTGGTGACCGCCCCGGACAGGGTGATCAGCAGGCAGAAGATCCAGACATACAGTACGCCGTTCGCGGCACCGATGATGACGCCCAGCGTATGGTTGAGCTGTCGGATGACCGGCAGATGATCCGCGATCTCCAGCAGGATCGCCGCGATCTTGATCAGCAGGAAAACGATGATGAATGTAATAAGGATACCCAATGCGTTGATGACCATATTGGTCAGGTAGGCATTGATATACTCGTTCAACGTCTCCGCACCGAGGATGCGGTACACTTCATAATTGTTGTTCTCGATCAGCTTGAGCTTGAGCACTTCCGGTATCTTCAAAGAAGAAATGGTTTTGACGGCGTCACCGCTCAGATCCGGAATGGAAAGTACACCGCGCAGCGTCTTGGCGATGGAAGTGTAGACGGGTGAAGCCTTGAGGATCTGCACCATGTAAGGGTACAGCAGCTGTGTCAGAAAGATGGCCGCGACCCATGAGAACAACTGGTAGATGGTCTTCATGAAGCCCTTGTGGTAGCCCAGCAGGATGCCTCCGGCTATAAGGAGAAGGACGATCACGTCCAGCGCCAATGAGACCCAGATAGTAGGTTCCATAGATCATTCACCTCCTGAAACAGTCATGTAGAATTGCATGGAGCCGCCGGTATTGCCCAACGCGGCTTTTTCCCCGATGGGGTAGAGCTGCATGGCATTTTCCGCGTTGTAGGACCAGATCCGCTTGCCGGCACGATCCAGCGCGATATAATCGAATCCATCCTGGTATACGATGACGTCGCCCTGCACCCAGAGACCGCGGCTGTCCTCCATGTTGAGTTCCAGCCGGCGTTTGCCATCAACACCGATGACCAGCATATCATGTTCCGAAGCACCGGCTACGCCAACGAGTCCCTCGCCCTGCAGCAGAGCGATAAAGTCTGAACCGAACCCCAGCGCGGTGATCTCATATGAGATCTCCTGGTTCCAGTCCTCAGCCGTATTGCCCGTGGAGCGGATACCGATGATGCGGTTATCACCGATGGCGATCAGCTCGTCGCCCATATAGTACAGGTCGGAGATCAAAGTATTAGTGTAGGTATAATTCCCGGCGATTCGATCGATAGAATCAGAGCCGGAATCGGTCAGATTGAAAAGCGTGACGGCACTGCGCAGTTCCGCTTCTGTATAGATCATGTAGGCGGTGGCCATACAGGAGGCATCATCGTTGATGGCGATAGCCATGGGGACACCATCCTGATCCGCATAGGTGATACGGCGGACCAACGTGCGGCCGAACTGATCAAAGACGACCAGCGTATGGCTGTCGCCAGAATCCAGGATCGCAGCAGTATAGCCATTATGGTTGACCGTACAATACAGAATGGAAGCCTCAGTCGTGATCGTATTGAGCAGACCGGTATCATCGATGAGCAGGATCTGCGTACCGCCCAGGTCGGCAACGATGGCACAGCGATCGGAAGTGACCAGCGAAGGATAGCTCATGGTGAAGGGAAGATCCCAGGCCAGAGTTCCATTGGTATTGTAGGCCCGCAGTCCGTTAGCGCTCATGTGCAGAGCCAGATCTCCAAAAGGACGGACACGCGTCACACTGTCCGTATTATACAGGATGGGATCGCTCATAGGGCGCAGTGTCTGCGTCCTATCCCCACCGAACAGCTTCTTGAAACCGCCGGTGATGAACAGGAAGAAAACGCCGATCAACAAAGCGATGACGACGAAGATCCAGGAGAAAGAGCGGTTTTTCTTAGGCTTTTTCGGGGCCGGAGGGGTTTCCGGTTCTGCCTCCGTTGTCTGCTCCGGTTCCTCTACCGGCTGTTCGCTGTCCTCTTCATCGAGCCAGCGGATATCTTCAGGTTTCATATATATAGGATTCCTCTCATATCAAAACATAGTATCGTGTGTATTGTATCATATTTTTATAGCATTGACAAGACACGGCTCCGAGTGGTATACTATATGCCGAACTGCGTCGAAGATATACCCAGTAGAACGTGAAAGCACTGGCAGAGAGAAGATGTCACCGGCTGCAAGCATCTTTCAGGTCACGTCACGCGTCGAATTTCATATATCAGAGCTGCCTTTACGGCTGTACGTCACTGCATTAAAGGACATAACGAGGAAGCGTGCCCCACGCTTCGAAAATTGGTGGTACCACGGTCATCATCCCGTCCAATGAATTGGACGGGAATTTTGATTATAGGGGACCAAAGTACAACAGAAGAATGCTTGCATTCTTCTGTGGGACCTTGGGACCGCTTCATCAAATCGCATTCTTTATATCACATACATTCTTAGGAGGATATCTATGGCTAGTATTGAAGAACTGACCCGGCGTTTTCGTGAGGAACTTGCCGAGGCACAGGGAACAGAAGAGCTGGAAAAGGTCCGTATCGCCTATCTGGGCAAAAAAGGAAGCGTGACCGAACTGCTCAAAGGACTGAAGAATCTGAACGGTGAGGAGAAAAGAGAAGCCGGACAGAGGATCAATACATTCAAGCAGGAAGTCCAGGCATTCATCCAGAAACGTTCTGCCGAGCTGGAGGCAGCCCGACAGGAAGCCCGTCTGAAGAACGATCCGCGCTATGACATTTCCATGCCGGTCGACCTGGGACAGGGCACCCTGCATCCCATCACGCTGGTACAGCGCGAGCTGGAAGAGATCTTTAAGAGCATGGGCTTCACCATCGAGGATTATAAGGAGATCGTAACGGAGTACGAGTGCTTCGAAGCGGTCAATATCCCGAAATATCATCCTGCGCGCGACATGCAGGATACGTACTATCTGGAAAACGGTCAGGTCCTGAAGACCCATACCTCCGCGGCGCAGAACGCGATCCTGCGCAAATACGGCGCCAAGACCCGCGCCATCTTCCCAGGCCGCTGCTTCCGCAACGAGGCTCTGGATGCCAGCCATGAGAACACTTTCTTCCAGATGGAAGGTATCATGGTCGGTGAGGACATCTCCATTTCCAACCTGATCTATTTCATGAAGACGATGCTGTCCGAAGTGTTTGGCAAACCGATCACCGTGCGGCTTCGTCCTGGCTTCTTCCCCTTCGTCGAACCCGGCTTTGAGCTGGATATCCAGTGCCATGTCTGCGGCGGCACGGGCTGCCCGACCTGCAAACAGAGCGGCTGGATCGAACTGTGCCCCTGCGGCATGATCCATCCCAACGTGCTGGAGATGGCCGGTATCGATAGTGAGAAATATTCCGGCTTCGCTTTTGGCTTAGGGCTTACCCGTCTGGCCATGATGAAGTACGGCATCAAAGATATCCGCATGCTGAACTCCGGCAGCCTGAAATCGCTGGAACAGTTCAAGGTCCGCTAAGAAAGGAGTATAACAGATCATGTTATTATCTATGAATTGGATCCAGGA
>JAILDJ010000254.1 GCA_024689505.1 Clostridiales bacterium
GATCGATTACGAAGGGTATGATCCAATCCCTCTGGAGACCAATAAGGAGTGGAAGGCCAGCCTGACGATCCGCGATTTGATGACGCACCAGGGTGGCTTCCCGGCGGGACCGCAGTATTTCAACGATCGATACGATTGCGCGACGCAGTATTTCGATGCCGGTACGGGGAACGCGACATTCGTTGGTACCGGTGCAGATGAAGCGGCCCGCGAAGAGACGCTGCGCCAGATCTTCCGCACACCGCTGATGTACGAGCCGGGCACGAAGACCATGTACAGCGACGTGGATTTCATGATCCTCTGTTATTGCGTGGAGAAGATCACCGGCAAGCGGATGGATCAGTTCCTGGACGAGACCTTCTTCGAGCCGATGGGTCTTACGCACATCACGTATAATCCGCTGCAGCACGGGTTCCAGCCGGAGGACTGTGCCGCAACGGAGGTCATGGGCAACAGCCGGGACGGGCATCTGGGTTATACCGGCGTACGTACGTATACGCTGCAGGGCGAGGTGCATGATCCCAACGCCTGGTACTGCATGGCTGGGATCTCCGGACACGCAGGATTGTTCTCCAATGCCACAGACCTGGCGAAACTGGCCTCGGTGATGCTCACAGGCGGTTACGGTGGGCATCGGTTCTTCTCACAGAACGTGATCGACCTGGTCAGTGCACCGAAGAGCGAGTACGTGCCTTGGTACGGCCTGGGCTGGTGGCGGCAGGGTGTCCATGAGTGGGACAACTATTTCAGCTCCGTCAGCAGCAGCAATACGATCGGACATCAAGGGTTCACAGGCACGCTTACGGTCATCGACCCGGAAGAAGACCTGGTGGTGGTTTTCCTGACCAACCGCATCCACAGCACGCTCGTGGAAGGGGATGAGACGCTGAATGGCTATAAAGGCACCTTCTATACCACGGCGTCCCTGGGCTTTGTGACCGATATCATCCGGATCGGCCTGGACGAGCATGCGGACCAAGGGATCTACGCCAGCCTGGCCCGTGACATGGCGGCCGATTGTGAAAGAAAGATCGCCGATGAAGGGATCACCGACGAAAACCATCCGAGGATGAAGACATATCAGGCGCTGTGCAAAGTCAGGGATTCCTATGAAGAAAAGAAATGAGAAAGTGAAAAGCTCCTGTTCACATAAGAACAGGAGCTTTTTTATGTGCAAAGGATCTTAAGCAAAGCACTTCTTCATAAAATCTTCCATGATATCCTGCACCTCGTCGGTCCAAAACTCGCTGCCGCCGTGGTCGGCACCTTTGATAAGATACAGGTCGGCCGGATGACCTGTCTCTTTCAGCCGCTGGTACAGGATGACGCTGCCCGTGCAGTTGACGGTGCGGTCCTTGGTGCCGTGGAAGATCACCACCGGAGGCAGCTGGGTGGTCTCATCGATGTTGCACTCGACGCTCAAGGCACGAGCCCATTCCGGATGCTCCAGCAGGTTGCGGCCGCCCATGACCTGGCCTTCCGGACTGTCCGGCAGACAATGGTTGACGGTCTGCGGGTTGGAATCCGGCGCTATGACGGAGGTGGAACCATAGTGATTGATGATACCTTGGACTTCCGCACTGATGCCGGGGAAGTGGTTCTGCTCGGTGTCATCGTTGTGCAGCATGCCCGCCCACATCGCGGTATGACCGCCGGAGGAATCACCCGCGATGATCATGCGCTCGGGGTCGATGCCGAACCTGCCGGCGTTCTTTTTCAGGAAGCGGATGGCATTGCGGGCATCCACAGCCTGGGCAGGAAAGGATGCGATGCCGGAGTGACGGTATTCCACGATCGCACAGACGTAGCCGCGTTTGGCAAAACGGGCAAGGTCGCCGACTTTCATGTAAATGTACTGCTGAAACCAGGCGGAACCCTGCACCCAGACGAGACAGGGACGCGCAAAGGACTGCTGATCAGACATAAAATCATACTTGTCGTTACGGCAGTTGGGGATCAGGATCTGCAGGCGCAGCGAGACGCCGTTCACATTGTCATACTCGACATCGTGCTGATAGAGCACGCCCACTTCGTCGCCTGTCGTTTCGATGATATGAGCACCTTCGACAGGTTCGGTGAATTCCGGAAACTCTTCATAAGTATACGGTCTGACTTCCATAATATCCTCCTTGTGCATTAGATATCTAGTGCGGCATGATAGCCGTCATACACTGCGTTGGTGATGGTAGAAACTTTGCGGGCATCGCCAATGACGCGGACGAAGGGAGCGGTGTTTTCCAGCGCTTCCACCATGTCGGTACGGGCTCTCTGCCCCAGTGCGCAGATCACACTGCGGCCGGGGATCAGGACTTCTGCACCATCAGCAGTGGCGCAGATGACGCCTTCCTTGGTGATGCTCAGAGCCCGGTGGCCGGTGTGCACAGTGACGCACTTATCGATTTCGGCCAGCAGCAGCGGACGGTGACGGACGTTGGCATCCGGCGCCAGTGTGTCGCGCATCTCCACCAGATGGACGGTCTTTCCTTCCTGACCCAGATGGATCGCGCATTCGCAGCCCGCAAGGCCTCCGCCCAGCACGACCACGTCCTGACCGACCTTGTCTTTCTCCAGATAATAGTTGTTGACGATGGTCACATTTTCGCCGGAAAGCCCAGGGATCGGCGGAACCAGCGGAGCAGAACCCACCGCGATGATAAGTGCGTAGGGGTCTTCTGTACGGACCAGTTCCGGTGTGACTTCCACGCCGGTCCGGATGGTGACGCCGGCCCGTTCCGCCAACAGGCGATAGGTACCGGCCAGTTCATACATTTCATGCTTGAAGGGCAGCGCCTGCTCACTCTTCAGGATGCCGCCGGTCAGATCCTCCTTCTCGCAGAGGAGGACTTCGTGCCCGCGGCGGGCGGCTGTATAAGCGGCGTACAGTCCACCGGGGCCACCGCCAGCGACCAGGACCTTGCGGCGCACAGGGGCCGGCCGGACTTCGTCGCCTTCCATTTCACGGCTGATCAGCGGGTTGACCGTGCAGCGGCGGGTGGACGTAGCAGCGCGCTCTGCCATGCAGGTGAAGCACCGCAGGCAGCGCACGATCTCATCGTCCCGGTTCTCCGTGACTTTACGTGGCAGAAACGGATCGGCCAGAAGGGC
>JAILDJ010000257.1 GCA_024689505.1 Clostridiales bacterium
AACGCGTCTTCTGATCTGCAGAACTCTCTCGGAATACTCCAGTGCTTTTCTCTCATTCCCTGCGGCACTGTAAAAATATGCAAGATTTTCCACGTTTAGCAGGGTAAAGGGATGCTCCTCTCCGTATACAGCACGCCTGCCCTCATAGGCTTCTAACCCGTAATGGATTGCCTCTTGATTCTTTCCCAGACGATACAAATTCACACTGTAATCGGTACAGAGTCGCAGCGCGATCAGATCTCTCTTCCCGTTCATTTTCACAAAGGTTTCGTATAGATCCTTCGACAGATCTGCGGCTGTCTTGTAATACCCAAGATCTCCCAAACGTGCACAGTAGTCGATTTTTCTGTTCAGGGTCAGGTAGTGCATACTTCCCATGGTTGTTACACTGCGTTCATAGGCAATCCGGCAGCTCTCCAGCGCTCCTTTAAGGTCGCCATTTTTATACTGATAGGAACCCAGTTCGCTCAATATGCTCAGTGTGTTCGGATGATCCTCCCCCAGAAGCTGCCTTCGTCCTTCATATGCCTTCTGTGCAAATGCGATCGCTCCCAGGTAATTCCCCAGAGCACTTTCATATCCCGCGATCAAGGCTTCGCTGTCGAATACAGAGGGATGCCTCTCTCCATACACTTTTTCCCTCCGGCTTAAGACGCCTTGTGCAACTGCAAGTGCTTTTTTCGTCTCGCCAAGATGGTGCATGCTGTTCGCATAGTTGCTCGCATACAACAACGTGCGTGGATGATCTTCCCCCAGCGTCTTCTGCGCCACTGCTAACACATTTGCAAGTAATTCCTTTTCCTTTTGGAAATTGCCGACGTTGCCATAGTTCATAGCAAGATTATTCAAAAACAGCAGGGCCTGCGGATCCTCTGCACCATACTTGGCAACCCGTTTCTGATATGACTTCTCCCCCATGCGAATGGCTTCCTGGTATCTGCCTGCACCACTATAATAATGCGCCAGATTGTTGAGCGCTGTCATTGTCTCAGGGTTATCTTCCCCCAGGTATTTCTCACACAGTGCATATACTTCCTCCATCTGCGTGAGCGCCTCATCACGTTTTCCAGTCTCATACAGGTAAAGAACATACGTGATTCTGGCTGCCAGCGTATCTACCGAAGTCTTTCCTCCCTTTTCGGTAAAGTAATCGACGATTTTCCCTTGCCAGTCGCACGCTTTCTTCAGATCCATGGAAGTACCTGTCCCGTCATGATACATGCTGACAAGCTTTCGCATCGCCTCATACAGTCCTGCCGTCGCCGCCGATGTAATCAGGCGCAACGCCAGAGAGCGTTCAACTTCCACGTCGATTCCATCCAAATAAGCCAGCCCGATCAGGAAATTATGCATCGGATCGTCTTCCTTTTCGCGCAGCTTGGCAGAAGAAATCAGTTCCAAAATCAGACGATGCACCTTGGCGGGATCATTTGCATCGACGCAGTCCGGGATCTCCTCATACTGTCTGGCCAATTCCTTCTTGTCTGTCATCTGTGCCATCGCAGGAAGGATCGGTTTGTTCAGCTGTTTTGCGGCAGGATATTCGACATTGCGGACATAGTTATCTTCGTTGATCAGGTTTGGCGTAACAAGCAGTGCGAAAAGATCGCTCTTTTTCATGGCCCGTTCAATGCTCTCATCAAACTTCTCACCTGGGACCAGATACTCATCATACCAGATCGCGATGTCCCTGCAGGCAGGATTTGAATGGATCATGCGCATCAGGCGATCCGCATACTTCCTGTCTTTTTTACGGTAGCTTAAGAAAATGTACGTATCAAAGGCCGCCTGGATCCGCTCCACCATTTCCGCAGATATCAGCACCGTATTTAAGTATTTTTTCAACTTCTCCTCATAACTGACACCTGTATCAGAAGTTGCGTTTGGATCCAGATACTGCACCGTACCGAACTTCTGTCCGTAGAGGTCCGTAAGTCCGCTCCCCAAAAGGATCGGAAGCACCGGGATATGATGTTCCTTTGCAAAGGGAAACTCTACCGACATCGTTCTCGTTTCTGAGATCAACAGCCGATACGATACCGGAATGACAAACAGGTTCATGCCCTGCAGGTCCACCTCCATGTTCTCCCACACGCTTCCCATATCTTCCGCGTAATACACAGCGCAATCGTTTGCCGCAAACAGATCCCGAATCACACGCCCTAATGATCTCACATCCTGCGGGTGACAGGTCAGATATACTTTCGGCTTCCCCTTTGGAGAGGCATTCCCTTTGGTCTGAACATGCAAATCCATGGTTTTCTTTCCTTCCGTGAAATGATTGCTACTGCTTATGATTTTATTGTATCGCATTATGCCCGAGAAATCTATTGAAAATCTTGATCCCATTGATTTCGTCAAGAATTATGATACAATCGGTATATGATCATATTCCAGGGTAAATCAACTGGAAACCAGGCATTTCAGCCATAAATACATTGAAACAGAAAGGCCTTTTGTTATGGATGAGTTTTTAAAGTACGGTCTGTTTGGCCGTCCGCTGCTGCGGATTTTGAACGGAGAAGCAACCCCTTTTCGCTTTATGCTCTTTGCAGTGTTTGCAGTACTGCTGATCTTCATGGTCATCCTTACGATCACGAAGTTTCGTATGAGTCTGATCGTAGACCTGGCTTTTGTCCTGTGCTTTGGCTATATCATGGGCCTGGCAATGGCAGCCACCGTGATCGTTCTCGGGATCATATTCGGAGGAATATCGATCCTTGGCGGGAACTCAAACAATGCATCAGGAACCCAAAAGAACGATGATCTTGACCAGAGTTCAGTCAGTGAATTGAACAGGCTCGGGGAAAAGGCGCGGAATAGACTGAGCGATGCGGATTATTCAAGAATGGAAACAGAAGCCAAGTTCATCCGGAACAAGACCGACCTGGAGAACTTTGTGAACAAATGGGAGCGAGAGATCGAAATCAGCCCAGTAAAAACGGATGATGACTGATGCAGTACGACCCGTCACGAATCATGATACAATCGGTATATGATCATATTTCATACTATTGCAATAAGGATGTGGCTCGTAAATGATTAGATATGAGGACTATATTTCGCCTGAAGAATACTTAGAATTACGCAAATTGGTCGGATGGAGGCTTTTTCCGCTTGAGGAAGCTAAGAATTGCGTGGAGAACGCTTATATGGTTCTTTGTGTCAGAGATGATGAAAGAGCTATAGGTGTTGTCAGATTGTCCTGGGACGGTGGATATGTAGCTTTTCTGTCAGACGTGATCGTGATTCCAGAGTATCAGGGACAGGGAATCGGGAAAAAACTGGTCGAAGCTGTGATTAAAAGGATCAAGGACGATATGAAGCCAGGCTATATGGTCAATCTTAATCTCAATTCCGCTAAGGGGAAGGAGCCCTTCTAT
>JAILDJ010000288.1 GCA_024689505.1 Clostridiales bacterium
ATACTGCGGCTGTGCCGTTTCTGGTCGCCCTCAGAAGCCCATTCGGTAAAGGAACTTTTGCCGCGATCCCACCATCCGCGGCTCTCTGGAAAAAGAAGATCTTTACTTACTCACTCTTCCTCAACGGTTTGCATCAATTTACCACAGGAAAGCTAATCTGTCAAGCATGAAATTTGAATTGCATGAATTAACAGTATGAGAGTTCTGTAAAGCTGAAAAAAATGAAGTTCACTATTCCTGCTTCTTGTGCTATAGTATATTCTAGAAAAATTTTCAGATCCTTGCAACCGATCTTTGCTTTCGATCGTTATAAGAGTGAAAACCACGAGGAAAGAAGGGATTCCGGTTGATCGAAAGCTTGCTGCGAGTATGGATCAAAAATGCGATCTTGTCATTGCCGATCGATCAGGAGAAAAAGACACAGTTATTGCAAAAGATCCGTAACACATTGATGCGTGACAGAGAAAACAGGGAGACGGTTCGTTGAAATACTGCGATTATTGTCATAAAGAAATACCTGAGGAGACGCTGTTCTGTCCGCATTGCGGACGGCAGGACACCCGTGCCGGCAGCCTGATCGGCAGAGCGGAACAGGGAGACCAGGAGGCAGTCAGCCGGTTATATGAATGGTCGTATGATATTGTGTACCGATCTGTCAGACCTATGTTCAAGGATGAGGATACGGTTTTTGACATCATTCAGGACGCATACATCAAAGCCTTTACACATCTGGGTGGACTGCACAGTGATGATGAATTTATACCTTGGATCCGGCGGATCGCACGCAATACAGCTTTAGACTGGTTGAAAAAGAAACGGCCGCTGCTGTTCAGTCAACTGTCTGCAGGAGAAGAGCAGGAAGTCCCGGTCGAGGAACTATTGGAAGATAAGTACGTCGGACATATCCCTGACCGGATCCTGGATCAGAAAGAGACACAGCGCCTGATCCGCCAGATCCTCGACGAGCTGCCGGAGGATCAACGAGCAGTCATCATCATGTTTTATTTTGATGATATGTCTGTCAGGGAGATCGCTGAAATGACAGGCGCTACGGAAAGCGCGGTCAAGAGCCGCCTCCTGTATGGGCGGCGAAAGATCGAGAAGAAGGTCCGTGAACTGGAGCAGGAGGGAACAAAACTATATGGTATGGCACCGCTCCCATTCCTGCTTTGGCTGGTGCGTGATCAATACAATTTTGTATCCACAGCGCCGGATCGGGTCATACGGCAGAATCTTTTCAAGATTCAAGCAGGGCAGCCTGTTGCATCAGCGTCAGCCAGTGGAGCCGGCGCCATTGGCAGTGCCGCGGCATCGAAGATCGTGATCGGCGGTATCCTGGCATCGATCATCCTTGGCGGCGGGATCTACGGGATCATCCAATCGGCACAGCCTGTACCAGGTCCATCCGAAAACCAGATCGTTTCCACCATTTTGCCAGAAAAACAGGACGACATAAACGACTGGATCGCCCAGGAAGAAGCATCAGGCCGCGTCGTTTTGACGGGCACGATCGATACATATACCTACGATGAAGCCGTGGAGTTGCAGGGGATGCCCGACTGGAATGAACCGGACAACGAACTGCGCAGGATCATCGTGGTCGATCCGCCTAAGGTCGTACGCGGCGTGCATGTGGACGGGTATCAGGAAAGCGAGGTACGGCTGATCCTGGTCACGAATGCTGATATTTCCGCTTCATATGATGGGCGGCAAATAACTTTCAGTGTCAGCCCGGAAACTTTGATGTGGCCCAGTGATACGAGAATTCCGGTCACGCAGCCTGGAACCAATGATATCCATATCATGGATCGATACAAGTGATTAGAGGAGGAAGAGAAGGATGAAACACTTGATGGCAATATGCATCAGCAGTGTTTTGATGATCTGTGCACTTTCTGCCTGCGGTAAAAAAGATGCTGGCAATGTTTTTGAAGAGTCAGAATCGCAAACGGAGTTAGTGGAGGAATCCCCAGAAGTGCCAGAGTCCAGTGAAGAAAGTTCCGTGGAAGAATCGCCTGCAGAGGAGTCTACAGTACAAGAATCTTCAGTAGAAGAATCAGAGTCGGAAGCACCGGAAGAAGAATCTTCGCGTGAAGAAGCGGCCGGCATCGGTGAGGAAAACCAAAGTGCTGAGCTGGTGCAGACTTCAGACAACGAGTTTGAGATCTGGGATACCGAGGAAACGGGGAATGCCCCTGTGCTTGAAATGAACCGGAAATACCTGGTGCGGCATGAGGGAGGAAGCCGCTTTATCGCCTTTACCACCGGTGCTGAGAAAGGCGAGGCGTATACCATAACCTTAGAAAACCTGACCGAAGACAGTAAAGATGCGTATGCCATTTTGTTTGATGCAGAGGGAAACGATATCAGGCCGACAGAAAAAAACAACGGACATAATCCCATCAGTGGAAAGAATATCCCCTTTTGTGTAGCTGGACCAAGAGGTCTTGTGAGCACCGGTATGTCCAATGAACTGGAGCCGAATACGACGTATTATCTGCGCCTGGATTGTGGCCCTTCATGTGATCTGGTGCTCAAAGTCGCTGCGCCTTCCATGGAAGCCGCCGCGGAGACTGCCGATACAGAGGCAGGTGCGTTCAATCCGTTGTTGGAAAAGCTGGAGATCGAGCCTGGCACCAGTCAAAGTACGGCGATCCCGCTTCCATTGAATACGACCGTCATGACTGACAGTCCTTATGGACGTGTATATTTTGCCTTTACGACGACGGAAGAGCAGGGCAAAGAATATAAGTTCACTGTCGTCAATTGTACGCTCGGCAGCAAGGATATCTTTGGTCGGGTGTGTGATGCTTTTGGCAACGCTGTCGATCCGACAGAAAGGGATAATGATTATTATAGCTACAGTATCATCACCCCGCTTTGCATTGCTGGTAGTTCCGGAACGGCCAATACGGGTATGATCAATACACTGGATCCAGGTACGACCTATTACGTCTACTTGGATATCGAGGTGGGCACCACCTATGCCCTGCGCATTTCGACGCAAGATGAGGCAGAGGACGAGGCTTTTCCGACCAGCAGCACGTTTGCTTCAGCCAAAGCACCGTTGGAGGAGGATGACCCGTTCTATACCGGTTCCAATCAGACCGTCGCCACGATGCTACAGCCGAATATCCGCTACTACGGCACCTGCTCAGAAAACCATGACTGGGTCGCGTTTACGACAGACGCCGCAGAAAGCCTTCCCTACACTTTTACAGCGCAGAACCTGACAAAAGGCAGTGATAATATCCATGTGGATGTGATCGATGAATATGGGCGGGCCCTGGAACCGGCAGAGCATGAAAACACATATTATGCATATGATGTCGATATCCCGTTCTGTTATCCAGGCAGTGATGGAGAAGAAAACTCCGGTGTCAGTGGACCATTGCAGCCAAATACGACGTATTATATCCGCATCAATGGAGCGGCAGGAACGGATTTCATGCTCTTGATCGGCCCGCCGGAGAAAGAGGAACCTGTGGAAGAAGAGGAGCAGCCGGAGAATGACCTGATCTTCCAGGAAGCCTTCGAACTCAACGAGACACAGGTCCGTTTCGTGGGTGATGAAGCGATCTTCATCGATGAGGAAGCGGCCAGAGAAGCCTTGAAGCCGGTGGCGGAGATCCTTCTGGCGCATCCAGATCACCCGGTGCTGATTGCCGGAACCACCGCGACCGTCGGCACGCAGGAAAGCTGCGTGGATCTGTCCGACCGGCGCGCGGCCGCGGTCAAGGATCTGCTGGTCAAGGAATACGGTGTACCGGCCGACCAGTTGCGCACCATCGGACTGGGCTACGCGGATGATATCTTCAAACGCGGTAAGGACATCGATTCCAATGGCAGGTTCGTGGAGACGGAAGGGGCCAAGAACCGCCGCGTGCTGGTCCTGGATGCGAACGACGAGCGTGCGCAGAAGGTACTGGAGAAGAGATCATAAACAGTTCAGGCATACAAAAAGAAGCCGATGCAATGCGTCGGCTTCTTTTGCTTTTCTAGCATTCAGTCTACGATCACCATCGTTGTGACATCCGCCTTACCTACGTCTTCCCACTTGGCCATGCCGAAATAGGGCGTTCCATCTGCGCGAAAATGCACCCGGCGGATCCCGTCGCAGCGTTTGTGTGATTCGATGGATGTTTCACCGTGATAGGCGATCATCAGCTCGCCGTCTTCGTTGGTGAAGAAGGAATTGTGCCCGGGGCCGAATTCTCCTTCCACGGAGTAGAAGGTCAGCACCGGTGTGATGCTCTTGTTCCAGGAGGCCAGATCCAGAAGATCACTTTTGGTAGATGCGGTCAGCAAGCCCAGCGCATAGGTGTACCAGGCGGCGTGGCCGCCGGAATACGTGACGTACAGGGTCCCGCCTTTGACAAAGGCATGGGGCCCTTCGTTGTTGATGGTGCCAGCCACATTCTCCCAACCGAGCAGCGGCCGCGTGAGCAGTACCGGATCGCTGGTCAGCCGCCAGGGTTCGTGCGCATCGATGGAAGCGATGTGCAGCATAGAACCGGAATCCAACGGTGTACCGATATTTTCGCGGTAGGACCAGATCATGTAGGACCCGCTTTCTACTTGGACGTAGGTCATGTCCAAAGTGATCGCTTCCTCCGTAAGAGGCCTTCCATCTTGCCGAACGACCCGGATGGGCTCTTCCCAACCGTCCTCATCGATGATGCGGCCGGTCTTTTTCTTTTTCATCAAGTGGCACTGCGGTCCCCATTTGGAACCGCTGACC
>JAILDJ010000289.1 GCA_024689505.1 Clostridiales bacterium
GAAGATGTCGGTCAGGATAGCGGAGGCCTGCGGATCCGCCAGGATCGTACCTAATGGTTTATCGATGCTGAACTTTCCATATCGCCCATCGTTGACACCATAGATGGTGAAATCACCCAGCTGTTCCTTCAGCCAGCGGACGCTCATGGGGAACCATGTACTGAAAGTAGGGTTGATATTCGAGGCGCTGCCATTGGAGGTCAAGGATGTGGCCAAGGAAAGGCCATGGACGCCGTCTTTGAAGATGTGCAGTTCAAAATCGACGCCGGCCTGGTTCAGCGCGGTTGCAAACGTCAGCAGATGCACCGGTGGAACGACCGTATCGTTCCTTGTGCCGAAGATGAAGGATGGCGGCGTGTTTTGATCCACACGGTCCGGGATATCCGGACAGTCCAGCGCACGGAGGTCACTATGGACGATGCCGGGATAGCCTAAGAGCAGCACATCCGGCCGTTCCTCACAATGGGTTGCGAGCGTCGCGGCTAAGTGTCCGCCGCCTGAGAAACCGATCATCGCGACCTTGTGGGGATCCAGAAGGTATTCCTCTGCATGGGCACGGATGATCTGCAGGGCTTCCACCGCATCACGGACCGGATCTTCGATCGTAGCATCGGGCTTCTTGGTCACGGTAGTATAATCCAGCACGAATGCCTGGTATCCTTCTGCAAAGTAGGCCATAGCGACCGGTTCGCCTTCCCGATCTGAACAAAAACGGAATCCGCCGCCCGGGATGACGAGCATGGCGGGATAGGCTTGGATATTGGCCATTTCTCCGCTTTTTTCATGCAGGTATCCGGTCAGCGTCGCGTGGGTGCCTATGGTGATCTGTACCAGTTTCATTTTCGTATCCTCCTTATAGGATCAGATGTGATGAACTGCGTTTTGATGTACGTCAATCGTACCATATTTCCGGAGAAACCGTCAACAGTAAGGCTGGTTTCGATTGAAAGAATCGCGGCTTCATGGTAGAATGTAACCAAAACAGCGTGGAGGAACGCTGACCCAGCAGTTGAGCATTTCGATATTACAAAGAGAGAGGAAACACGTATGAAACTTACACCCCAACAGCAGCAGCGTGTCGATGCATTGCTTCGGCAGATGACTTTGGAAGAAAAGATCGGCCAGATGAACCAGCTTTCTCCTTCTTTGGTCGGTGGATTCGATGTTTCTTTTGAAGAACTGATCGAGATGGCCATGGACGGACGGATCACGCAGGAACAGCTGAGTGAAATGTTCAGCAAAGCCGAGCGTGACTATCAGGAGGACAATATACGTAAGGGCCTGATCGGTTCCGTTATGCTGCAGGATCCCGATAAGTACAACGAACTGCAGAGGATCGCGGTGGAAGAAAGCCGCATGGGGATCCCGCTGATAATCGGTCTGGACGTCATCCATGGGTTCCGCAGTGTTTATCCCATCGCTTTGGCGGAAGCCGGAGCCTTTGATCCGGATCTGTTCCGGCGTACAGCCCAAATGGCGGCCAAGGAATCCCGTACGCAAGGCATTTCCTGGCACTTTGCGCCGATGATCGACGTAGGCCGTGACTCCCGTTGGGGGCGCGTTTCAGAAGGCCCGGGAGAGGATCCGTACCTTGCCAGCCGCTTTGCCGAAGCCAAGATCCATGGCCTGCAGGATGGTGCATATGAAGATGCTCCGGATGGCACGGAACGCCGCGAGAATTACGTCGCCGCCTGCATGAAGCATTACGTCGCCTATGGTGCGGCTGAATCCGGCCGTGACTACAATACCACATCCATGAGCATCTCCCAGCTGCACAACGTCTATCTGCCGCCCTTCAAAGCTGCGACAGAGGCCGGTGCCGCGACGGCGATGGCTTCCTTCAACGACCTGAATGGCGTGCCCTGTACGGTCAATGAATATACGCTGCGCCGCACACTGAAAGAACGTTATGGCCTCAAGGGCTTTGTGGTCAGCGACGCGAACGCGATCCGCGAGTGCATCGATCATGGCATCGCGGCGGATCGTTATGATGCCGCCAAACAGGCCGCGAACGCCGGTATGGACATGGATATGGGCACGTCCATTTACGTCGAAGAACTGAAGAACGCTGTCGAACAGGGCGACGTATCCATGGAAGTCATCGATGAAGCAGCCCGCCGCATCCTTTCCGTCAAGATGTGGCTGGATCTGTTCGACCATCCCTACATCAGTGATGAAGCCAAGCATCGGTATGACACGCTGCCGAAAGAACACGTGGATCTGACACTGGAAGCAGCGCAGAAATCCATCGTCCTGCTCAAGAACGATGATCATGTGCTGCCGTTGAAGAAAGAGCAGAAGATCAGTCTGGTCGGCTCCTTGGCCGCCAATACCACCGAGATCATCGGCGCCTGGGCCATGAGCTGGAAGAGCGAGGATTGCGTGAGCATCCTGGATGGCCTGAAAAATACTGGCGCGGCAGTGGAGTACTTCCCCTGCGGTGGTCCTGCAGAGGAGATCAATGAAGAAGAGATCGCGCAGGCGGCCGCCTATGGCGATGTGATCGTGGCCGTGGTCGGCGAATATAGTGCCATGAGCGGCGAGGCTTCGTCCCGCACCGATACCACGCTGCCCGGCAAACAGCGGGAACTGCTGACCAAGCTGCTTGCCACTGGGAAGCCTGTTGTTACCGTTCTTATGAATGGCCGCGCTTTGGCACTTGGTTGGGAAGCCGAACATCTGCCGACGATCGTCGAAGGATGGCAGCTGGGCATCCAGATGGGCAACGCCGTGGCATCCGTCCTGTTCGGTGACTACAATCCCACCGGGAAACTGGCGGCGTCCTTCCCGTACGTGACCGGCCAGCTGCCTCTGTATTACAACCATCCATCCACCGGACGTCCCGGCGGCAAATTCAAGTTCACATCCAAGTATATCGACGCTCCGTTCGAGCCGGTCTTCCCCTTCGGCTACGGCCTTTCCTATACCACCTTCGCGTATAGCGATCTGGCGGTCAAGGAAACGGAAGATGCTTTGATCGCCTGTGTCAAAGTCAAGAATACCGGTGAAGTCTGTGGCACGGAGACCGTGCAGCTCTACATGCAGGATGTGACAGCGTCGCTGGTCCGACCGGTCAAGGAAATGAAGGGTTTCGCGAAGGTCACCCTGGCGGCTGGAGAAGAAAAAGACGTCACTCTTGAACTGAAGAAAGCCGATATGGGCTTCTATAACAATGATGGTGTATACGTCCTGGAGGACGGTAAGTTCCGCATCTTCGTGGGCGGAAGCTCCGCTGACACCTTGATGCAGGAACTGGACATCGCTTTTTGAACCTACGGAAAGGATTTGATCGATGAAATATCTTTTATCATTGATTCTGATGATCTTGCTGTTGGTTTCCTGCGCAAAGCCCAATCCCTTTACACCTGGTGCAGAGACATCATCGGAAACAAGCGGATCCGAGGATCCGAGCGGCCCCGCCGCGGATGACAGCTCCGAGGAGCCGGACAGTTCTGAGGAGCCGGATAGTTCTCCGGGGACGGAGAGTTCCGGCAACTCTTCCGGCTTCGACGTCTCCAGCCCCTTGTCGAACTGGATCAAATGGGACGCCGATGGAGATGGTGAGGAAGAAGAACTGTGCTTTGATCCGGTCCCGCTGGGAGATGAAGCGCCGAGTTATATCGAGATCACCATATACAAAGGGAACGAGCAGTATCAAGGGATCATGGACAGGGCTTATGGCCTGATCGAAGTCTTGCCCATGGAGGATGAAGAAGGTCCTTATCTGCAGATCCGGTATTATATGGGAGACTATTATGACCACGATCATGAGGCATCCTGCCAAGTACGATTCCGGGATGGAGAAGTACTGACCATCATGCCCGAGGACGAACAATAAACCACATCAGAAGGAGGAAAACAAAATGATCAAGATCTATGGAATGCCCACATGCCCTTACTGTGACTATATCCATGAGCAGATCGTGGGACGAGAGGACGAGTTCGAGTATATCAACATCGGTGAAAACATTCGGAATATGAGTGCTTTCACCAGACTGAGGGATACGAACCCTGTGTTTGACCGCATGAAAGCCATTGGAGACGTGGGGATCCCGGCTTTTGTCTTTGAGGACGGCCGTGTGTCCATCGATCCGGCGGATGCGGGATTGATCGAATACGGGTCCGCGGCAGCATGCTCCGTTGAAGATCACAAGAGCGGAAGAAAAGGCTGCTGAACCCATGGCAAGATTGAAAGTATCTGCGGATCATCAACATTTTGAGCGGGACGGGAAACCATTCTTCTGGATCGGTGACACGCTGTGGAGCGCTTTTACCAACCCGACATTTGAAGAGTGGGAAGAGTATTTGGATTACCGAAAAGCCCAGGGCTTCAACGTGATCCAGATCAATACCCTGCCGCAGTGGGATCGGGTCCTGCCGGATCTAGGTATCTATCCTTACCCGATCCGAGAAGATGGATCCATGGACTATACGGCAGAGCCCAACATGGAATACGTGGCAAGAGCGCAGAAACTGTTGGAGATGGCCGTCGATAAGGGCTTCACCCCCGCACTGGTGGTCGTATGGGCGAATATCGTGCCGAACAACTGGCTGTCGAATCTTTTCCCTGGCATGGTCTGGCCGCTGGAGGCGGTCGAGCGTCATGTGCATCGCGTGGTCGAATGGTTCGATCGTTATGATCCCATCTATTTTGTCAGCGGTGACACTGACCTCAGGGATCCGGAGTGTGCGCAGTACTACCGGAGAACGATCGAGATCCTGAAAGAAGAGGCACCGGAGGCTCTGCGGACCATGCATTTGTGCGGCGGCTATCTGGATCTGACGCCGGAGCTGGCGGACGGTCTGGATTTCTACACCTTCCAAAGCGGCCATGACGTGAACGCGATCCGCGTTTTGTCAAAATATCCGGCTGAGATCAAGGAGCGGTTTCCGGGCAAACCTGTCCTGAACGCGGAGCCTTGCTATGAGCAGATGCCGAAGATGGTCGAATTTGGAAAACCGCCCATCGGATTCTTCTCAGCGGACGAGGTCTTTGAGACCGCTCGTTTGAGCATTCTTTCCGGTGCGGATGCCGGCATTACCTACGGTGCGAACGGCCTGTGGAACTGGCGGCACGACCCGGATCGGGCAGAAGGGCCGGCAGTGGGCATCTGGGGGGAGACCGCGATTTGGCGTGATGCGCTGCATTTCCCCGGAGCCGACCGCATGCAGGAATTGAAAACGATCAAATGAAAGAGGTAACCTTTTGAACACGCAACCGTTTCAGGATTTTATAACTAGGGTACGTGAAAACTGCGGACGTATCATACTGGGCAAGACTGAGATCATCGACCAGCTCGCCATTGCATTATTGGCGGGCGGTCATGTGCTGCTGGAGGATCTGCCCGGCACAGGCAAGACCATGCTGCTGAGAGCATTTGCGGCCTCTATCGGCATGGATTTCAAGCGGATCCAGTTCACACCGGATCTGCTGCCCTCGGATCTTACGGGCATCTATTTCTACAACCAGAAGACCGCCGAGTTTGAATTCCGGCCGGGCCCGCTGTTTGCCGGGGTGATCCTTGCGGACGAGATCAACCGTGCGACGCCGAGGAGCCAGTCGGCGCTTCTGGAAGTGATGGAGGAGCATCAGATCTCCATCGATGGCGTCACGCACCGCATGCCGGAACCGTATCTTGTCATGGCGACCCAGAACCCCATCGAGTCCTATGGCACATTCCCGCTGCCGGAAGCCCAGATGGATCGTTTCCTGATGCAGCTTTCGATGGGTTTCATGCAGCGGGAGGATGAGATCCGCGTCATGAGCCGTGAAGATGCCCGAGATCTGATCGCCTCGCTCGTACCGGTCACGGATCGGGAAGAGATACTGCAGCTGCAAAAGGACTCGCGCAACGTCACGGTTTCG
>JAILDJ010000290.1 GCA_024689505.1 Clostridiales bacterium
GAAGATGTCGGTCAGGATAGCGGAGGCCTGCGGATCCGCCAGGATCGTACCTAATGGTTTATCGATGCTGAACTTTCCATATCGCCCATCGTTGACACCATAGATGGTGAAATCACCCAGCTGTTCCTTCAGCCAGCGGACACTCATGGGGAACCATGCATTGAAAGTAGGGTTGATGTTCGAGGCGCTGCCGTTGGATGTCAGGGAAGTGGCCAGCGACAGGCCATGGACGCCGTCTTTGAAGATATGCAGTTCGAAATCGACGCCGGCCTGGTTCAGTGCGGTAGCAAATGTCAGCAGATGCACCGGTGGGACGACTGTATCGTTCCTCGTACCGAAGATGAAGGATGGAGGCGTGTTCTGATCCACCCGTTCCGGAATATCCGGGCAGTCCAGTGCACGCAGATCGCTGTGGACGATGCCCGGATAGCCTAAGAGCAGCACATCCGGCTTATCATCACAGTGGGTCGAGACCGCGGCTGCCAGGTGTCCGCCACCGGAGAAACCGATCATCGCTACCTTGTGTGGATCCAAAAGATATTCTTCCGCATTGGCGCGTATGATCTGCAAGGCTTCCACAGCGTCACGCATGGGATCTTCGATCGTGGCGTCGGGCTTCTTGGTCGCCGTGGTATAATCCAACACGAATGCCTGGTATCCTTCCGCAAAATAAGCCATAGCGACCGGTTCACCTTCCCGGTCGGAACAGAAGCGGAATCCGCCGCCCGGTATGACCAGCATGGCAGGATAGGCCTGGATGTTGGCCATTTCTCCGCTTGTTTCATGCAGATATCCTGTCAACGTTGCATGTGCTCCAATGACGATCTGGATGAGTTTCATTATCATATCCTCCTTATAGGATCAGGTGTTTTGAACTGTACATGTATCGTACCATATTTACGAAGAAACGGTCAACAGCGGGGCTGGTTTTGATTGAAAGAATCACGGTTTCATGGTAATATGTAATCAAAACAGTGGAGTTTTCGATATTATAAAAGAAAGAGGAAACACGTATGAAACTTACACTCCAACAGCAGCAACGTGTCGATGCATTGCTCCAGCAGATGACTCTGGAAGAAAAGATCGGGCAGATGAACCAGCTTTCACCCTCGCTGGTCGGTGGTTTTGACATGTCTTTCGAAGAAATGATCGAAATGGCCATGGACGGACGCATCACCCAGGAAGAGCTGTCTGAAATGTTCAGCAAGGCAGAGCGTGACTATCAGGAGGACAACATCCGTAAGGGCTTGATCGGTTCTGTTATGCTCCAGGATCCGGACAAATACAATGAACTGCAGAGGATCGCGGTGGAAGAAAGCCGCATGGGGATCCCGCTGATCATCGGCCTGGACGTCATCCACGGGTTCCGCAGTGTCTATCCCATCGCCCTTGCGGAAGCCGGTGCCTTCGATCCGGATCTGTTCCAGCGTACAGCTCGTATGGCCGCCAAGGAATCCCGCACACAGGGCATCTCCTGGCACTTTGCCCCGATGATCGATGTGGGCCGTGACTCCCGTTGGGGCCGCGTTTCGGAAGGCCCAGGAGAGGATCCGTATCTGGCCAGTCGCTTTGCCGAGGCCAAGATCCATGGCCTGCAGGACGGAGCTTACGAGGATGCCGCGGACGGCACAGAACGCCGCGAGAACTATGTCGCCGCGTGCATGAAGCATTATGTTGCGTACGGCGCGGCGGAATCGGGTCGTGATTACAACACGACCTCCATGAGCATCTCCCAGCTGCACAATGTCTATCTGCCGCCATTTAAGGCTGCGACGAAAGCCGGCGCTGCGACGGCCATGGCATCCTTCAACGACCTGAATGGTGTGCCTTGCACGGTCAATGAATACACGCTGCGCCGCACACTGAAGGAGCGTTATGGCCTTCAGGGCTTCGTCGTCAGCGATGCGAACGCCATCCGCGAATGCATCGATCATGGTATCGCGGCGGATCGGTATGATGCCGCCAAACAGGCAGCCAATGCCGGTATGGACATGGACATGGGCACGTCCATCTACGTCGAAGAACTGAAGAACGCCGTCGAACGGGGCGATGTATCCATGGAAGTCATCGATGAAGCAGCCCGCCGGATCCTTTCCGTCAAAATGTGGCTGGATCTGTTCGATCATCCTTATATCACGGATGAAGCAAAGCATCGGTATGATAAGCTGCCGAAAGAACACGTGGATCTGACACTGGAAGCAGCGCAGAAATCCATTGTCCTGCTCAAGAACGACGATCACGTCCTGCCGTTGAAGAAAGAGCAGAAGATCAGCCTGGTGGGCTCTTTGGCCGCCAATACCACCGAGATCATCGGTGCCTGGGCCATGAGCTGGAAGAGTGAAGATTGCGTCAGCATCCTGGACGGTTTGAAAAACACCGGTGCGGAAGTGGAGTACTTCCCCTGCGGTGGTCCTGCGGAGGAGATCAATGAAGAAGAGATCGCGCAGGCGGCCGCCTATGGCGATGTGATCGTGGCCGTGGTCGGTGAGTACAGCGCCATGAGCGGTGAAGCTTCGTCCCGCGCGGACACTACGCTGCCCGGCAAACAGCGCGAACTGCTCACTAAACTGCTTGCCACCGGAAAACCTGTTGTTACCGTACTTATGAATGGCCGCGCTTTGGCACTTGGCTGGGAAGCCGAACATCTGCCGACGATCGTTGAAGGATGGCAGCTGGGGATCCAGATGGGCAACGCCGTGGCATCTGTCCTGTTCGGTGACTACAATCCCACCGGCAAACTGGCCGCTTCTTTCCCGTACGTGACCGGCCAGATGCCCCTGTATTATAACCATCCTTCCACCGGCCGTCCCGGCGGCAAATTCAAGTTCACATCCAAGTATATCGACGCTCCGTTCGAGCCGGTCTTCCCCTTCGGCTATGGTCTTTCCTATACCACCTTCGCTTATTGCGATCTGACAGTCAAAGAAACGGAAGACGCTCTGGTCGCTTGTGTCAAGGTCAAGAACACAGGTGAAGTCTGCGGAACTGAGACTGTACAACTCTACATGCAGGATGTGACTGCCTCGTTGGTCCGCCCGGTCAAGGAACTGAAGGGCTTCGCCAAGGTCACTCTTGCGGCCGGAGAAGAAAAAGAAGTTGCTCTTGAACTGAAGAAAGCAGATATGGGCTTCTACAACAACGACGGTGTATACGTCCGGGAAGATGGCAAATTCCGCATCTTCGTGGGCGGAAGCTCCGCTGACACCTTGATGCAGGAACTGGATCTCGTTTTTTGATCAAAATAAAGGAGTATGATCATGAAGTATTTTTTGCCACTATTGCTGGTGATCCTGCTGTTAGTCTCCTGTACAAAGCCGAATCCGTTCGCGCCAGGGGCAGAGGCATCATCGGAGACCGGAGGGTCAGAAGAGTCCAAGGAGCCCGTTACGGAAGACAGCTCTGAGGGATCCGATAGTTCCGAGGAAACAGAAAGCTCTGCAGCGCCTTCCGGCTTCGATGTCTCCAGCCCTCTGTCGAACTGGATCCAGTGGGACGCGGATGGTGATGGAGAGAAAGAAGAACTGTGCTTCGATCCGGTCCCGTTAGGAGATGAAGCGCCGAGCTATATCGAGATCACCATGTACAAAGGAAATGATCAGTTTTCAGGGATCATGGACAACGCATATGGCCTGATCGAAGTCCTGCCGATGGAGGACGAAGAAGGTCCTTATCTGCAGATCCGGTATTTTATGGGAGACTATTATGACCATGATCATGAAGCTTCCTGCAAGATCCGGTATCAGGATGGTGCATTGAAGACCATCAAACCTGAAGATGAGCAGTAAGCCTTGACAAAGGAGAAAAAGATTATGATCAAGATCTATGGAATGCCTACATGTCCGTACTGTGATTATATCCACGAGCAGATCGTGGGACGGGAGGACGAGTTCGAGTATATCAACATCGGTGAAAACATCCGGAATATGAGTGCTTTCACCAGACTGAGGGATACGAACCCTGTATTTGACCGTATGAAAGCCATCGGTGACGTGGGGATCCCGGCTTTTGTCTTTGAGGACGGCCGCGTTTCCATCGACCCGGCAGATGCGGGTTTGATCGAATACGGATCCGCGGCAGCTTGCTCCGTAGAAGATCACAAGAGCGGAAGAAAAGGGTGCTGAACCCATGGCAAGACTTAAAATTGCAGCAGATCAACAGCATTTTGAACGTGACGGAAAGCCGTTTTTCTGGATCGGCGACACGTTATGGAGTGCTTTTACCAATCCCACGTTCGAAGAATGGGCAGAGTACCTGGAGTATCGAAAAGCCCAAGGCTTCAACGTGATCCAGATCAACACACTGCCGCAGTGGGACCGGATCCTGCCGGATCTGGGTATCTATCCCTATCCGATCCGTGAAGATGGCTCCATGGACTATACCGCGGAACCGAACATGGAATATGTGGCAAGAGCGCAGAAACTGTTGGAGATGGCGGTCGAAGAGGGTTTTACGCCCGCGCTTGTGGTGGTATGGGCAAACATCGTGCCCAACAACTGGCTGTCGAATCTTTTTCCCGGCATGGTCTGGCCACTGGAGGCGGTTGAGCGTCATGTGCATCGCGTGGTCGAGTGGTTCGATCGTTACGATCCCATCTATTTTGTCAGCGGTGATACAGACCTCAGAGATCCAGAGTGTGTAAAGTATTATCAGAGGACGATCGAGATCCTGAAAGAAGAAGCGCCGGAAGCCCTGCGGACCATGCATCTGTGCGGCGGGTATCTGGATCTGACACCAGAACTGGCAGACGGCCTGGATTTCTACATTTTCCAGAGCGGTCATGATGTGAACGCGATCCATAAACTGCCGGAATATCCGGCCGAGATCAAGAGACGTTTCCCGGGCAAGCCCGTCCTGAATGCGGAGCCCTGCTATGAGCAGATGCCGAAGATGGTCGAATTTGGAAAGCCGCCGATCGGGTTCTTTTCTGCGGAGGAAGTCTTTGAAACCGCCCGTTTGAGCATCCTTTCCGGCGCCGATGCCGGGATCACCTATGGCGCGAACGGTCTGTGGAATTGGCGGCGCGACCCGGATCTGGCAGAGGGGCCCGCGGTCGTTATCTGGGGCGAGACAGCAGTCTGGCGGGATGCCATGCGCTTCCCCGGCGCAGATCGCCTGCAGGAACTAAAAACGATCAAGTGAAAGAGGTAACCTTTTGAATATTCAACCGTTTCAGGATTTTTTGACCCGGATCCGTGAAAACTGCGGACGCATCATACTGGGCAAGACCGAGACCATCGACCAGCTCGCCATAGCGTTATTGGCGGGCGGTCATGTGCTGCTCGAGGATCTGCCCGGCACTGGTAAGACCATGCTGCTGAGGGCCTTTGCTGCGTCGATCGGCATGGATTTCAAGCGGATCCAGTTCACGCCGGACCTGCTGCCTTCGGATCTTACGGGCATCTATTTCTACAATCAAAAGAATGCTGAGTTCGAATTCCGGCCCGGCCCGCTGTTCGCCGGCGTGATCCTTGCGGACGAGATCAACCGAGCGACGCCCAGGAGCCAGTCGGCGCTGCTGGAAGTGATGGAGGAGCACCAGATCTCCATCGATGGCGTCACGCACCGCATGCCGGAACCGTATCTTGTCATGGCGACCCAGAACCCCATCGAGTCCTATGGCACGTTCCCGCTGCCGGAAGCCCAGATGGATCGTTTTCTGATGCAGCTTTCAATGGGTTTCATGCAGCGGGAGGATGAGATCCGCGTCATGAGCCGTGAAGATGCCCGAGATCTGATCGCCTCGCTCGTACCGGTCACGGATCGGGAAGAGATACTGCAGCTGCAAAAGGACTCGCGCAACGTCACGGTTTCG
>JAILDJ010000055.1 GCA_024689505.1 Clostridiales bacterium
CCTTCCGCATCGACAGGAAGATAGGTGATCTTGGCGCCGCGTACCTTTTCCAGATAGTCGCAGGTGTGCAGGATCGCATGGTGTTCCACCGCCGTCGTAATGATGTGGTTCCCTTTATTGCCATAAGCCTCGAAGATACCCTTCAAAGCCCAGTTATCAGCCTCTGTGCCGCTGCCGGTAAAGAAGACCTCCGTCGCGTTCCTGGCGCCGATCGCCTTCGCGACCTGATCTCTGGCCTTTTCGAGCGCTTCCTTGGCAGAGCGTGCCTTCTTATAGATGCTGGAAGGGTTGCCATACTCTTCTTTCAGGTATGGGAGCATAGCCTCCAGGACCTCAGGACGTACACCCGTCGTAGCGGAATGATCCGCGTATACAAATCGTTGTTCCATAACAGTCTCCTTTTTATTTGTGAAGCTCTTTGAGATCTGCCAGCGTGATGCCGTCCACCGCCTCATTGATGCTTTCTGTGATACGTTTCCAGACGTATTTGGTGACGCAGGTCTCCTCATTGGGACACGTAAGATCCGCGGAAGTAGCCGCGCATTCCACGGGGATCAGATCCCCCTCGCCGGCTCGTAAGATCTCTCCGGCCGTGATCTGGTCCAACGGCTTTGCCAGTCGATAACCGCCCTGTGCGCCTCGTATGCTTTCGACCAAGCCGGCATTACGCAGCTTCGGAAGCAGCTGTTCCAGATATGTTTCTGAGATCTGCGTCCGCTCAGCGATCTGAGAGATGGTCTGCAGGTTGTTCTCGCTGTTCAAGGCCAGATCGACCATGGCTTTCAGACTGTACTGCCCTTTGGTTGAGATCTTCATTGCCGCTCCTTTCTATGTGATAACTTGTTTGATTTATATTTCCGACTTTTTTAGTCGGGATTCTGGAATATCATATCAAATGTGTCACTCTTTGTCAATATCTGAATACAAAAAACCGGGCATGATCTTGTTTAGATCATACCCGGAACGGCACTTACGCTTGATGTGCTTCTTCATCAGCCTTGCGGATCTCAGCACGTTTGATCTTTCCGCCGACTGTTTTTGGCAGTTCCTGTACATATTCGACGACACGCGGATACTTGTAGGGAGCCGTGAGCTTCTTGACGTGGTTCTGCAACTCCTTCGTGAGTTCTGGTGTACCCTCATACCCTTTCGCCAGAACGATCGTAGCCTTTACGACCTGACCGCGGATGGGATCCGGGACACCTGTGATGGCGCACTCGACTACTGCCGGATGCGCGATCAGTGCTGATTCGACTTCAAAGGGGCCGATGCGATATCCGGAACATTTGATAACGTCATCATTTCGCCCGACGAACCGATAATATCCATCGCTATCGCGCCAAAGGACGTCGCCCGTATTATAGCCGATACCGCCCAGTTTCTCCTCCGTCTGCTCCGGAGATTTGTAATATCCTGTAAACAGGCCGACCGGCGGGTGATGCTTGACATCCATGATGGTCAAAGAACCTTCTTCACCATCTTCACAAGGCTCTCCATAGGCATCGATGAGCTGGATATCGAACAACGGATTAGGCTTGCCTGTGGACCCCTGGATGGGCTCGAACCACTCACTGCCGAAGTTAGCGATCAGAACAGGACCTTCGGACTGGCCGAAGCCTTCGTAGATCTGATGGCCGACCTTCTCCTTCCACTGCTTGACGACTTCGGGATTCAGCGGTTCACCGGCCGTTGCGCAGTGATGCAGGCTGGACAGATCGAATTGTGAAAGATCCTCCTGCAGCATGAAACGATACATCGTAGGCGGTACGCAGAACGTAGTGACCTTGTACTGCTCCACCTTGCGCAGCAGCTTCTTCGGATCGAATTTACCGATCATATCAAAGCAGAAGATCGTCGCGCCGCAGATCCACTGTCCGTAGATCTTCCCCCAGCCGAATTTGGCCCAACCGGAGTCGGAAACACTCATGTGCAGCTTGTTCTCTTCCACATGCTGCCAATACTTCGCGGTAACGATGTGTCCCAGCGGGTGAGCGAAATTATGCTGGACCAGTTTGGGCATCCCCGTGGTACCGCTGGTGAAATAGACCAGCATGATGTCGTTCCACTTGGTCGCCTGATCATCCGTCGGACGCGCGAATTCCGTGGGGAACTTTGCCATTTCCGCGTGCAGATCCAGCCAGCCTTCACGCGGAGCGCCTACCAGGATCTTGTTCTTCAGAGACGGGATCTCAGGCGCCGCTGCTTCCATCTGGCTGATGACAAAACTATCATCCACGCAGACGACCGCCTTGACTTCCGCGGCATTACCGCGGTATACGATATCCTTTTTGGTCAGCTGCAGAGTGGCCGGGATGAGGATGACGCCAAGCTTATGCAGCGCGGTGGCGCAGATCCAGTACTCCCAGCGGCGGCGCTGGATCATCATCACCACATCGCCTTTCCTCAGACCCAGGCTGCGGAAAAAATGCGCCACCTGGTTGGACATGGCTTTGATATCCGTGAAGGTAAAGATGTGCTCTTCACCCTCTTCGTTGACCCAGACCAGAGCGCGTTTTTCAGGCTCCGCATCGGCCCAGGCATCGACCACATCATAACCGAAATTGAAATCCTCCGGCACATTGATCGTGAACTTTTCTTTAAATTCCTCATAGCTTTCAAATTCGATCTGAGGAAGGAATCGATTCAGTAAGTAGTTCAAATGAATGACCTCTCAACAGTTATATTACTCTGCAATGACGGTAAGGAAACGTGCTTTGGATGTACCTCCGCAGCGCTGTCCATGCGGGATCGTAGGATTGAAGTAAATTGAATCTCCGGGCTCCAGAACAAATTCCTTATCGCCCAGGGTCACGATGACCGTACCCTCCAGCACCATATTGAATTCCTGGCCGCTGTGCTCGATCAGTTTGGCCGGCGTATCGTCCGGATCCAACGTGACCAGAAGCGGCTGCATGACCTTGTCCGCATAGCGGTACGCCAGGTCTTCAAAATGGTATTCCGGATTGCGGTTGACGATCTTGCCATGGCCGCGGCGGATCACATGATACGTGTTCAGGCGGCCGGGCGTTCCCGTTACGATCTCTGTGAAATCGACCTTGAACTTATTGGCGATCTCGTAGATCAGGCTGATGGGGATGTCCTTGCCGTTCTCCTCATAGGAAGCATACACTTCAGGATCGATGTGGAATTCTTCTGCCAATTCTTCGATGGTGTAATCGCAGGTCTCGCGCAGTTCACGCAGACGCGCGCCGATCATGTTATAATCGTTCATTATCGCTTTTTCCCCTTTCCTCCGCGTTTGCTCAGGCGGATCAGACCGTTGTCGGAAACTTCTTCGATATGATCGCCCTCTTCGAGTTTCAGACCTATAGCGCCGCGGGCCGTCTTGCCCTGGACCGGTATCTCTTCCTGTTGGAAGCGGATCCCGAACCGGTTGGCCGAGGTCAGCATCAACGTACGTTTGCCATCATAGGGAGCCACATAGACGACCGTGGCCTTCGGTGACAGCTTGGTGGAATCGATCGTACGGCGGGACACGTCGAATTCCTGCATGGAGACGCGCTTGACGTAACCGTCGGACGAAACGAAGACCAGTTCCTGCTCCGGTATCAGCGGCAGTATGGCAATGATGTTCTCGGTCTTACTGTCGTGTCCAGAGATATTGTCGATCGGCGTGCCCTTGTCCTTCAGACGGCCATAAGGAATATCCTTGACCTTGATGGTGTGGGCTTTGCCTGTATCGGTGAAAGCGATCAGCCGCTGATCGGTCTGTGCATGGAAGATATATTTGTGCTCCGCCTCAAGCTGTTCCTTGTTCTTGTCGAAAATGGCTTCGCTGACTGCGCGCATATAATGGAACCGATCGATCAGGACCCATACAGGAAGGATCTCCTCCGGCTTTTCCTTGATCACGATCTCTTTCGCATCGATGATCTCGGTACGGCGCGGACGGCCGTATTTCGCCTTGAACCCTTCCAGTTCTTTCTTGATCTCTCCGCGCATGGCGGCGCGGCTGCCCAGGAGTTTTTTATATCGGTTGATGTTCTTTACGATCTTGTCATAGTCTTCCTGGATCTGTTCGATCTCCAGGCCGACCAGACGGGCCAAGCGCAGTTCCAGGATGCTTTGCGCCTGCACTTCGGTGAACCGTAAAGTCTGAGCCTGCGTTCTGGCTTCTTCCGTCTTGAAGCGGATGCCTTCTATATTACCGGTCATCAGGCATTCTCTGGCCTGTGCGACCGTACGAGAACCACGCAGGACTTCCACGATCGTATCCACCACGTCGATGGCTTTCAAAAGGCCTTCATCGATCTCACGGCGACGGTCTGCCTTCTTCAGAAGATTTTCGAACAGGCGGGTATGGATCTCGTACTGGAAGGCAGTGTATTCCCGGTAGATATCCAGGATGCTCATGGTCTCCGGCCGGCCATGGCTGATGGCCAGGAAATTGCATCCGAAGGTATCTTCCAGGCGGGTCTTTTTATAGAGGATGTTCTCGATCTGCTCCGTATCGGCGCCTTTGCGCAGATCCAGGACGATGCGGATCCCCTCTTTGGAAGACTGATTGGATATGTCCACGATCTCGGTCAAGGTCTTGTTTTCGACAAGATCCGCCACCGACTGCAGGAATTTACCGATACCGTCGCCGATCATAGGATACGGGATCTCGGTAATGACCAGTCGCTCTTTTCCACCCTTTTCCTGCTCCACGGTGACCTTGCCGCGCACCTTGATGCGGCCGGTACCGGTGGTATAGATCTCTTTCAGATCAGCTTTGTTGCTGACGATGCCGCCGGTCGGAAAATCCGGTCCCGGCAGGATCTCCATGATGCCATCGATCGTAGCATCCTTTTCATGATCCAGGTACCAGATGGCCGCATCGATGACTTCCGCGGTGTTGTGCGTGGGCATGGATGTGGCCATACCAACTGCGATGCCCTCGGAACCGTTGATCAGAAGATGCGGCAGCTTGCACGGCAGCACCGAAGGCTCCGTTAGTTCTTCATCATAGTTGGCCACCATATCGATGGTGTTCTCTTTGATGTCGGACAGCAGCACGTCTTCTGCATATTTGGTGAGGCGGCATTCGATGTATCGGGATGCCGCGGCTTCATCGCCCTCGATGGAACCAAAATTACCATGACCATCGACCAAAGGCTCCATCTGCTTCCAGTCCTGCGCCATGACTACCAGCGCGCCTTCCAGGGAGCTGTCGCCATGGGGATGATATTTACCCATGGTATCGCCCACGACACGGGCTACTTTACGGTACGGCTTGTCAGAAGTCGTACCCAGTTCCTGCATATCGTAGATGATACGGCGCTGGACGGGTTTCAAACCGTCGCGGACGTCGGGCAGCGCGCGGGCTGTGATGACCGACATGGAATAATCGATGTAGCTTTTACGCATAACATCAGAAAACTCCACGTCAATGATCTTCTCCTGGATCTCCTCCAGGACTTTGGCAGTTTTGCGCTTGCGCACGCTCTTCTTTCTGTCTGGCTCCTGACGGTCCAGATCATCGAATGTCAACTGCTCATCATTATCGTTTGGCATGTTTTACCTCATAGTCAAATATCTAATTCCGCCATATTGGCGTTCTGATAGATAAAGTCTTTGCGGGCGCCGACATCGGTACCCATGAGCATGGCTGTGGTCTCCGTCGCGAGCGCGGCATCATCGATACTGACACGCTTCAGGATCCGGGTGCGCGGGTCCATCGTGGTCTCCCACAACTGATCTGCACTCATCTCACCCAGACCTTTATAGCGCTGCAGTTTGAAGGAACCGCTCTTATGCTCCTTGCGATAAGTCTCCAGCGCAGCATCATCGTACAAATATTCTTCCTGTCCACGAGACGGGATGGCCTTGTACAGCGGCGGTGTAGCCAGATAGACATGACCTTCCGTGATCAGCTCCGGCATGAGACGGTAGAACAGCGTCAGCACGAGCGTATCGATGTGGCAGCCATCGATATCCGCATCCGTCGCGATGATGATCTTGTCGTATTTCAATTTAGAGATATCGAAATTGTTGCCATAGCCTTCAGAGAACCCGCAGCCGAACGCGTAGATCATGGTGCGGATCTCCTCGTTGGCCAGGATCTTGTCCATGGAAGCTTTTTCCACGTTCAGGACTTTGCCGCGGACCGGCAGGATGGCTTGGAAGCTGCGGTCCCTGGCGGATTTCGCGGAACCGCC
>JAILDJ010000058.1 GCA_024689505.1 Clostridiales bacterium
TCATAGATTTCCGAGCAGAATTTGCGCCAGACGAGGCGGCTTCCGCAGAGCATCATGGAGATATATGGTCAAGGAAGGCAACGAAGTATGGCACAAATTCTGCCGGAAAGATTTAAAGTTTTCTATTAGATAATAGTATAAGGGCAGTTTTGGTACTGCTCATCTTTATACAGCCTTCTGCTATCTTTTCGCAAACGAAAAAATGCCGATTTTTCTGACATTTTTTCGTTTGCGTTTGACTTTCTTTCGTTCAGGGATATAATAGAAACAACAAATCATTCCTGGGGGACAATCTTATGCCAGAAGGAATCCTTGTAAAAGAAGCCGCTGCACGATGGAACTTAACGGAGCAAAGTATAACCGGGATGTGCCGCAGCGGCAAGATCCCGGGGGCCTTCAAAGCGGGCGGAACATGGTATATCCCAGCCGATGCGGAAAAGCCTGTTGATGGGCGCGTCCGCACCGGCGCTTACCAAAAAGCACCGAGTAAAACCAGGCTGCCCCTCCCGGTCGGCATTTCAGACTACAGGGTAGCGTCGACGGAGTACTACTATGTAGATAAGACCCTGATGATCAAAGACTTCCTGGATGAGCGGCCGCAGGTGGCTTTGTTTACCCGCCCTCGGCGCTTTGGCAAGACCATGAATATGGACATGCTGCGGACCTTCTTTGAGAAAACCGACGAGGATACCTCTGTCTATTTCCGGGATAAGGCAATTTGGAAACAGGGTGCCAAATACCGGGCGTATCAGGGGCGGTATCCCGTGGTCTTCCTCAGCTTCAAGGACGTCAAATGCGAGACATGGCAGGAAACGATCCAAAAGCTGGCGGAGATCATCGGCAGCGAATTTGCGCGCCATGCGGAGCTGCTGACTACAGAAGCCTGCAACGATGTGGACAAGGCGTATTTCCGCCGCGTCATGGAACGCACAGCAAGCGATCTGGAGCTGTCCGGCGCGCTGTTGACCTTGACCCGAATGCTGCACGAGCATCACAAGATCGCTCCCATTATCATTATTGACGAATACGACACACCGATCCAGCAGGGTCATACGCGGGACTTCTACGATCAGGTCATCCTGTTCATGCGCAATCTGTTTTCCGGTGGGCTGAAGGACAACAGTCACCTGACCTTTGGCTTTCTCACCGGCATCCTCCGGGTGGCCAAGGAGAGTATTTTCAGCGGGCTGAACAATCTGTCGGTCTATTCTATTGTGGATGACAGCTTCAGCGAGTATTTCGGGTTTACGCACGCCGAGGTAAAACAAATGGCCGCTTACTATGGCGCAGGCGGCAAATACAGGGAGCTCTGCGAGTGGTATGACGGCTATCGCTTTGGGGAGAGCAGCATTTTCAATCCCTGGTCGGTGATCAATTACTTCCAGAGGAAGTGTAAGCTGCAAGCTTACTGGGTGTCCACCAGCTCCAACGATGTCATTGGAGAGGTACTGGCCGCGGCATCACCCGAACTGTACGAAGAACTGTATGCCCTCTTGCGGGGAGAAACGATCACCGCCTATATCGACACCGGAGTCGTATACCCGCAGATCGGCAGCGATCCCTCCTCCGTCTACAGCTTTCTGCTGGTCACCGGGTATTTGAAGTTGGTCAACGTCGTGCCGCCGTTGGGAGAGGGCGCGCTATGCGAGGTTGCTCTGCCCAATCAGGAAATTGCTTTTGTCTATAAGAAAGAGATCCTGGATAAGCTCGGCATGTTTATTCCGCAATCCATATCCATAGCCATACAGAAGGCGATCTATTCCGGCGATGCCGATTCTCTGCAAAAACAAATGCGGCAGCTTTTGCTGCAATCGGTCAGTTCTTTCGATCCCTCTCATGAGGATTTTTATCACGGACTGCTGCTCGGCCTCTGCGCCATGATGGACAACCGCTATTATATCAGCTCAAACCGCGAATCCGGCGAGGGGCGCTTTGATATCCAGCTCATGCCGAAGACAAACGAACTGCCCGGTATCCTGATCGAAGTGAAACGGGCAAACAGCGCAGGGAGCCAGACCTTGGAGACGCTTGCGCAGAGTGCGCTCCGGCAAATCAATGAAAAGCACTATGAGACAGAGCTTCGCACGCATGGGGTGAAGCAAATCCTCAAATACGGGGCGGCTTTCAGCGGGAAGAACGTTGAGATTTGCATGGAGTAAGGAGATTTA
>JAILDJ010000094.1 GCA_024689505.1 Clostridiales bacterium
GAGACGGTATACTTGCCACCGAACTGTTCGTTCAGTTTCGCCCGTACTTCATTCATGGCCTTGTCCGTCGGATGCTCGCCGTTTGGGGAAGGATACGGCAGACCGCAGGCCATATTGAAAACGTCCTTCACACGCAGCGGACGATGCGGCGCACGGTACACGTAACTGCCGTTGCCAGTCTGCTCCGCCACCTGCACGTCCTTCCACTCTGGGAAGTAATCCGAATACGGATCGTTCAGCGCGAACTTTCCACGTTCGAAAAGGATCATCGCACCAGCACAGACGATGACTTTCGTCATACTGTACAGCCGAAAGATCGTAGTTCCATCGACCTTGCGTCCGGTCGCAAGATCCGCGTATCCCGTATACCCTTCATACAGGATCTGCCCGTCTCTCATGACGATACAGCCGCATCCGGGCAAATGATTTGCAGCGTAATCCTGCAGAAGAAGATCCATATCTTTTTCCGTCGACATCTGTATACCTCCTGTTACTGCTCCATTGGAAGCCAAAGATTTGTATGTAACATATTATCCCACAGGAGACTGCTGTTTGCAAGAGAAAACGCGCATGTTTGAACTTGACTTTCCCCGTGAAACTATGGATAATAAAATCAGTATCGAATCGTTTTACAACCCCAGAAAAGAGGGCCCTATGGACAGAACAGAGATCCTTTTGATGGATGGATGGCGGTTTCTGCGCGGCGATGTGGAACCTGCCTGGCAGAAAAACTATGATGATGCTTCGTGGGAGACTGTGACGCTTCCGCATGACTGGTCCGTGACCACTCCCTTCCGCAAGGAGAATTCCAGTGGTACGGGCTATCTGGACGGCGGCATCGCCTGGTATCGCGGCCGTTTCACCCTGCCGAAAAAGTACCAGGGCAAGTCGGTACGGCTGGTCTTCGACGGTGTCTACAAGAACGCAAAGGTCTTCTGCAACAGCTACTATCTGGGCAGGCGGCCCTTTGGCTACGCGGAGTTTTCCTTTGACATTACCGGCTTCGTCCACTTCGGGCATCAGGACAACGAGATCAGCGTGCGGGTCAGCCATCCCGACATCGCCGACTCCCGCTGGTTCACCGGAAGCGGCATCTACCGCAAGGTCCGCCTCGTGATCGAGGAACCGGTGCATCCGGCGGAGCACGGCATCATATTCTCGGCGGATGACATCTCGCAGCAGCAGGCCGCACTGACCGTCCGTCATGAGATCGATAACACGACCTGTGCAGACAAGTCGGTCGAGATCGTAACACAGGTCATCAACAAGGAAACCGGTGCCGTCGCTCTGGAACTGACCGGCAGTGCGCAAGTGCCTGCCAAGGGTACGGCACAAACCTTACTCCAAGGTACGATCCAGGACCCGAAGCTCTGGTCACCTGACGCACCGCAGCTTTACGAAATGGTTTCCATCTACACGGTCGATGGCCTCTCCTACGTGGCGCAACGTGAGACCGTGGGCATCCGCAAACTGTATTTCGATGCGGATCAGGGCTTTTTCCTGAATGACGTCCCCATGAAATTCAAAGGGGTCTGCATCCATCATGACGCCGGCTCTCTTGGGGCTGCGGTTCCGCGCGAAGTCCTGCAGCGCCGCCTGGAAGGTCTTAAGGAGATGGGCTGCAACGCGATCCGCACTTCCCACAATCCCCACGCGCCAGAGCTTTATGAACTGTGCGATGCCATGGGCTTCCTGGTCATGGATGAGGCCTTTGACGAATGGGAAGGCTGCAAGAACAAGTGGTCGACCGGGCATAACGTATACCCGCCGCGCCACCAAGGCTACTATGAGGATTTCCCGGAATGGCACGATAAGGATCTGCAGATGATGGTGCGGCGCGACCGTAACCACCCTTCCGTCGTTATGTGGAGCATCGGCAATGAGATCGATTATCCAAACGATCCCTACTGCCATCCGCGTTTCACAGAGATGACCGGCAATAATGATGCCAACAAACCCGCAGCGGAACGGCAATACAATCCGGACAAGCCCAACATGGAGCGCATCGTCACGCTGGCGGAAGAACTGGTGCGCATCGTGAAAGAGGAAGATGCGACCCGTCCCGTCACGGTAGCGGCGGCCTTCCCGGAATTGTCCACCTACCTTGGCTTTGTGGATCATGTGGATGTCATCGGATATAATTACAAGGAGCAGTTCTACGAGGCTGATCATAAGCGTTTCCCGGATCGTCCGCTGCTGGGCACGGAGAACGGCCATCGTCCGGAGGCATGGCAGATCGTGGAAGACCTGGACTACGTCTGCGGCCAGTTCCTTTGGACGGGCATCGATTATTTGGGCGAAGCCCACGGCTGGCCCATCCATGGTTCCGGCGCCGGTTTCCTCACCACCGCAGGACTGAAGAAAGAATCGTTCTATGAGCGGCAGGCACTCTGGACCGGCAGCACGAAGGTCCCCGTCGTGACCGATGCACCCGCCGTGCAGGCCGAGGTGCAGCTGTACAAAAAAGGCGACTTCGTCTCCGGAGACTCTTTCCGTAAAGCCTCTGCCCGCAAAGACTATATGTACCAGCTCATCATCACCCTTAAAGATGCCAAAGGCCATATGACGACGGATGTGCAAAAGATCCGCTGCCAGGTCCTGGGCGACGGGGCGTTCGTCAGCATGGACAATGGCGATCTAGCCGATCTTACACCGCTGACTTCCGCTGAAAAGCAGACCTATCGCGGTCAGATGGTCGTATATGTTCGTCGTACCGGTAAGGGCAAGATCCACGTGCGCCTGAGCGCAGAAGATCCGAAGATCCTGGATACGACGGTAAGCATTTGATGAGAAAGGCCGAGGTTCAATGGCCTGAGGAATAGTTTAACCACCAAAGGAGGACCAACATGTCTTTAAAGATCACCAATCTGCAGGTCGAGTTCGCATCGATGCCGCTGGGCCTGGATGAGCAGGAACCACGCTTTTCTTATGAACT
>JAILDJ010000116.1 GCA_024689505.1 Clostridiales bacterium
TCCTGCAATGTACTGGCTTCGATCAGCCGCAGTACGCCCAATTGCGATAACTCATCCTGCGCCAGCAATGAACGCCCGTCGATCAATGTAGCCGTATCCTTCCCGCCGATCAATACCGGTGCGACCACGAGATCCACGTAATCAAACAGTTTCTCCCGCAGGAAAAGACCATTTACTGTCCCACCGGACTGGACCGTGAGCCGTTCACATTCGAATCGCTCTTTCAACTCTACTAACGCATCTGTCAGCGACAGCGTATCCTGCAGGATGATATGAAGGTTATCCTCGTTCACGCGGAACGCCGGATGGTCTTCGTTGGTCGTTAGGAGGACAAACGTATCGGACCGGGCGCAGAAATACCGGACGCCATGTTCATTCAGATGATGATTGTCCAGCAGGACGAAGGAAACCGGCGTCTTTGCAGGCATCTCCTTTGTATTGGCACCCATCTTCGCCTGCACGCGTCCCGTGTTGAAGGACCACAGATCGGTGGTCTGCTCGATCTCATAGTATTGGTGCAGGCCCTCTTTCAGCCCGGGGATCTGCGGGAAGTCCTGATCCACATCCAGTTCATCTGTCGCACCGGTGCTGATCTTTCCATCCACCGATACCAGCATATACAGTGTCGTGATCGGTCTGTTCATGATCTTAAGCCCTCCTCTATCTATATCAGATCCGCAGCATACTGCTCCGGATGGTCGATGGAATATGTTCCGTGGAACATTTCTTCTTTTACCTCCAGCGTGCTCCCCGGGAGCATATGATGAAGCAGCTCAGCAGAGCGCAGCATTTTCTTCTGCTCCTTACCCCCGACCACGATGCGCACCTGCGCTTGACACTTCTCAAACTCTGGTTTCGGCTCATACACTGTATTCGCCTTCAGGAAAGCGATCATATTGGCTTTCGAAATCTGCGCCGTATCCCGGTAATAGTCCTCGAACAGATCCTCCCGGACCCGGAGATACCTGAACTGCAGCTTTGCGAACCACTCCTTTTGGATCAGACCATAACTTGAAGAAAACGTCGGTCCGATCAGCGCGTGCGTGATGCGGGAAGGAATCACGGAGGCGCTTTCGATGACCGCTTTCTGACAGATATCCGCCCTCTGTGACAGCATCTCCACCAAGATCTGCGCACCGAGGGACAAGCCGCCGATCAGGAAGACAGAGCCGCCGCATTCCTTGTCGATGTAGGAGATGATGCGGCCTGCGTTCTCTTCTATGCTGGTGAAATCTGCGTCACTGCCGGCATGTCCGTCCAGGATCGGCAGCACGACGTGATAGCGGTTGCAGAGCAGCTCTGCTTCCGACCGATAATTCCACCACGACAGTCCGCCGCCATGCAGCAGCATGATGACCTCCGGATTCTGTTTTCCATATTCTATGATATTCATACTTGTCCCTCACGATCATTCCTGAACAATGTCCTTACGAAACTGCCATCTTCCTGTAGAGCCGCACGGCAATGCACATGATCGCTACAGCCCAGAACGCCGCCCATACCTCGACGGACCACAGCGGCAGTAAACCTCTCTGGTACATGACCGGGAAGGTATCCATCAGCATGTGCAGGAGGATCGCCAAGGGCAGATAGCCCTTCTTGTCACGCACAACGCCGTAAAACACCACGACCGTCAGCCCGATATGGCAGAACATCGCCAGCAGGCGCTCAATGACGTTCATGGCCATCAAACCGTAATCGAACGCAGCGGCAGCCTGTACAGACGGAAGCGCCGCCTGGGCGGTCTCCTCGGTGATATTCAAGGCCTTGAGCGCACTTTCCGTACTGCCCGAAGAGAACGATACCGCCACAGCAAGATAGGTGATCATCGCAGGCAGGAGCACCGCCAGGATCTCGATGCCTCCATGACCGATCCCATACAGGACCGCGTTTTCACGCGTGCGGTCTTTTTTCATGATGTATTTCACGATGATGTACCGTCCGCACTCCTCGAAAACACCGGCCATGAGTATCCCGTACAGGACAAAAGCCACAGTATTCCCATTGATGAACCGCGACACCGGATTATCCATAAGGATGCAGATATAATGCACGCCCAACTCCAGTACTCGGGCGGAAACGATGAATCCGACCGCACCGGCAATGAGATAGCTGATCTTGGTCTGGAGCTTGTGCTTGATCCACCAGTACAGGAAAAATCCAACAGCGATCGCGATCATCAGCACGATCGTGATGACCAGCGAAGGAATACTGTTTTTTCCAATGACTATGTTCTCAAACTCTTTCATTTCTCGTCACCTCCCCAGATCTCTACGCAGAAGCCTTTGTGACCGCATGCGGTGCAGGTCAGCTTGCGGGCTGTGGGCGTATGATTGGCCCAAAACGCTTCCTTCAAAGTCGGTCTGAATACCGTATGGCATTCCGGACAGATGTATTTTACATGGTTGAAGTAGTATTTGCTGACCCATGTACCCCAAACGGCTGCCACCACTACCCAGATGATGAACGGCCACCAGATGCCCTTAACGATCCAGAAAATGATGGAGAACCACTGCAGCGCTGAGACCGGAAGTCCGGTCAGGATCATCATCCAGCGCATCCTTTTCAGTTTCTTTTTGCCTTCCATGATCATGGCTATGTCACCGATGGATTCGAGAGAGAACGTCTCCTGGCTTTTCAGTCCATTTTTCAGCTCCCGCAGTTTTTCCAACTTTTCCTGCTTCTCGGAGATCTCGTCCGAAAGTGCCTCTTCCTGCTGTTCGATCAGCAATGAGATCACCCTCTCGGGATGCTCTTCCTTCAGGATCTGCGCGATCGCGTCGATGGGAAGATCCAGGTCCCGCAGGAAGCAGATGACCTTCAAGCGTTTCGCGTCATCTTCCGTATACAGTCGTCTGCCGCCTTCGGACAGCTCACTGGGGACCAGGATGCCTCTGGTATCGTAGTACTGGACCGTCCGGACCGTGACACCGCAGAGCTTAGCCAGCTCTCCCGTCGTGTATTTTGACATAGCTTTCGCCTCCTTACACCATGCATCTTACTACATGACGCAGCGTAACAAGCAATACCTCACGCAGGGGGATTTTTCTGATTTCGTATATATTTTTACAAATATGCCCCTGAACCACTTTCGGCTCAGAGGCGTTTTGTTGGATAAAGCAGATCCTTTACCCTCGCATGTTCTTTTCTTTTTCATAGAACGCCCGGCACAGCATCCGGAACTCCTCCGGTGATTCGCATGCTCTCTCGCACTGCCGCTTCTTCTCTTCAGAGCGGATGAAGGTATCTTTGACCTTCGCACACTCAAATTCAGGGCAGTCGCGGCAGGCACTCACTTCGTGCTCCCGCGTACATGGCAGCAGCATGAAACTGCATGTAGGACGGCAGCCGCAGC
>JAILDJ010000168.1 GCA_024689505.1 Clostridiales bacterium
CGCTTGGCCAGATCTTCTCCGAACCACCAGCAGCCACGGTCCATGTCTTCTTTCTGATCCTGTCGGATCCAAAGCCTTGCGCTGCACTCACTCGGGATACCGCTGAATGGAGATCCACCCATGATACAGACCAGCTGTGTCTCGATAGAATAATTGTACCATCCGAACAGGAACTCACCCATCAGTTTGATCGCGTTACCGCCGCCCAGATGGATGTCCCTGGCACCGTGTCCGCCGCGCAGTCCAAAGATGCGCACTTCGACCGGGATCATATCATGCATCAACTGGGTACGATAGATGTCCGTATCGAAGATCAGACGCACCAGACCGGAACAGGAAGAGATCACGTAACGTTCATTGTTCCCGTCCAGATTGATCATATACCGGGATTCCAGCTGCTTCACATCGAAAAACGGCAGTGAAGATCTACCATTTTCGTTAACATTGGTAACAAGCAGTTCCAAAGCAGGACTATGGTCCGGTGGATTGGCCACCGCTTCGCACATGAATGCGATCGCCTGTCGGCTGCTGCCCTGCAGCAGTACCTTCGCAGTCTTGATAGGATAATGATTCGCGGGTTTACGGACCAGCAGGTTGCCAGCGGCATCCTGCACGTAGGTCAGATGGTTTTCCTCCGCCAAACGAATCAGCTCATCCCGCAAGGCTCCTGTATCTGCGCCGGAAAGCAAAAAGTCATAAGGATCTTTCATGAGTGTAGCTGTCCTTCCCATAACTGCCCAAAAGGTAGCGTCTTCATAGCTTCCGGCCAGTCAGCATAAAAATGTTGATCGTAAAGATATGATAAAGGTTCGATCTTCTGAAGGAATACGAGTTCCCGGGCCAGCAGCAGCTGGCCTGTTTTCAGATCACCCTTGATCCCATATTTCGGGTCTCCCACGATGGGATACCCCTCGAACGCGAGCTGCGCTCGTATCTGATGTGATTTCCCCGTGATCAAAAGGATCTCCACAAGAGAAGTATTCGATGCAACATCGCTTTTCAGTATTCTTACTTTGCTGTGCACAAGGTTTTTTTCATCAGGACCTGCCGTATGGAGTTCAAGCAGGTTCTGTTTTGTATCTTTTTTATAAACATGAGTCAGATCGGTCCAGGCATCCCACGCAGGAATGCCATGCACGATCGCATGATAGTGCTTCTCCACTCCATGCAACCGGATCAACTCCGATAATGCTTGCTGCGCAGCCAGATCCTTTCCCATCGTGACTAAACCACAAGTGTTTCGATCCAGCCGGCTGGCTACACCCGGCTGAAATCCAGGTGTTTGCGGAAGACCTTTCGCATACAGATAGGCACGGCCCAGCTCTGTGAGTGAGACCGCATCGGGACTGTCTTTTTGCGAAAGCATACCTGCAGGTTTGTTGAAGATGACGATATGGGCATCTTCGTAGATGATGGGAGGCAACATTTCCAGATCCACCGCTAAGGTAGCCGTCCTTTGAGAAGTGTCCTGAAACGCGGCTGCCTGCTCGTCTGTAATATACACAGACAGCGTATCCCCATCGCGTAAAAGTATAGACCCATCATGGATCCTCGTTCCATTCAGTCGGAATCCATTGCCCCGCAATTGTTTGTGTAAAAAAGCCGTAGGCATATGCGGATACTGCTTCAAAACGTACCTGTCGAGCCGGCGTCCGGCCTCAGCTGAAGAGATCCGAAAAGTCTGCATATCCCGTAGCTCCTGCATTAAAAAAAAGTAAAAGGGTAAGTCGATTTTCACCAACTTACCCATAGAAATCGATTATGTCAATTATACATGAAAGCGTATTTTTACGCAATAATCTGTCACTTCAGATCGATTCCGAAGAAACGGACCGCGTTATTGTAACAAATACCAGTAATGATATCCCGAAGCGACGCCTCGTCTTGTGGATATTCTCCATTTTCTACCCAATTTCCAACGAGGTCGCATACGATTCTTCGGAAATATTCATGACGGAAATAGGATAAAAAGCTTCGAGAATCTGTTAACATGCCAATAAACTGTCCTAAAACGCCTACATTGGCTACAGTGCGAAGCTGCTGGCGCATGCCATCGATATGATCATTGAACCACCAGGCGGAACCAAGCTGGATCCGGCCAGCAGTCTCTCCTGCGAAACAGCCGCCGATCGTCAACAAAGTGTAATTATCGTTCGGATTCAGGCTGTACAGGATCGTCTTGGGGAGTCGGCCGCCTGCCTGCATGGCATCCAGCAATCCGCCAAGCTTTTCAGCCAGATGGACGTCCAGGATCGCATCATTGCCAACATCCGGTCCGAGCTTGTTGAACAAGCGGCTGTTGACGTTGCGGATCGCTGCCATATGCAGCTGCATGGTCCAATCATGTTTCTCATACTCCTGTGCCAGAAGGATCAGCAGATAGGTGCGGTATTGGTCTCTCTCTTTGGCTGTCAAAGTCGCACCGCCCAAGGCCTTACGGAAGACAGCATCAACATCTTCCTTGGAAGCAGGTTCAAAAGGCGCATAGTCCAGACCATGATCGGAGATGCGGCCGCCGCGTGCGTGGAAATACGCGATCCTGTCATATACAGCTTGCTCCACTTGATCCAGTGTCTCTACAGGGTAACCAACGACAGCCGAAAGCGACTGGATGTAGGATGCAAAATCAGGCTTTGTGATCTCGACCAAACGATCGGGACGGAAGGCGGGGACCACGGTCGCGGACATGGTGCCCTCCTCCGCGATCAGCTGATGATACTGCAGATCGTCGATGGGATCATCCGTTGTGGCCACTAATGCTACGTTGCTCATACGGATCAGATCACGGCAGGACAGATCTTTCAGTTTGGCATTGGCCTTTTCCCAAATCAACGGGGCGGTCTTTTCGGACAAGGTCTCCTCGATGCCGAAATAATGTTTCAATTCCAGATGAGACCAGTGATACAGCGGATTGCCGATGGCCTGTGATAAGGCTTTTGCGTATGCCAGGAATTTATCATAATCCGAACCGCTGCCTGTGATCAACTCTTCCGGCGTACCGACAGCGCGCATGATGCGCCATTTGTAATGATCGCCATACAGCCAGACCTGAGTGATATTTTCATAGTGGATATCCTCATAGATCTCTTTAGGGCTGATATGGCAGTGATAGTCATAGATCGGCAGGGATTCCGCGTACTCATGGAACAGGTGTTTTGCGATCTCAGTCTGCAGCAAAAAATCAGGATCCATAAATGGTTTCATAGGTATTCCTCCAATTGTTTATTCCACGACGTCCCGAAGCGGACGCAGATGCCATTTTCCTCCGGTGAAATCCGGCATTGCCTGTGGCGCTCCACCTTGCTGGATGGAGATCTCAGACAGTACAGAAACGGCCATCCAGGTCGCTCCGTCATAAACGTCGATCGGGACGTCGGTCCCGTCGCGAACTGCATCGATGAATGCACGATAGCAGAAGTAATCCATACCGCCATGTCCTGCCGCCAGAACTTCCGGAGTGACTTCTTTCCAGATAGCGGGAAGATAGGTCTCCTCATAGGCCTCAGCGTTATTCATAAAGGCTTGATAAGATTTTGCTGTCTCCCAATATGCTTCCGGGTGTACATCTTCCAGAAAGACCGTGTTCGTGTTCTGTTCATACAGGCCCTTCGTCCCACGGATCGTAAAGTCCCGCGCGTAGAATCGCGGGAGCGTCGTATCCAGGCGCAACGTGATGGTCTCCCCTCCTGCACATGTCAGGATCGTGGTGACGATATCGCCCTGGCGGAAAGTGACGTTTCGTGCGGAATCCGGCAGTTTCCCTGCCTGGTCCTGCTTTTGTGCATAGGCCTTGAGTCCTTCCGCTTTAGACGCGACGGAAACGACGGAAACGATCCGGTTGCCCCGGTTGATGCCCAGCAGACGTGCGATCGGACCTAACTCATGGGTCGGATAATTCTCCAGACAGCGATTATGATAATTACGGAAGCGGTAATGACGGTTCTCGATACCATACAGGATCTCTTCACGCAGATCATGGGCATAAGATCCCTGCGCGTGTACGATCGTGCCGAACAGACCGGCGCGCGCCATAGCTGTAGCCAATAGTTCTTCCTTGCCGTAGCAGCAATTTTCCATGAACATATACTGCCTGCCGGTCCGCTCTTTCGTTTCCACGAGGCGGTATAATTCTTCCAAGGAATAGGCACAGCCGACTTCACTGCCAACATGAGCGCCATGCTCCATGGCATAGACAGCGATCTCAGTATGGTATTCCCAACCGGTGAAGATGAGGACGGCATCCGGCCGTATGGTATCGATCATAAGGCGGTACTCCGCGAACCCTTCCGGCGCGGGACGGCCGGCTTCAACAACCATATCGACTGCCGCAGCGACGCGGTCTTCGTAGAGATCACAGACAGCTGAGATCTCCACATCGTCCATCGTCAGCAGGACAGATCCCAGAACGCCTCTGCCGCGGCCGCCAAGGCCGGCAAGACATAAACGCACCTTAGTCATTGTTTCCTCCTGTCAGCCATGTGTCCGGCAAATTAATGCTTGACAGCTCCGGCAGAATGTAGTAAACTATAAAACGCTTTAAGCTTCCGTGGCTCAGTCGGTAGAGCGACGCACTCGTAATGCGTAGGTCACCGGTTCGAATCCGGTCGGGAGCTTTTTTTATTTCAGCCGGGTCTTTGCCCGGCTTTTTTCGTG
>JAILDJ010000229.1 GCA_024689505.1 Clostridiales bacterium
GCGCCGTTTGCCAGCACCTGCAGCAGGTACTCCTCCTTGAAGGCGGCGCCTTTGCATACGAACAAGGTATCCTGTCCCAGATCCCGGGAATCATAGCTCAAATAACCGATCGGCTGCGCCGGATCCGGCATGACAGCCTCCTGCAGCAGGCCCTTGGCTTCCAATGCCAGGGCAAACTCTTGAAGTCTATGCACTTGCATATCAGATCCCCTTATGGAATATAAGTCTTGCCAGCCCGCTCGATGAAGCAGCGTACCAGCACATCGGTCGAATCGATCACATAGCCGGGCAGTTGATAATACTGCTTGAAATAGGACAGTTCCGTGCAGGCCAGTACGATGCGCTCGCAGCCTGCGGCTGTCAATTCGGAGACGACACGGTAGAACCGATCCTCTTCACCTCGTTTGCCCTGCTTGATCTCGTCATAGATCAGATGCATGACGTCTTTCTGACGTTTCTCGGAAGGATAGACAGGCTCGATGCCTAAAGCGCGGCATTCTTTTCCATAGACGTCCGCGGACACGGTACCATCGGTAGCCATGATGCCCAGTTTCGTCAGTTCCGGGCAGCTGCGTTTCGCCTCCAGCACCGTCTCGCGCACCATATGGATCAACTCCGCATGGATCTGTTCCTGGATCTTTTCATAGAAATAATGAGACGTGTTGCAGGGGATCGCGATGGTCTCGACGCCCATCTGCTCCATTTGCAGGCAGTCCGCGACGGCCTGTTCCAGGAACGCATCCACTTCCCCTGTGCGGATCGCCTCCGTCCGGTCCGGCATGGTGGCCCGGTTCACGATGACCAGGTCGATATGCTCCTGGTCCTTGTCAGCGGCTGTATGCTGTACGATGCGTCCGAACAGGAAACTGGTCGCCATGGGACCCATACCGCCCAGGATGCCCATACGTATCGGTCGAGTCATAATAGGATCATCCTTTACTTATATTTGTAGTATTTCAGGAAATGGCCCAGATAGTTGCGGACCACGAATTTCAGCCGTTTGAAGCCCAGATCGCCCTTGTAGAACATGGGGTTGACGTAGCCGTATTGCCGGATCACACGCTTCATCTCCGCGACCGCCTTCGCGTTGTGGATGTAGTGATAGGCCACCAGACGCGGCACGACCAGCCACAGGTGCGGCTTGTCGGCGATGGTCAGCTTCATCTCTTTATGCTCGATATAGTCTTCGACCAGGCATTTCGCCAGGTTGAATCCGGAGCCAGTCACGTAGAAATTACTGCGTCCCTGCCGCAGATTGATCTCGAAGAACTTGTACTTGCCATCACGCTCATCATATTTGATATCGAAATTGGAGAAACCGACGTAGTGGATGGCTTCCAGGAATTTCTTGACGCCGCGCATCAGGTCCACATTGACCTCGTTCAGGATGACAGCGTGGTTGCCGATGCCGTGCGGGGTATGCTCTTCCAGAAGAACGTGGCCCAGGCTCATCAGCTGGACCTTTCCGTTGTGATCCGAATAGCAGGTCAGTACCCGCATGTATGAATCGTTGCCGGGGATCATGTCCTGGATGATCAAGGAATCGTGATAGCCGGCTTCGTAGATCTTATCGATCGTGCGTTCCAGCTCTTCACGCGTCTTGATCTTGAAGACTTTGTTCTGCCCTTCAAACGGGTACTCCCAGTACATGACGCTGTCGGAAGGTTTCAGGATGTAAGGCGCGTCGAAGGGCAGCGTGAAATCATGGCCCATCTCCTTGCGATGGATGAAGGTATCCGGATGATCCAGTCCGAACTGGTCGCACATCTTATAGAAATTCTCTTTCTTGGCCAGTTCGACCATCTGGTCGTAATCGATGTAGGCCGCGATCACGTTGGGCTCGTATTCGCCCTTATGCTTGCCGAGCAGCGCCACATAGGCATCCCCGCAGCCGACCGCGATGATCTTCTTGTCCGCATGCTCGCGCGCGAAAGTATTGAGACTGTCCAGGAACACGTCGTCCTGATCGATCTTCTCGTTGGCCCTGAAATCCACGATGCGGCTGTTGTAGGACGGACTGCTTGTATATTTTCCCATGACGACGGAGCGTACCCCATACGCTTCGTGGAAGGCACGCGCCATACTGTAGGTGTTGATGTCGCTGGCAAACAACACCGGAATGAATTCTCTTTCTACGATCTTCAAATCTGTCACCTCATTTTCTTAAATAACATCAACTTTGTATTGTACCACGGATCCTTTGCTATGACAAGACGGATCAGTTTTTGATATGGACGTTCAGGTGGTCATATGTGATCTCGATGCCAGCAGCGTCGAAGGCCGGCTTGACGGCTTCGATGATATCGAAATATACGTCCCAGTAATCCTCCGCTTTGCACCAGACCCAGCAGGCGTAAGCGATGGAACTGTTGCCGTATTCCTGCACGGAAATGCGCGGCGCAGGATCCTGCAAAGCTTTCGGCGTTTCAGCCACGATCTGCGTCAGCACCTGCTTGACCAGTTCCGTCGGCGCATCGTAGGAGGCAGTGAACGTATGATCCACACGCAGCATGCCCAGGGTGGAATAGTTCTTGATCTTGCCGGATACGATCTCGCTGTTGGGCACGTAGATGAGCTGGTTGTTGAGCGTACGGATGCGGCTGTAGATGAGGCTGATATCCACGACCGTACCCTTCACGTCGCTGATCTCGATGTAATCCCCTGTTTTAAAGGGCTTGACAGTCAGCAATACGATACCGCTGGCGATGTTGCCGAAGACTCCCTGCAAGGCCAGGGAGACGGCCAAAGTGACGACACTGAACAAGGCCACCACCGAAGTCATATCGATACCCACGCTTTGCGCGATGATCATCACGGCCAAACCATACAAAACGATCTTGACCATGGACTTCAGGAACGTGCGTACGCCATGCTCCATCTTGGACTTATTCACGAGCTTCTGGAACAGGTGATAAAAGGCCTTAACGGCCAGAAAGCAGACGATCGCCAGGATCACCGTCTTGATGGCCTGCTCCACCGTGATACCAAAAAACATATATTTCAGAAACTTATCCATGCGCGGACCTCCTCATACCTCGCATCTATTGTACCACAGGAGGCTGTCATTTTCAAACCTGCTTATGACACAAAGAAAGCTCCGCCTTAGCGGAGCTTTAGTCGTTGTGAGCTTGTACCTCTTACAGCTTTACAATGTTCGCTGCCTGCGGACCACGGTCACTCTGGATCACATCGAACTCGACCTGCTGGCCCTCGTTTAAAGTTTTGAAGCCCTCTCCCTGGATTGCAGAAAAATGCGCGAATACATCGTCGCCATCTTCGACCTTGATAAAGCCGTAACCCTTTTCTGCGTTGAACCACTTAACAGTACCGACCATTTTACTTGGTGCCTCCATGTGTTGAAATTGGGAAGCCGCTTGCAAAGATACTCTTTACAGTGCGCATTCCCCAAACACAATTAACATATCATTCTTTCCGGTATATGTCAAGCGATATTTGCCCATTTTCGGGAAATCTTACTGTATATGCGGAAAATCGTCTTTAATTTTTATGATATTAAATTGCATAATCGCTAATTTGACCTTCCTACTCCAGATCTTCTCTCCAGGCAGCGACCTCCGCGTCACTGGGCATATGCCAGGCACCGCGGGGCGAAAGAGAGACTTCCGTCACCATAGGTCCATCCGGCAAGGCGGAACGCTTATACTGCTGCATGAAGAAACGATCACAGAACTTGCGCAGCCAATGGAGGATCACTTCTCTTGGGAAGACATCCTGGAACGCTCTTTCCGCCAAACGCAGGACCTTGGAAGGCGTCTTTCTGTCGCGTACAATATGATACAGGAAGAAATCGTGCAGATCATAAGGGCCGACCAGATCTTCCGTCTTCTGACTGCTGTCCTTGCCTTCCGACGGCAGCAGTTCAGGACTGACCGGGGTCGCCAGGATATCGTTCAGAACATCCCGCAGCGTATCGTTATCGGAACGTGCAGCGATATATGCCGTCAGACGACGGATCAACGTCTTGGGAATTCCGGCGTTGACACCGTACATGGACATATGGTCGCCATTGTACGTCGCCCAGCCCAGGGCCAGTTCGGACAGATCCCCGGTACCGACCACCAGGCCGTTCTCCTGGTTCGCCAGATCCATGAGGATCTGCGTACGTTCACGTGCCTGCGCGTTTTCAAAGGTGACATCATACTTCTCGGGATCCTGCCGGATGTCCGCGAAGTGCTGCAGCACGGAAGCTTTCATATCGATCGTAGCGAAACGGACGCCCAATGCCTCCGCCAGGATCTCTGCATTGCTGCGGGTCCGGCTCGTCGTGCCGAAACAGGGCATGGTCACCGCCAGGATCTGGGTGTGGGAGATAGCAAACCGGTCGGCCGTGCGTACGCAGGCCAACAGTGCCAATGTGGAATCTAGGCCGCCGGACAGGCCGACGATCATGGTCTTGCAATGCGCATGGACGAAGCGCTTGCCCAGTCCCTCCGCCTGCAGATCCAGAGCTGTTTCCAACTCTTCCTCCGCCGGCAGGAAAGGATACGGATCTACGCTCCGGGTCAGTTCCGTTACGTGAACAGGTGTTGTGAAAGCAACGATGCAAGCGCTTTGCTGCGCAGGGTTCCAAAGTTCACACGCTCTGCGGTCCGAGATCAACTGCTGCACATCCAGTTCGGAAATGGTCAGACCTTTGGTGAACAGAGGGCTCTCCTCCAGGATCTGGCCTCGCTCGAGGATGAGCCGATGGCCTGCATCAGCCTGATCCGTCGTGGATTCGCCTGCACCGGCTCCGCTGACGACAAAGCCCGCAAGCAGACGCTTGCTCTCTGCCTGCAATGCAGCACGCCGCTGCTTTGCACGGCCCAATGCTTCTGTCTCCTCATATCCGGAGACCAGGATCGTGGCACCGGCACATGCCAGACTGGCAGCCGTACCTGTAAGCCCCGTCAGATCGGAGCCCGTGCAGACCCCGAACGTAAATTCTGCAATTTCCTGATGCTGGAACAACAGCTGCGCACCGAAGGGGACTTTTTCTCCATTCCAGTCGATCATGGTACTGTCCGCTGGAGCGGGCTTGTACCAACGACGTTCTTCCGCGTTCAGGCAAGTCTTGGGCACGATGCCCAGCACCTTTCCCTTCTGCAGGACCAAGGCACAATCATAAATAGCTCCGTTCCACGCGAGCGGCAGTCCCAGCACCGTGACCATGTCAAAGGCAGAACTGTACTCGATCACTTCTTCCGCAGCCTTGCGCGCCTTCTCTAACAGTGTTCCCTGCAGGAACAGGTCCCCGCAGGAGGCTGCTGTCACGCACAGCTCCGGCAGCACCAGGAGCTGGACTCCAGCCTGATCCGCCTGCTGCATCAAGCCGGCGATCTGTTCCGCATTGTACGCGGGATCCGCGATCTGTACACGAGGCGTACCCGCCGCTACTTTGATCCAACCGTTTTTCATATTTCTATCCTCGATCCGTTATTTTCCTTGATATTGCTGCAGCAATGCTTCCACCTGCTGACGCTTCGCGAACAGGACGCAGCCGCCTTCGTGCGCGTCGTTCAGCAATCCCCCATCATTCAGTGCCCGGAACAAAGGTGAAGCGATCGCCGCTTTCAGTGATGTATCCAGCACGTTGACGTCTGAGAAGGGAGAGAAGGGGCAGGGCTCTGCTCCGCCATGCGAATTGATATGGAAGAACTCGCGGCCGGCTGCCATGCATCCGCCCATGGCCAGTTCATCGCCTGGGAAGCACAGAAGCACCAGTTCGTCGAACTGCTGTCTGAGGGCGTTGACCTGCTTTTCCATATAGGCACGCTCGGGATCGCCCGGCGCCAGATACGCGGACTCTTCCGTGACCGGCACGAATTCGATAAAGATCGCCAATCGGCAGCCTTTCTTCACCAGATCCTCCAGGAACTCCGGCGAGGTGACTTCTTTTATATTCTCTGTCGTGACCGTGATCGAGGCACCGAAGATCAGGCCTTTTTCATGGAACTTTTCCATATTGGCCGTGACCATTTCATAGATGCCCTCGCCCCGGCGCTGGTCCGTCGTCTCTTTTCCACCTTCGATGCTGAGCACCGGCACAAGGTTGCGGCACTTGTCCAGCAGTTCAAAATAGCGCTGATCCACGAAAGTGCCGTTGGTAAAGATGGGGAAGATGATATTGGGCTTTTGTCCGGCCGCTTCGATGACATCACGCCGCATCATGGGCTCGCCTCCGGCCAGCAGGATAAAGCTGACACCAAGATCGTCCGCCTCGTCAAAGATCCCCTGCCACTGGGCCGCGGTCAGCTGCCGTACCGGCGGTGCATCGTTCGTTGCCTCGTTGCAGCGGGAATAACATCCTTCACAATGCAGATTGCAGACACTGGTGATGCTCGCGATCAAAAAGCCCGGGACGTGCACTCCTTCCCGCTCCATCTGCAGGCGCTTTTTGGAGGCCTTGCGACTGGCAGCGGCAAAGCGCACCATAAACGCACTTTCGCGGGGGTTCTTGAGCGTTGCCTTGATGCTGTCACGCACGATCTGTTCAACGCCTTGCTCTATATGTTTCTGAAGATCAAATACTGCTTCCATTTTGATCCTCCTTTCAAATTCTTATGTATTACTATACCATTCCAGGCGATTATGTGCAATCTTTTCTTCTGTCACCGCATTGACAAAACCGCCCTCCTTGGGTATCCTACACTCAAACAAGGAGGATCCTGTCATGCCGCTTGATTTCTATAGTATTTCGTCTTTGGAAAAAGTCTTTCCCGACACTCGTCCCGCCCCGCTTACAGTGCCGCTGAGCCTGCTGCAGGAGGATCAGGTGTCCTTTCAGGCTGCGCTTTTCCCGGAAAATGTCTACAAACGGCGCATGGAGTTCCGTGTGCATGTAGATGCTGCTTCCTGCCTGCAGGTCAGCGTACGCAAGGTCGCACCGATCGCCGTGCAGATGCCCGCATTCGATGCTTCCGACGGCAATTATCTGCGAACGGCACCTGGTCTGTATCCGGACCGACTGGCGCCGCTGTATGAAGAAGACCGATTCTATGCCATCAGCAACGAGTGGTCCGCCCTGTGGATCGAGGTGAAGACGACGGCTGATACCCCGGCCGGACGGTATCCCATCACACTGACTCTGGAGCACGATACTGAGACCGCTACACTTCTGGTGGAGATCGAAGTCATCGGCTGCCGGCTGCCGGAGCAGCAGCTCAAGCACACAGAATGGTTCCATTGCGACGGTATCGCGCAGTATTACCATGAACCGGTATGGAGCGAACGGTACTGGGCCTTGCTGAAGGGCCAGATCGAAGCCGCTGCCCGCCGCGGCATCAACATGCTGCTCGTGCCCATCTGGACACCGCCGCTGGACACCCGTGTGGGACATGAACGTCTGACCACCCAGTTGGTCGATATCGCTCTCGAGAATGATACCTATCGTTT
>JAILDJ010000227.1 GCA_024689505.1 Clostridiales bacterium
GCATACCATAGGGTCCGCGATACGGGCGAAGACTATAGGTACGAATACGTGGTCGATCCGGATATGACGGATTATGAGATCGAACCGGAAACGGTCTATGACGAGAACGGCGTCAAAGTGGAGATCCAGCACTATCTGCGCAATGATTACATGACGGAGATCCATTTCCAGATGACGAACGATACCGACCGCGACGTACGAGTGAGCAGCGAACTGGCCGCGATCGACGGGGTCGCCTCGGACAGGACCTTCTATACGCTGGTCGGCGCGCACGAGACGGTGGATGACGTCATTTATATCTTCGATAACGACCTGACGGAGATGGGCTTAAGTGAGGTGCACGAGTTCGCTTTCCAGCTCAGGATCCGGGATGATGAGACCTATGAGGAGATAGACCGTTCGGAACGGTACGTTTTCCAGACGCCGTCAGAAGGATCCGCGCAGCATGCAGTACCGGAAGGGACCGTTGTATATGAGAAGGATGGGATCCGCATCCGGCGCGTCGGTGTGCAGAAAGATGAAGAACAGGAAGATCGGTTCGTGATGCGCTATTATGTGGAGAACGATTCGGACCGGGATCTTTCGCTCTTCAGTCAGGGCAGTCTGACCGTCAATGGGGAAGAAGTGGACAGTTCCTATGGGTATGGACCGGACATTCCGGCCGGCTGTGACGGTTTCATAGACGTCGTCGTCTACGATTATGCGCGGGAGGTACGCAGCCTCGAGGGGACGATCGCCATCACGGAATTTGATACATGGGAGGATGTCGGACATTTTTCGATAGAGTATCCGTATGAATAAACAACAGATCCGAAGCAGTCTGCTCCTGCTGCTCGGAGCGGTGATCTGGGGCAGCGCCTTCGTGGCGCAGAGCGTAGGGATGGATTATATCGGTCCGTTCACCTTCAACGCGGTCCGCAGTCTGATCGGCACCGTTTCGCTCCTGCCGCTGATCCTGATCCTGGATCGGCGCAGAAAAAGAAGCGCGGTGACCCGCGCTCAAAAGAAAGAATTCATCAAAGCCTGCCTGATCTGCGGCACGGTGCTCTGCGGAGCGACCATGTGTCAGCAGATCGGACTTAAGTATACGACGGTAGGCAAAGCCGGCTTCATCACGGCCATGTATATCGTGCTGGTGCCGGTGCTGGGCGTATTTTTGGGCCGCAAACCGGCCTTGCGCATCTGGTTCTGCGTCCTGCTTGCCTGCGTCGGCCTTTATTTCCTGTGCATCAATGAAGGATTCTCCATCGAGAAGGGCGATCTGCTGATGCTCGGTGCCGCGATCCTTTTCGCATTCCAGATCCTGGTGATCGCGCACTATGCGCCGAAGGTCGACAGCCTGAAGCTTTCCGCCGGACAGTTTTTTGTCAGCGGTGTGATCTCCCTGGTGATCATGTTCCTGGTGGAGACGCCCCGGATCCCGGATATCTGTGCGGCCTGGCTGCCTTTACTCTATGCCGGCGTCCTTTCCAGCGGCGTTGCATACACGCTGCAGATCGTTGGAGAAAGAGATGCCGACCCCGCCATCGCTTCGCTGGCGATGAGCATGGAGTCGGTCTTCTCGGTGCTGGCAGGCTGGCTGATCCTGGGACAGGTCTTAAGTCCCAGAGAATGGATCGGCTGCGGTCTGATGTTTCTAGCGATCGTGATCTCCCACACCCACGCTTAAGTATGGCCGGGTGACGGAGGCCTCGCAGGACAGGATCCCTGTGGCGGGACCGCTGTAGAGCAGAGCGCCGCCGCCATCTCCGGCGCCGGGCCCTACTTCGATCAGCCAGTCGGCTTCCTGGATCACGTAGGGGCTGTGCTCGGTGAGGATCAGGGTGTTGCCCTGGTCCACCATTTCATGGAACAACAACAGCAGACGGCGGATATCGTCCGGATGCAGACCATTGGTCGGCTCGTCCAACAGGAAGAGCCGGCCTTTTTCATGCAGCTGATCCGCCAGTTTGACGCGCTGCAGTTCACCGCCAGAGAGGGTGGACATGGACTGGTTCAGGTGCAGATAGCCCAGACCGACGCGCTCCATGCAGACCAGACGGTCATGGAAGACTTCGCCACTGAAGAAGCGGCCGGCTTCCGACACGGTCATCTCCATGACATCCGCGATGGTCTTGCCACGGTAGGTGTAAGACAGGGCTTCTTCGTTGTACCTACGCCCGCCGCAGACTGAGCAGACGGTCTCGATGGTCTCCATATAGGCCATGTCGGAAGAAATGATGCCTCGTCCGCCGCAGGCCGGGCAGGCGCCCTTGGAATTGAAGGAGAACCAGGTGTTGGAAACATGGTTTTCCTTGGCGAAGAGATTGCGGATCGGGTCGGAAATATCCAGATAGGTCGCGGGCGTGGAACGCAGGTTGATACCGATGTCCCGCTGGCCGATATAGACCGCGTCCTCCGGACAGTCCTTCAGGAACTGGTGCACAAGGGAGCTTTTGCCGGAACCGGCCACACCGCAGATGACGGTCAGTACGCCTTTGGGAATGTCCACGTCGAAATGCCGCAGGTTGTGGAAGGAGGCGTCGTGGATCGAAAAGAACCCCTGCGGACGGCGGCCATGGGGTGCGAAGACCGGCTGGCGGGACAGCATGTGCCCGGTGATCGTGTCGGAGCGGAGCAGGCCTTCATAGGAGCCAGTGTACATGATCTGTCCGCCCGTATCACCCGCGCCAGGCCCCATATCGACGCAGAAATCCGCCAGAGCGATGATCTCCGGATGATGCTCCACGATGAGGATGGTGTTGCCATGGTCCCGCAGGCGGATCAAAGAAGCTTTCAACCGATCGATGTCCAGCGGATGGAGGCCGACGCTGGGCTCATCCAGGACATAGACGATGTCGGACAGGGCAGAGTAGATGTATTTGGCGATCTTGATGCGCTGGGCTTCGCCGCCGGACAAGGTGGAGGTACCGCGGCTCAAAGACAGATAGCCCAGACCGATCTCAATCAAAGCCTTCAGCCGGCGGGACAGCTCCCGCACCATATCAGCCGCCAGCGGATCCTCGATGGAACGTACCCAGTCGTAGGCATCCGGGATGGTCATGGCACAAACGTCGGCGATGTTCTTGCCCAGGATACGGCAGCTGCGCACCCGTTCATTGACGCGGGTACCGCCGCAGTCCGGACAGGTGAGCTGGCTGACCATGCGGTCCAGCACTTTCTGCTGACGCTTGCCTTCTTTGGTCGTGATGATGCTGCGGTACATCCGGGGATAGATGCCCTCGAATTTCGCAGACTTGGGCCAGTTGGACGGTGGGTTCTTCAGCCGGATCTGCGGGGAATTGAGGAACAGGTCCAGCTCCTCCGGGGCATAGTCTCGGATCTTCTTGTTCAGATCGAAAAGCCCGCTGTAGGCGTAGCGCTTCCAACGCCAGGCGCCGGTGGTGAAGGTCGGGAAATGGATGACGTCCTCGTCGTTCAGACACTTGTCGAAGTCCACCAGTTTGTGGATATCCAGTTCCGTGACCTCGCCCAGGCCTTCGCAGCGCGGGCATTGGCCGTCCGGATGGTTGAAGGAAAATGTATCCGAATAGCCTACAAAAGGCTTGCCAACGCGGGAGAAGAGCAGGCGCAGCAGGGCGTAGATGTCGGTATAAGTGCCGACAGTGGAGCGGCTGTTCAAGCCCGGCTTCTTCTGGTCGATGAGGATGGTGACCGGCAGGTCCTCGATGCGGTCGACCTGCGGCCGGCCGTATTTGGGCAGATACTGTTGGACGAAGCTGGGGAACGTCTCGTTCAGTTCCCGGCGCGACTCCGCGGCGATGGTATCCAGACACAGAGAGCTTTTGCCGGAACCGGAGATGCCGGTAAATACTGTGATCTTCTTCTTCGGGATCTCCAGAGATACATGTTTCAGGTTGTTCTGCGAAGCGCCGATGATGCGGATCGTATCAGACATAGGTTCTATAGTCCTCCTTAAAGCGTCATGAGCATCTGAGCGAAAAGGGTGTTGGCCAAGGCGAACCAGGGCCGGGTGAAGCGGGCGGGATCATCCGCGTGGAATCCTTCGTGCATGAGGTTGGTGCCCGCATGGGTGCGGGCCAGAGTGCCGAGCAGCGACTCGATCTCCTCCGGATCCGTGGATGTCAGGATCTGCATGATCAGGCTGATGTGCCAGATGTAGCGCGGCGGGGTGTGCGGACTGCCGATGCCCTTCGCCGCCTCCCCGATGAAATAATATGGGTCATCATGGGAGAGCAGAAAACGGCGGGTGTTCTGGTAGATGGGGTCGTCGGCGTCTGCATAGCCCAGATAAGGGATCGAGAGCAGAGAAGGTACGTTGGCATCGTCCATCAGGTTGTAGTTGCCCAGACCATCGGTCTCGTAGGCGTAGATCGTGCCATATTTCGGGTGTTCATAGAGCCCGTAGGTCTGGATCCCTTCGTCGATCTGATTGGCAAGATCGATGGCACGGGCGGCCAGGTCATCATCCTGATACGCGGCTTCCACCAGATCCGCCGCATGACGCAGCGCCACGACCGCCATCATGTTGGAGGGGATGAGATATCCGTACTGGCAGGCGTCGTCGGAGGGTCGGAAGCCGGACCAGGTCATGCCCGTATAGCCCACCGGTGTTCCTCGTCCCTGGGCAGGCAGCGTATCGGACGGCGGACAGTTCTTCCGGATGAAATAATAGGGGGAGTCCTCGTGATACTGTTCCCGCGTGAAGACTTCCAGGATCAGTTCCAGCATCTGCTTCCATTCTTCCGTGCAGATGGAAAGATCGCCGGTGGCCTTATAGTAATCGTAGGACAGAAAGAGCGGAGCGCAGAGGGAATCCACCTCATATTTGCGTTCCCAGACCCAGGGACTGATGAAGTCGGTGTCGTCCCGTTCCCAACAGGCACCGCTGGCGAAACTGTTGAAGGCGTTGGCATAAGGATCCAGCAGGACACAGAAGACCTGCCGGGCGATGACTTGTTTCAATATGGCAGCTACCTCCGGATCAGAAGCGAACGCGGTATACGGCCGTACCTGAGCGGCGCTGTCCCGCAGCCACATGGCGGGGATATCGCCAGTGATGACAAAGGCGGATCCTTCAGGTTCTATGGTGACGGTGGTTTCAATGGTATTGAGAAAGCAGGGCGCTGCCAGCGGCGCGAGGGCTGGAAAGCGGGTCTCCATCTTCCTGGCCAGCTGCTCGGCGGCTTGCTTCAAGGTCTGCGGTATCGGCTGCATAGGCGGGTTTTGCTCCTTTCAAGATCGGATCATGGGTATTATAACAAACCTGAGAGGCCGAGACAACGAGTAATACGGTAAAACTCCCTGTTGTTTTTCCTTATGGAATATGGTATCATCATCTTTACGAATCCTAAGCAATAAGAAGGTATGATACATGAAGATCAAAGCAGACAAAGGGAAATACTATCTGACCACGGCGATCGCCTATACTTCCAGAAAACCGCACATCGGCAATACGTACGAGATCGTATTTTCCGATGCCATCGCCCGGTTCCGGAGGATGGAAGGCTACGATGTCTTTTTCTGCACTGGTACGGACGAACATGGTCAGAAGATCCAGCTCAATGCCGAGGAGCAGGGTGTCACTCCGAAGGAGTGGGTCGATCGGGTCTCCGGCGAAGTACGCGGTATCTGGGATACCATGAATACCAGTTACGATTATTTCATCCGCACCACCGACCAGTATCATGAGGACCAGCTCCGGAAGATCTTTAAAAAGTTCTACGATCAGGGCGATATCTACAAGAGCGAATATGAAGGCTGGTACTGTGTGCCTTGCGAATCTTTCTTCACGACGACACAGCTGGTGGACGGGAAGTGCCCGGACTGCGGCCGTCCTGTTGAGATGACCAAGGAAGAATCTTACTTCTTCAAAATGAGCAAGTATCAGGACTGGCTGATGCAGTATATCGAGGACCATCCGGATTTCATCACTCCGGAAGCCCGCAAGAAGGAAATGGTCAACAATTTCCTCAAGCCCGGCCTGCAGGATCTGTGCGTATCCCGCACTTCCTTCACCTGGGGCATCCAGGTGGATTTCGATCCGAAACACGTGATCTACGTCTGGCTGGACGCGCTGAGCAACTACATCACGGCCCTGGGGTATGATATCGATGATCCATCCGAGCGGTTCAAGAAGTACTGGCCGGCCGACGTGCACATCATCGGCAAGGACATCCTGCGCTTCCATACCATCTATTGGCCCATCTTCCTGAAGGCTTTGGGGCTGCCCATGCCCAAGCAGGTCTTCGGCCACCCGTGGCTGCTGATGAACGGTTCCAAGATGAGCAAATCCGTCGGCAACGTCATGTACGCGGACGATCTGGTCCGTTATTTCGGCGTGGACGGTGTGCGCTATTATTTGCTGCGTGAGATGCCCTACGCGAACGACGGCAATATCACTTACGAGGATCTGATCAGCCGTTACAATTCCGATCTGGCCAACACCATCGGCAATCTGGTCAACCGTACCATCTCCATGAACAAGAAGTATTTCGGTTCTGTGGTGCAGGCGCCTGTCGCGGGGGATCCGCTGGATGAAGAAGTCAAGGCACAGGCCGTGCAGATGGTACAGACGGTCGTCGAGAAGATGAAAGAATACCGTAC
>JAILDJ010000232.1 GCA_024689505.1 Clostridiales bacterium
CATCATGGTCTTGGAACAAATACCTTGGCCATCCTGGTTCACCGGGCACCCGTAGGTGCAGGTATACTTGTCGCCGATCTCCTCACCATTGCGGCAATAGCGCTCGGTGTGATCTCCATGAAGAAAACCGGTCACTTCCACGGTGAAAACATATTCTTCATCATACCACTTTTTCATCTGCTTCTCCTATAATCTGCATACCATGACATATTCTTCGTCATCTTCCCACACAGGCTGGAAGCCAGCCTTAACATACATGTTGACGGCCTTATTGGCCTTCTGCACCGACAAGGAGACCTGCGCATAGCCCTCGCTCTTCATGAGGTCCAGCATGCCCTTGAGCAGCTGCGTGCCGATGCCCTGCCCTCGGTACTCCGGCAGCAGTGAAATGGCGAAAGACGGCGTCTCGTCATCCACGTAACCGTAATCGTGCATGAGGCGCGTCCACGCCGCGCCGACCACCTTTCCGTCATCCTCCGCGACGAGGCAGCGATCCGCCCGGCCGGTACCGAAATCTTTGTAGTAGATGACCAGTTCCGGCTTGTAAATGATATCCTTCGGGAACGGTTCCGCTCCTTCCGGCACGAAGAGCGCCTCGTAAAGGAAGGTCTTCAGGAGCGGGTATTCCGAGGATTCCATGGGACGTATGATCATGGGCTTTACGATCGCTGACGGCATTTTCAGTTTCCGGAACATAACCTCCAGTTCCTCTTGCGCACCTGTAAACCCAGGCCACGCATCGATCCCATCCTCTTGTTTGCGAGGTATGATGTGGATGTGGAAATGCGGCACCGACTGGCCCGCGCTCTCATCACTGGCATTGAGGAGATTCACGCCATCATATCCGCAGTTCTCCGTCAGATGCAGCGACACCTTCTTGACTGTCTGCATGACCGCATGCAGATCCTCAGCATCACAGTCCAAAATGTTTTTACAATGCTTCTTGGGGATCACCAGAATGTGACCGTCCACATCCTTTGCCACGTCCAGAAACGCAAGCGTCAGATCATCTTCATAGATCTTCATGCTCGGGATCTCGCCCGCCACGATTTTGCAGAAAATACATTCGTTCATATGATCTCCCCTAATGCAGCTCGATTTCCATGTATCCACAGGTGAACGGGAAGAAATCGAACTTCTGAGTGCCAGTGTGCATGAAGCCTTTGCTTTCGTACCAGCGTCGAAGCCTCAGATTCTCTTCGACGATACCGATCTGCATCTTGCTGCACCCAAAAGCCTTGGCCTGTTGGAAGGCATGATCCAGCAGTGCATCGCCGATCTTCTGATGCCTGCATTCCGGGTGGACACACAGGTTGTTCAGTTCACACACGCCTTCTTCCAACAACGCAAGGGAATAATACCCGATGATCGTACCATCAGGACTTACATAGGCATACATAGGACGCTTCTCCACTTCCAGCTGATCTTCAAGCCTCTCCGGTGTGGTCGCAAATGCCGTGAAGCGCGGGGCATTTTCCGGAGTGAGACCCAGGTCGTTGGCCACAGTGAGGAAAGCGGCGGAGATCAGAGAAGCACATGCGGGAATGTCGGATGAATCGATGGGACGGATCATAGTTTTTGTACTCCCTTGATGCAATATCAAATCACTCCTTTTTTATTCGCTATTTTATCATACTTACTTTTATACATCAACACGTCTATAACTACATATCCTCATACAAAAAAGCGCCTTTTCAAGCGCTTTTCAGATTTGTTCTTTCCCTTACTTCATCAACCCTTTTGCGAATTCTGCGGCTGCCTTCAGGTCCTCCTCATTGGGCCTCCCCTTGTGCATGCCTTTGAACTCGCCTTTGCAGTGGAATTCCTGCTCCACCATCGGGATGCCGACCTTGGCAGCCTCCGCCTTCACCTTTTTATAGGTGGAGTTCAGCATAGCTGCGGAGCCGAAATTGGCGATCTTGCCGATCATAGTCTTGTCCAACGAGCGGATGAAGCTGCGGACCTCCGGGTCGATGGTGAACGCGTAGTAAGAATTGCCCAACAACAGGATATCCACCGGCTCGCGCACGGGTTCGCTGATGGGCAAGGCTTCGACGCCGATGGCAGCGGCAATAGCCTCAGCCAGTTTCTTTGTATTACCGGTTTTCGTGTAGTAGCGGACTGCAAATTTCATGATCAAAACTCCTTTACTTCATAACCCGCTGCTTCCAGTACTTCCAACGCCTGCGCAAACTTCTCCTGCTTCACCAGCACGTAATCCGTGTTGAACGTCGACACCGCGAAGATGCTGATGCCAGCTTCCGCCAGGATCCCGGAGATCCGGGCCAGGATGCCCACGAGCGAGAAATCCAGGATACCGACGATGCGGAAACCGCGCCAACCATCATCACGTTCTGTCACTGTGGCGGGCACGTCCTCTGTGCGGCACACCAAGGAGATCTCCTCATCCGTCCGGCCTATGAAGAAAAAGCCGGCAGACAGGTCGATCTGGGCCATGGAGGCGGTCTTACAGACCGTAAGGTCATAAGGGAGTGTTTGCAGTTGGATCATTTGTCTGTCCATCGTATCGATTTCAGGAACGCGTCCAGCACAGGCTGGCTCTGCTCCAGCAGGGCGTCGCGCATATAACCATGGATATAGTAGAACGTGCCATCTTTCTTCAGGACCATGCTCTGGGCTGCCATGCGGACGTCAGCAGTGTCATAGCCATAGCGGAAACCGTGGCAGGGAATACCATCGAGATCTTCCTCGATAAACTGGTGCCGCTCGTAGCCCATATCCTGCATCAACTGGTGCATCTTGCCCTCCATGTTCTGCGCCGTCTCACGGGCATTTACGAACATTGAGGCGAAGAAACTGCGTTTCCAGGCGATGGAGAGGATCATGTGGCGGTCCGGGTCCTTGACGCACCAGGCAGGTGCTCCATACGGGGTCGAAAGCCGCGCTTTCTCCTCATCGCTCATCGGGCTGAAGCCTTCCGGCACGATCATGGACAGTTCCTTGTTCAGGACCGTTTCTTCCATGGTTTGTTCTCTCTTCCTTCTGTGGTCGTCCATGATGGCGTCCGGCGTCTTGCGGCCGCTGAAGAGGATCACCAGGAGGATCAGCAGCAGGATGATGGGGATGGACAGGATCGGCATGACGACGACCGGCTTGATCAGGACACCTTCCGCCGTTACACTCAGGATGCCGGGCTTGGTCTCGATGCGATGGCCGCGGACCAGCAGACGGTGTGTGTTGATGGCATAGGGCGTGCAGGTAACTAACGTGCACAGGTCCTCACCCGGCACGATGCGCAGATCCCGAGTCTCCTGCGGCAGAACGATGCGGATCTGGTCGACCTCGTACGTCAGGACCTCGTCCAGCGTTCGGATGATGAAGGTATCCCCCTCCGTCAGCTGGTCGATATCGGTGAACAGGCGGGCGGACGGCAGGCCGCGATGTCCCGACAGCACACAGTGGGTGCTGGGACCACCAACGGGCAAGGACGTGCCCTCGATGTGACCGATGGCGATCTGCAGGATGCTGTCGTCTGTACCGTGGTAGATGGGCAGGGTGCAGCGGATCTTTTGTATTTCAATATAACCGATGACACCGCTTCCGTCAATATCCAACTGCTCTTTGTACTCGTTCCACTGCTCCTCAGTGAAATAGGCGCCGCCGCCACCAGTCTCAGCGATCTTCTCGTTGTAGGCGTGAGCGCTGTCCAGCAGTGCCTGATACTTTTCGCGATCCACATGGGTGACTGCATCCGCGTAACCGACCACGACCTTGGACTGGCGGTAACTGTTCCACCAGTTCGCGATCGGCGGATATAGTAATAGGGACAGTCCGACACAGAGCATCACGACCAAAAGGATGTTGGTAGTTCGTTTCTTCATGTCACACTCTCCCTATGACTATATTCGGGGAGAGGATTGCTCCCCTCCCCGGATACAGGTAATATGTTTCCCCTCTTACAGTATTACCACTAAAACCATTACTTGCCGGCGCGCTTGCGGCTGATCAAGATGATGCCAGCGCCGATGACCAGGATCGAACCCAGAGCGTAGAAGATGCGGGTACCGATGCCACCGGTGGACGGCAGCGTGGAGCCCTCTTTGTTCTCTACCTTGAACTCGAACAGGTTGTCTGCGTTGGCAGAGATATCTTCACCATTCATCGTAGCGGACCATGTGCAGGTCTTATTCTTGTCGTCCAGCGTTCCCTCGATCTCGACCGTGATCGGATCCTTCAGGAGGTTATATCCCTTAGGTGCTTTGATTTCGGTGATGGTGTAAGTACCAGCATTTAGACCTGTGAAGGTCAGATGACCATTGGAATCCACGTAACCTTCCGTGGCAACCTTTTCTGTCTCGGTATCCTTGACGACTTCGGTGACCTTGGCATAGGTCTTTTCATCATCATCGTACTTGTCCTTGGTGTCATCAGTCGGTTTGGTCTCGGTATAGGTGCCGTCTTTCAGCATGTAATACGTGCCCTTGGCATCTTCCTTGTAGACTTCCTTGTTGATCAGGGTCACGACGACGCCTTTGCCCTCGATCTTGAACTTCGCACCAACCAGCGTCTTCGTATTATCGGCCGCATCCACCTTGATCAATTCGATACCGGTGGTGAATGTCTTGGTCTGGACCTCCGGAGTCTCACCGGTCGGTTCTTTCGAGCCAGGTTCGTCCGGCTTTTCCGAATCTCCAGAATAATCATGGTTCGGATTGTTGGAATAGGTCAGCTTGACTTCGTTGGCATTGCCGGTAGCGGTCAGATCTGCCTTCTCATTCAGCGTGGCGGAATAGGTCACAGTGATATCCGCACCTTTATTATCCTTGTACTGGATGAAGTTCTTCAGCACGATCTTGACAGTGGTCTTGTCGCCGTCCTTACCGGTCTCCACTGTGAAATCCGTGTCCTTCGTCAGCGTCTTCGAGCCGATGGTGATGGCGACGTCATTATTGAAGGTCAAGCCCTTGTCCATGGTATCGTTCAGGACGAAGAAATACTTGTTATAACCGGTCATGTCCGGTACTTTGGACGTGACTTCATACGGAATGGAGTCACCGATGGAAGCGGAAGTCGCGCTCAGTTTCTTCTCGCCATCTTTGATCTTCTTGTCGACGCTGGGCACTTCGCTCTTGACCGTCGCGGTCACATCGCTGACGACTTCAAGAATGAAGCGGGTGTAGGCGGCATCTTCTGCGCCAGCCAGGCTATCGTCCTTATCTTTGACCAGGTAATAACCAGCATCCAGACCTTCGATCTTATCAGTGCCGGTTCCTTTCGGCGCGTCTTTCAGCACTGCTCCGAAAGCATCCGCGATCTTCTGCGCGTCCTCGCTGTCATTGGCAGCTTTTATCTTGCTGATCGCATCCGCGAAATCAGCGGCAGATGAGGTCGCCGTCAAGGCTTTGTAATCAGCTGCGGTCGTATCGCGCAGCGGGTTGATGGCATCCGCCAGATCGCCCAGTTTGGACTGATCGACGTTGGCACCCCATACTACGTTGGACAGGATCTTTTTGCCATCGATCTCTGCCAGGTCACCCGTGAAGAGCTGATACGCTTCATAGGTGTGCTCCCCTTTGTCGTCTGCGTTCTGTGTCAAGGTGATGGTGTAGGCAAACGCGGTAGACGTAAGTGCCAGCATCATGACCAGAGCGACCAGAATGGTAGAAAAGCGTTTTACATGTTTCATTTTGCATGTGTCCTTTCTATGGATTAACCCCTCTTAAGTTTCTTTTTTAGAAGTACAGCACGGCGCAGATCTCACCGTGTGGAAATGAGGCAAGTTTTTCAACACGCTCCTTTCCGTCTGCGCCTCTGACTGTATCCGTAAAGCAACAATACACCGGCAATCATGACTGTACCAGTCAACCGGAATCCGCGAGTACCGGAGCCACCGGTATCGGGAAGTTCATACCCCGCAGT
>JAILDJ010000026.1 GCA_024689505.1 Clostridiales bacterium
TCACAGCGGATCTGTATGATCCCGAAGGCAATTACCTTGCCTCCGGCAATGGGCTGATCGGAGGCTTCAGCCACCGTTTCCACGAAGAAGACATGGGCATCCCCGGCTATCCGCAGGATCTGCAGAAAGGTGCCGTAGGTACGGCATATCTCAGCATCACGGTCGATCAGCCGCGTCTGTGGTCTGCCGAGATCCCGGACCTGTATACCGTAGTGCTGCACATCGAAGGCAGTGCAGACTACCTTGCTTTCCGCCATGGATTCCGCGAGATCCGACGCGAGGGCTGCAAACTGCTCATCAACGGAAAAGAACTGCTGCTGCGCGGTGTCAACCGTCATGAGTTCAGTCCCGATGGAGGCCACGTGGTGACCCGTGAGGAAATGTTGAAGGATATCCTGCTGATGAAACAGCACAACGTCAACGCGGTCCGCTCTTCTCACTATCCGGATGATCCCTACTGGTACGACCTGTGCGACCAATATGGTCTGTACGTCATGGACGAAGCGAATATCGAGACCCACGGTATCTCCTACCGCCGCAATCTGCTGCCCGGCAACGATCCGCGCTTCTTCGAGATGGAAATGGACCGTGTCTCCTCCATGCTGCAGTGCGACAAGAATCATCCTTCCATCATCATCTGGTCTTTGGGCAATGAACTTGGTTTTGGTGAAAACGTGGCCTTCGGCGCGGCTTATCTGCGTGCGGCCGACCCCACGCGCCTGATCCACAAGCGGCAGATGCACAGCATTGCCGACATGGACAGCGAGACCTATCCCACCCCCGCGGACATGCTGGCCCGCGCCAAGCAGTTCCCGGATCGCCCCTACGTCTGCAATGAATATGGTCACGCCATGGGCAATGCCATGGGCAGCCTGGCGGAATACTGGGCTTTGTTCCGCACCGTGCCGCAGCTGAACGGCGGCTATATCTGGGAATGGTGCGATCATGGGATCCACACCGAGCAAGGTTTCAACTATGGCGGAGACTTCGGGGAGGCTTTCCACGACGGCAACTTCTGCATCGATGGTCTGGTGACTCCGGACCGCAGGATCACACCCAAGCTTAAGGAACTGAAAAAGGTCCAGGAATTCATCCACGTGGAACTGACACAAAAAGGCCTTCGTATCACCAACGAATATAACTTCCTCTCCCTGGACGGCTTCGACATGCAGATCCGCCTGTTGGAAGACGGCCGTCCGATCCGCGAGCGCACGGTCTCCCTGGTGGACATCGGGCCCTCCAGTCATACGGACCTGAAAATGCCCGATCCGGACATTCAGCCAAAACCAGGCTGTGCGTATCTGTTGGATGTCTCGGTGGTGTATGCGGAAGACACTCCTTTCTGCAGTGCTGGATTTGAAGCCGCACACGCTTCCTTCTCTCTGCCGCATCTGCATGAAGACGCGCCGGTATATGAAGCGCCTGCTGCACCTTCCATTACGGAACTTAAAGACCTGTACAGGATCCAGGGGCCGTCCTTCTCACTGGACGTCTCCCGCACCACTGGGTTCCTGACTGCAATGGTCTATGATGGCAAGATCCTGTTCGACGAACTGGTACCCTCCTTCTTCCGCGCGCCGACCGACAACGACGTGCGTTCCGGATTCGTGCGTGAAGATGTCAACTGGTACAGTGCCGGTCTATACCAGCCGGATTTCACATTGCTGGATCTGAAAGTATCCACTTTGCCGAAAGCCGTTGTCGTCCATACCACGCATAAACTGCAAAAAATACAGATCGAGGGCAGCTACACCATCTTCGGCGACGGCCGCATACTTCTGACGCAGCACGTTCAGGTCCCAGAAGGCTGTCCGATCTTGGCCCGTGTCGGCATGCGCCTGCACGCCTGTGCTTTGGATCAGGTCATCTGGTATGGTCCGCAGCAGGAATCTTATCCGGACCGTAATGCGGCCGCCTGGGCCGAGCGCTGTGAGGATATCGTCCATAACAACTGCGAAACCTTCTACGTCCGGCCGCAGTCCTATGGCGACCATGCAGATACCCATCTGCTGGCCGTCACGGACGGCACCTATGGGGTTGCCGTCTTCGGGCAAACACCGATGAGCATGAAGGCCATCCCCTATACAGAAGAACAGCTCGCCGATGCGGATCACATCTGCGAACTGCCCTCTTCTTCGGAAACTTATGTGTACTTTGATTTCCGGGTGACCGGACTTGGCAATGCCAGCTGCGGCGCTGAAGTCTTCCCGCCGTATCAGGTCACGCCCGGCACCTATCGATATGCCGCGACGATCCTGCCTTATAAGGATCAGGATCCTGTTGCCTTGAAAAACTGCCGGTATCCTGCAGCTCTTGCCCCGGCCCCGGATCAGGCTGATCAGATCCCAGGTACAGCCCGCGAGCGCCTGTACCATCGCTACCGGGATCCCAGCGATCCTGACATCAGGAAAGCTCTGGGATATTAAGATTCATCAGGTATGCCGAGGCGCACCACTTTATCAGCAAATCGTTCCGCAAATCGAACATCGTGCTCCACAATGATCATTGTAGGGTGTATCTTACCCAGTAATTCTTCGATCTGCATGCGCGAGAACACATCTATGTAGTTCATGGGTTCATCCCAGATATACAGGTGCGCCGGCGTCATCAGACTGGCTGCGATCAGGACCTTCTTCTTCTGTCCTTCCGACAGATCCTGAAGGTCCTTTTCAAATTGCACTCGTTCGAAATCCAGATACCGCAGCAAAGTGAAGAACAAAGTGATATCTAGGCCATACGCAGCCGCATACGCACGCAGCGATCCGGTCAAGCCCGTCGTATCCTGATCAATGTAGGAAACGATCATGTTGCCGGCGACCTGCAGTGTGCCTTCCGGCCGTGCGGCTTGTTGGAAGGCTTCCAGATCATAAGGGAACCGTCCGCCGGCATACTGTGTTTCAGAGATCCGGCTCAGGATCGACTTGATCACCGTACTCTTACCGCTTCCGTTTTCTCCCTGCAAGAATACCTTTTCCCCTTGCTGGACCTCGAACGTCAATGGCGCAAAGACCGGATCTCCTACACCATAGCGTACCGTGAAATCCGCGGCGGAGACCAGACGCTTTTTAGGATGCACCAACGGCTCCAGTTTGAGGCTGCGCACCTGTTCGATATCTTCCAGCAGGCCTTCCTGCTCTTGGATCTCCCGGCCGATCCGGTTCTGAAAATTTTTCACGCGGGACTGCATCTTCTTGGTCTTTGCCCCGATATACGCGCGGGTATCCAGAAAACGGTCATGCTCCTTCACCGGGTCAAAACCGATCTTGGTGTTTTCATTCTT
>JAILDJ010000049.1 GCA_024689505.1 Clostridiales bacterium
GGATCAGATCGTATCCCGGCTTCCAGTCGCCATTTTCATAGGCGCGGAGCGCTTGTTTTTTTCTGCGCGGCGTAAGAACTTGTTTTATATAAAAGCCGACAGCTCGTAATGTGTATTTCAGCATGACGGACCTCCTTTGTATGCAATGTATATCAGTATTTTACTATAAATGTATCATTTTTTCAATGCCGCTTACAGATCTTCCTCAGAAATCGTCTGGTTCTGAGATGGATCATGGAAGAAGCGATAGATAGAAGATGCAGTGCGCCGGTCGATGGAGGGAGCCTGCATCAATTCTTCCTCGGAGAGCCCGCGGATCGTATCGATCGATCCGAAGGTCTGCAGCAGATCTTTCCGCCGTTTGGGGCCGATATGTTCGATCTGATCCAGGATCGAAGCCACCTGATTCTGGGAACGCAGGCGTTTGTGATAGGTGATGGCGAAGCGATGCGCTTCATCCTGGATGCGGGTGATCAGCATCAAAGCTTCGTGATAGGTCTCGAGAGAATATTCGATATCCTGATAGATGAGTCCGCGGGTACGATGACGGTCGTCCTTGACCATACCGGCCACAGGGATCTCCAGATTGAAGCGGCGCAACACGTCCTCACAGATCTGCACCTGACCGCGGCCGCCGTCCATGAGGATCAAGTCGGGCAGACGGGTGAATTTGCCAAGGGAGATGTCTGTCTGATCCGCGCTCATCTTGCGCATTTCATCAAAGGCATGTCGGAAACGGCGCGTCAGGACTTCCTCCATGCTGGCGTAATCGTTGGCACCCTGGACGGTCTGGATACGGAATTTGCGGTAATCACTGTTCTTAGGCCGGCCATTTTCATAGACGATCATGGAGCCGACGGATTGGAAACCGAAGGTGTTGGAAATATCGTAGGCTTCGATGCGCTCCGGGAAACTGTCCTCGTCCAGACCAAGACAGTCAGCGAGCTGCTGCAACGCTCCGAAGGTGCGCAGCTCATCCTGTCGCATTTTCTCAGCAAACTGAGTCAAGGTAATCTGCGCGTTCTGCAAAGCAAGCTGCATCAAGTGTGCCTTCTCACCGCGCTGCGGCACAAGGATGTGCACGCGGCTGTCCTTCTGCACGGAAAGCCAGTCCTCCAAAGTCTCCCGGTCGTCAGGCTCCACGGAGACCAGCAATTCTTTGGGAACGAAAGGAGTGCCGCTGTAAAACTGCTGGATGAAGGCTGCCACGATCTCGGAAGGCATATCCACGTCGGCACCATCCATGAAAAAGTGTTCCCGACCGATGAGTTTGCCTCCACGGATGAAGAAGGTCTGGACCAAGGCGGTTTCCTCTCCCAGTGCCAGCGCGATCACGTCCCGGTCGTCCTCGGAACCTGCATGATCGATCCGCTGTTTCTGACCCAGTTTTTTCAGATTTTCGATTTGATCCCGGTACATAGCCGCCTGTTCAAAATCCAGGGCGTCCGAAGCCGCCAGCATCTTCTCACGGATCCCATCGGTGACGATCTGATAATGACCGTTCAAAAGTTCCAGTGCCTGGTCGACAGAAGCGCGGTACGTCTCCGGATCGACCTTACCGGTACAAGGCCCCATGCATTGTCCGATGTGATAATTCAGGCAAGGCCGCTCCTTGCCGATGTCTCGCGGCAGATCCCGGTTGCAGTGGCGCAGGGCCCAGATGTTTTTCAACATATCCAAGGTTTCACGCATACTGCTGACGTTGGTATATGGGCCGAAATACCGGGCATCGTCCCTTTGGACGCGGCGGGCGACAAAGATGCGGGGATACATTTCACCCACAGTGACCTTGATATAGGGGTACTGTTTGTCATCCTGCAGCATGGTATTATACGGAGGATGATTCTGCTTGATCAGCTGGTTCTCCAGGACCAGCGCTTCCAGCTCGGAATCGGTCACGATGTATTCGAAATATTCGATGCGGCTGATCATTTTGCGGATCTTCGGTGACTTTCCACGTGTACTTTGGAAGTACTGCCGCACCCGGTTTTTCAGATTGATGGCTTTGCCCACATAGAGGATGGTATCGCCTTCCTTCATGATATAGACGCCGGGACAGGACGGAAGTTTACGTACTTCTTCCTGGATATCGAACA
>JAILDJ010000052.1 GCA_024689505.1 Clostridiales bacterium
GCGTACTTGAAGAAAGTCGTTACGACCAAGAAGATCAGTGACAGTACGGTCAGTGTAGGTTCTGTTTCATCCAAGGCCTATACGGCCAGTGCCATCAAACCGTCGCCGACCATCAAGGATGGCAGCAAGACGCTGGTAAAAGGCACGGATTATACCCTGAAGTATTCCAATAATACCTGGCCGGGTACGGCAACCATCACCATCACGGGTAAAGGCAACTATACCGGCAGCCGCAAGGTCACTTTCAAGATCAAAGGCACGTTCGTTGAATATGTCACGACCGAAGCGCTGAACTATCGTTCCGGCGCCAGCACGTCCGCGACCCGCGTGGGCACACTGGCCAAGGGCACCAAGGTCCAGCTGCTGAGCAAGTCCGGTAAAAAGGCAGATGGTTATACCTGGTATGCCATCAAAGTGGACGGCAAGTTCTACTATGTGGTCTCCGCGTATCTGAAGAAGGTAGCAACGGCCAAGGCCATCACCGCAAGTTCGATCACGGTGGCCAGCGTCAGTACGAAGAGCTACACGTCCAAGGCCATCAAGCCGTCACCGGCAGTCAAAGACGGGACCAAGACCCTGGTCAAAGGTACGGATTATAAGCTGTCCTATAAGAACAACGTTCTTCCGGGTACGGCGACCATCACCATCACCGGTATGGGTAATTACACCGGCAGCCGGAAGGTCACCTTCAAGATCAAAGGCAGTTACACCAAGTATGTGACCACGGAAGCCCTCAACTATCGTGACAAAGCGGGTCTGACCGGCAAGGTCATCGGTACGTTGGCCAAGGGTACGACGGTCCAGGTGCTGAAGAAGTACTCCAAATCTGCCAACAGCTATACTTGGTACTGCATCAAATTGAACAGCAAGTTCTACTATGTAGCGGCCAATTATCTGAAGAAAGTTTCATAATGTATGCAAGGGACCGGTCCTTACAGGGTAAGGGCCGGTTCATTCTTCCAAGGAGATCATCGTTATGCCTTCTGTGTTACTGCATATCTGCTGCGCGCCTTGCGCCAACCAGTGTATCGACAGCCTGCGTATGGAAGGGCTGGACGTCACGGGGTTCTGGTTCAATCCCAATATCCATCCCTATACGGAGTACCGCAGCCGCAGAGACGCGCTGCGCACCTACGCGCGTCTGGTACACATGCCTCTCATCGAGGAGGATACCTACGGGCTTCGCGACTTCGTGCGCGCAGTCGCGGAGGATATCGATGGACGCTGCGGCTACTGCTATCAGGTGCGGCTGGAGAAGACCGCACAGGAAGCGGCGGCAAGGGGCTTTTCGGCCTATTCTACTTCTTTGCTGATCAGTCCGTATCAGCAGCATGAGAGGATCGCCAGGATCGGCCGGGCGATGGGAGAAAAGTATGGCGTGACATTCGTATACCGGGATTTCCGCCCATTGTTTCGGGATGGACAGCAGCGGGCCAGGGACCTAGGGCTGTATATGCAGAAATACTGCGGCTGTGTCTTCAGCGAAGAAGAAAAATATCGCAAGTTTAAGTAAAAATATTAGTAAAACTATTGCAATTTTACCTCCGATCTCTTATAATGGAATCAAAAGAAGAGAACGGAGGCTTTATTATGCGCAGAAGACAGAATTTCGGACCATTTTCTGAGAAGGTACACGGCCTGCTGCATGGGGCCGACTATAATCCGGACCAGTGGCTGGACCGTCCGGAGATCCTGGAGCAGGATATCGATCTGATGAAACAGGCCGGTATGAATGTGATGAGCGTGGGGATCTTCAGCTGGGCGAAATTGGAGCCGGTCGAAGGACACTTCGAATTTGACTGGCTGGATCAGGTGCTGGATCGTCTGCATGATACTGGCATCCAGGTCATCTTGGCGACACCCTCCGCGGCACGGCCCGTCTGGATGAGCCGCTCCTATCCGGAGGTCCTGCGTATGGACGAGGATCGCGTACGCCATCTGCATGGCGGCCGTCAGAACCACTGCTTCACTTCTCCTGTGTACCGGGCGAAGGTGCGGGAGATCGACCGCAGGCTGGCGGAGCGGTACGGCACGCATCCGGCGGTCATCGCATGGCATGTGTCCAACGAATTTGAAGGATTTGGCTGTCATTGCCCGCTGTGTCAGGAAGCCTTCCGAAACTGGCTGAAAAAGCGGTATCACAACGATCTTGATGCACTGAATCATGCATGGTGGACCTCCTTCTGGAGCCATACCTATCAGGACTGGTCTGAGATCGAGTCACCGTCGCCCATCGGCGAGCATGAGGTACATGGACTGACGTTGGATTGGCATCGTTTTGTTTCGGATCAGACGCTGGATTTCATGCTGGAAGAGTGCAGGATCCTCAGAGACATCACACCGGAGCTGCCGCTGACCACCAACTTTCATGATTTCGTTTCCCTGGACCGCGGATTGAATTACTGGGACTTCGCAAAGGCGTTGGATGTGATCTCCTGGGACAATTATCCCTATTGGCATGCAGAGGGGCGTACCGTCGCGGAAGAAGCCGCCAGGCGTGCTTTTATCCATGATATGAACCGCTCTTTCAAGCAGGGGAAACCATTCCTTCTGATGGAGTCGAGTCCCAGCGCAACGAATTGGCAGGAGGTGGCCAAACTGCGCCGGCCCGGCATGCAGAACCTGTCTTCCATCCAGGCGGTGGCGCACGGCGCAGACACGGTACAGTACTTCCAGTGGCGCAAGTCGCTGGGTTCCTCCGAGAAGTTCCATGGCGCCGTGGTGGACCATTACGCATCGCCGGATACGCGCGTCTTCCGGGAGGTGGCCGCTTTAGGCCGCGAGTTACCGGCAATGACCGATATCATCGGGACTTCCGTGGCAGCGGAGGTTGCTATTATCTATGACTGGGAGAACGCCTGGATCCTGGGGGATACCCAGGGGCCGCGCAAGGAAGGGATCGATTACTTCGATACCTGCGTCCGCCATTATAAGGCCTTGTGGGATCGGGGCGTTGCCGTAGACGTGATCGATGCCGACCAGGATCTGTCCGGTTACAAACTGGTCATCGCGCCAATGCTGTACATGATCCGCGATGGGTTCGGGGCCAAAGTGGAGGAGTACGTGCGCAACGGCGGCCATTTTGTGACCACCTACTGGTCCGGCATCACAGACGGGACCGATCTCTGCTTCGAGACCGGTCGTCCCGGACCTCTGCGCAAGGTCCTCGGGATCTGGTCCGAGGAGATCGACGTTCTGTATGACAGCGACGCCAACCACGTGGGCGGGTATGAAGCCCGGATCTTCTGCGACCTAATCCATACCGAAGGCGCAGACACCCTTCTGACCTATGACGAGGATTTCTATGCCGGCGGTCCGGCGCTGACCTGCAACCGTTTTGGGAAGGGCGAGGCCTGGTACATCGCATTCCGGTCCTACGACGGTTTTCTTTCGGATTTTTACGGAGACCGGATCCGGGCGTATGGGATCGAACGCGCGCTGGAAACGGATCTTCCGGAGGGCGTTACAGCCACGATCCGGGAAGACGAGGTGCGCCGCTTCTGTTTCCTGCAGAATTATTCCGGCACGAAGCAGACGGTGGAGCTGCCGTATCCGATGCAGGATCTGCTGTCCAAAGACAGGGTGCAGCGCCTTGTCATGGCTCCCTATTCCTATAACATCCTATCGTAAAAATATGACGCATGTACCAGTCCTCATGCACGTCTCAAAAGAGCCTGAAAACCCTGCAAAAAAGCGTTTTCAGGCTTGTTTTTATGCGCATTTTATGGTATAATGAACCAGTTACAAGAGTATTATAAAGAGGGACATATGGCGCGTAAAATCATGCCATATACAACGCAATAGAAAGGTATTTCCATGACAGAAAAAGAAAGAGAACACATGGATCCGCAGCTTGCCGAGGAGCTGACCGAGGAGGATCTGAAAGCCCGCGAACTGGTCGCTTCCGTCAACGATTCTGAAGGCGCCATTCCGGTCGAATCCACCGAGGATTACCACGGCGAGCAGATCGGGGATCTTACGGTCTCTGAAGAATACACAGCGGCCAACAGCATCCAGATCCTGGAAGGTCTGGAAGCGGTACGGCGCCGCCCCGGCATGTACATCGGCAGCACCTCCGCTACCGGTCTGCATCATCTGGTCTACGAGATCGTCGACAATGCTGTGGACGAGGCATTGGCCGGCTATTGCACCGAGATCGGAGTCACGATCAATCCTGACGAGTCCATCACCGTTCTGGACAATGGCCGCGGTATTCCGGTGGATATCCAGCCGCAGGCCGGTGTGTCCGGCGTTGAAGTCGTCTATACCATCCTGCACGCGGGCGGCAAGTTCGGCGGTGGGGGATACAAGGTCTCCGGCGGTCTGCACGGTGTCGGCGCGTCCGTTGTCAACGCGCTGTCCAAAAATGTGTGCGTTCGGGTACACCTGAACGGCAGTATCCACGAGATCCGCTTCGAGCGCGGTAAAACCACGCAGCCGCTGACCATCGTGGGCGAGACGGATCATACCGGTACAGAGGTCACCTTCCTGGCGGATGACGAGATCTTCGAAGAAGTCGTCTACGAGTTCGATACGCTGAAAGAGCGCCTGCAGGAAATGGCATTCCTCACCAAAGGCCTGCGCATCACTTTGACGGATGCCCGCGGGGAAGAACCTCGGACGGAAACCTTCCACTACGAAGGCGGCATCCGAGAATTCGTCAAATACAACAATCGTCACAAGGATCTGATCTACGATAAGATCATGTACGCGGAGGGCATGAAGGACGGCGTCTACGTGGAAGTCGCTCTGCAGCACAGTGATACGTACAACGAGAACATTTTCAGTTTCGTCAATAATATCAATACGCCGGAAGGCGGTATGCATGTGGTCGGCTTCAAAGCTGCCTATACCCAGGTCCTCAATGATTATGCCCGTAAGAATGGCCTGCTCAAGGACAACGACAAGAATCTGAGCGGTGATGATGTGCGTGAAGGCCTGACGGTGGTCGTCAGTGTAAAGATCGCGGAACCGCAGTTCGAAGGCCAGACCAAACAGAAGCTGGGCAATTCCGAAGCCCGTGGTGCGGTGGCAGCCATCGTTTCCGACGGCCTGAACTTCTTCCTGGAGCAGAATCCCAAGGTGGCCCGCCTCATCATCAACAAGGCTACATTGGCCGCCCGTGCGCGTGACGCCGCGCGTAAGGCCCGTGAGCTGACACGCCGTAAGAGCGCACTGGAAAGCACCACGCTGCCCGGCAAGCTGGCCGACTGCACGGATCGGGATCCGAAGAACTGTGAGATCTACATCGTCGAAGGTAACTCTGCCGGCGGCTCCGCCAAAGGCGCAAGATCGCGCCGCACCCAGGCCATCCTGCCGCTGCGCGGTAAGATCCTCAACGTCGAAAAAGCCCGTCAGGACCGCATCCTGGGCAACGAGGAGATCAAGTCCATGATCACCGCTTTCGGCACCGGTTTCAAGGAGGACTTCGATATCACCAAGCTGCGCTACGACAAGATCATCATCATGACCGATGCTGATGTCGACGGTGCACATATCCGCACTTTGATGCTCACCTTCTTCTACCGCTTCATGCCGCAGCTGATCGAGCAGGGCCATGTCTACGTGGCGCAGCCGCCGCTGTATCGCGTGGAAAAGGGCAAGAAAGAGCATTATTACGCCTACGACGACAAGGAGCTGGATAAGATCCTGGATCAGATCGATGGGCGTAACGATCCTTCCATCGAGATCCAGCGCTACAAAGGTCTGGGCGAGATGGATGCCGAACAGCTGTGGGACACCACCATGGATCCGGCAAAGCGCATCCTGCTTCGTGTCGAGATGGAAGATGCCTCCGTCGCCGACCAGATCTTCACCCTGCTGATGGGCGACAAGGTCGAACCGCGGCGCGAGTTCATCGAGAAGAACGCGAAGTACGCGACGATCGACGCATAAATACCTTCACATACCTGGAGTACAAGTTCCTGAGGTATTTATTAAATATCCGCTGCGCGGATATTTCGGAATGCATGAATCAAAGATATAGAAAGAAGATACTATGGCTGATAATATCGAAAACAACGAGAACCAGCAGTTCGACCGGGTGGAATCGATCAACTTGGAGCGTTCCATGCGCCAGTATTACATCGATTACGCGATGAGCGTCATCACGGCGCGTGCGCTGCCGGATGTGCGCGACGGCCTCAAGCCGGTACAGCGCCGCATCCTCTACGCCATGAGCGAACTGAACCTGAGTCCTGACAAACCCTATCGTAAGTCCGCTCGTATCGTGGGCGATGCCATGGGTAAATATCATCCGCATGGTGATTCCTCCATCTACGACGCCATGGTCCACATGGCGCAGGACTTCAACATGCGGTATATGCTGGTGGATGGACACGGCAACTTCGGTTCGGTGGATGGTGATGAGCAGGCGGCCATGCGTTACACGGAGGCGCGCCTGAGCAAGATCGCCATGGAGATGCTCTCCGACCTGAACAAGAACACGGTGGACTTCATCCCCAACTTCGATGGTTCTTTGAAAGAGCCCACGGTCCTGCCCAGCCATTTCCCGAACCTGTTGGTCAATGGTACCGGCGGTATCGCCGTCGGCATGGCCACCGCCATCCCGCCTCACAACCTGGGCGAAGTCATCGATGGCGTCGTGCGCATCATCGACAATCATGTGCTCGAGAACCGGGAGACCACCATCGAAGAGCTGTTGAAGATCATCAAGGGTCCTGACTTCCCGACCGGCGCCACCATCTACGGCGTTACCGGCATCGAACAGGCCTATCGTACCGGCCGCGGCCGCATCGTCGTCCGTGCCAACATGGAGGTCGAGCAGATGGCGAACGGCCGTCAGCGCATCGCGGTCTCCGAGATCCCCTTCCAGGTCAACAAAGCCCGCCTCATCGAGCGCATCGCGGATCTGGTCAAGGACAAGAAGCTGGAAGGTATTTCCGACCTGCGCGATGAGTCCGACCGCAGCGGCATGCGCATCGCGATCGAGCTCAAGCGTGACGCCAATGCCAAGGTCATCATGAACCAGCTGTACAAGAATACGCAGCTGCAGGATGCCTTCAGCTGCAACATGCTGGCGCTGGTGAACGGTGAGCCGCGCGTGCTGAACCTTCTGCAGATGCTCACCTACTATCTGGAGCATCAGAAGGATGTGGTGACCCGCCGCACCCAGTACGATCTGGAACGTGCACAAGCCCGCGCACATATCCTGGAAGGCCTGCTCAAAGCGCTGGATTATATCGATGAGATCATCTCCATCATCCGCGGGTCGCAGACCGTGGCCATCGCGAAGGAACGGTTGATGAACCGCTTCACCTTCTCCGATGCGCAGGCGCAGGCCATCGTAGACATGCGTCTGCGTGCACTGACCGGTCTGGAACGCGACCGTCTGCAGGGCGAATATGATGATCTGGAGCAGAAGATCGCAGAATATACGGGCATCCTTTCCAACGAGAAGCTGCTGTACGGCGTCATCAAGGAAGAGCTGCTCATCATCAAAACGAAATATGCGGATCCCCGCCGCACCGCCATCACCTATGAGGAGGGCGAGATCGACATCGAGGATCTGATCAAGAACGAGCGCTGCGTCATCACGATGACGAACCTGGGCTATATCAAGCGCACGTCGCTGGATATGTACCGCAGCCAGAACCGCGGCGGCAAGGGCATCAAGGGCATGGAGACCCGTGAGGGCGACTACGTCAAGAAGATGTTCATCGCGGAGACGCACGATATCCTGACCTTCTTCACCAGTCACGGTAAGGTCTACCAGATGCGGGCTTACGAGATCCCGGAAGCGGGCCGTACGGCGCGTGGCACGGCCATCGTGAACCTTCTGAGCCTGCCGGGCGAGGAAAAGGTCACGGAGATCGTCCAGCGCTCCAGCAAGGAAGAATACAGCGAACAGTCCTGTCTCATGTTCGGCACGCGCCGCGGCGTGGTCAAGAAGACCTATGTCAGCGAATATGCCAACATCCGGTCCAACGGCCTGATCGCTATCACGCTGCAGGAGGACGACGAGCTGATCGGCGTCAAGATGACGCACGGCACGGACGAGATCATGCTGGCCACCCGCAATGGTCAGATGATCCGCTTCGAGGAAAGCGACGTGCGTCCGACAGGCCGCAGTTCCATGGGCGTACGCGGCATCAGTCTGGCGGATGACGATGAGGTCATCGACATGATGATCGTCGCGGAGGGCGACGCGATCCTGGCCGTCACAGAAAACGGCATGGGCAAGCGCACTGTGGTCAGTGAGTTCAACAACCAGCGCCGCGGCGGCAAGGGTATCCTGTACTATCGCATCACCGAGAAGACAGGTCCGGTCGTCGGTGTGCAGATCGTACGCGAGGATCAGGAACTGATGCTCATGAATTCCGAAGGCATCATGATCCGTATGAAGGTATCCGACGTATCCTTGATCGGCCGCGTCACCTCAGGTGTCAAGCTGATCACGCTGGAAGAGGGAACGCGCGTCGTCAGCGCCGCCTTGATCCAGGAAAGCCAGGTCGAGGACGGAGAGGAAGAGCCGGAATCGGACGCGCTGGAAACGTTGGATTTTGAAGAAGAATAAGTCATGAGTAAGCGCAGTCAGGCAGGAGGTCAGACCATGAGGAAAATAAGATCTATGGTAATGAGCGTGCTGCTGGCTGCGCTCATTTTATGCAGTTTTTCCGCCAGTCGAGGGCCGGCTTCTGCGGCATCCGCCGAAAATCAGGCCATACAGCAGGCTGTGTCCCGCTATAACGCCTGCGGGTCCATCAACGTGATCCGGCGGAGCCTGGGCCTGTCGGTGCTGACACAGCAGCCGCTGCTGGACCAGACGGCGGAGAACCACAGCGCCTATATGAACACGGCCAACCAGCTCAGTTTTGAGGAAGTCCCGGGGGAGACCGGATACACCGGCGGCTACCCGGTGGACCGCAGTCGGTTCGCCGGCTATACCAAACAGTACGTCACTGAATACGATAACTACCGCATGGTCACCTTCGAGGATTTCGTGGCCTGGTGCATGCGGGATCCCTATCTGCGCACTTCATTGCTGAACCCAAACTACGGGGATATCGGCATGGGCCGCAGCGGATACTATTACTGCATGGTCCTGGGCGGCAGCGGCTATGAGGGAGAGCCCATGACTACGGTCTATCCCTACGCAGGACAACAGGATGTGGGTACGATCTACTATTCGTCGCTGTCCCACTTCCCGGAGGCCATGAGCGAGGTCCGCTCCCTGGGCATCCCCATCACGGTGCAGTATTACGCGGCAGGGCTTTCGGATCTGCGGTTTAAGGATATCAAGGCCGAACTGCTCAATACCGAGACGGAGAAGACCGAGCGGCTCCATCTGGTGGCACCGGGTGATACAGACGGGCTGTGGAATACGTTGATCCTTTTCCCGATGGGAGAATACCAGGCCAGTACCAGATACACGGTCAGCGTCGCTTTCGACGTGTATCAGGAGGACGTGAAGATCGACACTGTTGAAGAGAAATGGTCCTTTACGACGGTCGGTCCGGATTATCTGGGAGGTGTCCGCAGCGATGCGGTCCTTACCATGTTCCTGGAGGCCATGGGGGCTCCGCAGACGGTGTTCGATGAGCAGATAGAACAGTTGCGCACGCCGGAAAACTCCGCCACCCGGGAAGAAGCCATCGTCTGGCTGATCGATCTGCTGGATATCTGTGCGCCGGACGTCATGAGCGGGATCACGGCTGATTTCAAAGAAACGTTTGAAGACATCAACCAATGCGAGGAGAATACCCGCGAGAAAGTGCAAATTGCATATCAATTGAACTTGATTGAAGACCAAGGTCGTGGTATCCTTAATCCAAAGGCCCTTTTGACAAGGGCCGAATTGGACCGTATCCTGGTCCAGTTGCACGAACGATTTGCAACTGTGGAATTCCAGTGGGAGGAAGAGGAACCGGCACCTGAGCCCGAACCTGAACAGGAGCCCGCACCGGAGCCTGCGGAGGAAGAGCACGACCAGAAACGGCATGACGAAGAAGAGTCAGAAGCACAGGATGTAGAAGAATCGGAGAACGAGGAGGCAGAATGATATGGCACGGATCATGGCATTAGACTCAGGTACGACAAGCGTACGCGCGCTGATCTTTGACGAGAATGGAAAGACTCTGGGAATGCATCAGGAAGAGATCGGTCAGATCTATCCGCATACCGGTTGGGTCGAAGAGGACCCGATCGAGATCTGGGACAAGCAGATCCTGGCGGCTGCCAAGGTGCTGGAAAAGCTGGAAATGACTGCTGCCGACGTGGACTGCATCGGTATCACGAACCAACGAGAAACGTTGATCGCATGGGATAAGCGGACCGGCGAGCCGATCCACAACGCGATCGTATGGCAGTGCCGCCGTACGGAGGAATACTGTGGACAGTTGATCGAACGCGGCCTGACCGAATGGTTCCAGAAAAAGACCGGCCTCATTCTTGACGCGTACTTCTCCGCGACGAAAGCCGGCTGGATCCTGAAGAATGTCGAAGGCGCACGCCGCATGGCACTGGAGGGCAACCTTCTCTTCGGCACGATCGATACCTGGCTCATCTGGAAAGCCACGAACGGCGCATCTTTTGTGACAGACTATTCCAATGCCTGCCGCACCATGCTATTCAATATCCATACATTGGACTGGGATCCCGAGATCCTGGAATTCTTCGATATCCCGCGTTCCTGCCTGCCCGACGTGCTCGAGAGCGGTGCGGAATTCGGTGCTCTGGACGCGGCCTATCTTGGCGCGCCGATCCCGATCCTGGCGGTCCTGGGCGACCAGCAGAGCGCGCTGTTCGGACAGCGCTGCTTCCAGAAGAGCGAAGCCAAGTGCACCTATGGTACCGGCGCTTTCATCCTTTCCAATATCGGCAAAGAGCCTGTCCTGTCCAAGGAAGGCCTGCTGACGACGGTCGCATGGGGTTACAAGGGCGAAGTCTACTACGCGTTTGAAGGCAGCATCTTCATGGCCGGTGCGGTCGTGCAGTGGCTGCGTGATAATCTCGGTATCCTTGCCAACGCGGCAGAATCCGAGGCTATGGCCACCGCGGTCGACAGCAGTGAAGGTGTTTACTTCTTAAGCTCCTTCCAGGGCCTTGGCGCTCCCTGGTGGAAGAACGGCGTGCGCGCCAGCATCCATGGTATGAGCCGCAAAACCAATGCCAACCATATCGTCCGGGCGGCGCTCGAAAGTGTAGGCTTCCGTGTCAAGGACGTGGTGGGCGCCATGGAACGTGAGATGGGCATGCCCTGCAAGACCCTGCGTGTGGACGGCGGTATGACCGCCAACCAGTTCATGATGCAGTGCCAGGCGGACATCCTGCAGATCCCGGTCATCAAGGGAGACAACCCGGAAGTCACCGCCATGGGAGCGGCATTCATGGCCGGCCTTATGAAGCGTATCTGGAAAGATCCGCAGGAGCTCAAAACCATGGAAGAACATGAAAGATATTTCCATCCGATCATGCATGCACAGGAATCTGCGAAACTGTATGAGGGATGGCTCAAACTGATCCATGAGATTTAAGAGGGTAAATATATGAAACGATTGCTTGCTTTTTGGTTGATCCTGACGCTGCTCGTCGGGACAGGAAGCCTCTACGCTGAAGAGGGTGAGCCGCAGGAACCGGAAGAGGCTATTGCGGCGGAAGAGGAGGCTGTCCCAGTCTATGCGGAAACGATCACAGCCGATTCGGAAAGTCTGGAATTGCACGCTGGTGATCAAAAGCAGATCCAGGTCACCCTTCAGCCGGAAGGCGCGGAAGATGAACTGGAATGGTCCAGTTCAGACGAATCTGTCGCCTTTGTTTCCCAGGATGGCACAGTGACCGCGGTCGGTTCCGGCACAACGGTCATTACTGCAAAGGGAGAAACGGCGAAGGCTGAGATCACTGTCACGGTACCGAAGCAAAAGGTCGAGAAGATCACCCTCAGTGCGGCGACACTGAAGATCCCCAAGGGAAAGAAGTCCGCACTGCAGGCCGAGATCTCTCCGGATGACGCGGAAAACCAGGAAGTGATCTGGTCGTCCAGCAATACCGATGTCGCGACGATCGACAGCATTGGTCAGATCACGGCGAAGGAAGCCGGTACGACGACGATCACAGCCACGGCGGTGGATGGCGGCGCTACCGCCACCTGCGAAGTTACCGTCACCATTCCGGCGACAAAGATCGTTCTGGATGCCACAAAGGGGACAAAAGGTGTCAAAGAGACCTTTACCTTGAAACCTACGCTGTCACCGTCCAATACGACGGATCGGGTCAAATGGTCCAGCAGCGACAAAGCGATCGCTACGGTCAGCAAAAACGGTAAGGTCACGCCGAAAAAAGCCGGTAGCTGCACCATCACCGCAAAGACCGATTCCGGCAAAAAGGCCACCTATAAGCTGACGGTCAAGAAAGCGCCGACCAGCATCAAGCTGAATAAAACCACAGCTACGCTGAACATCAAGAGCAAGGTTACTTTGGA
>JAILDJ010000090.1 GCA_024689505.1 Clostridiales bacterium
ACAAACATCTATGTTGAAAAGCACATTCCGGCCCGTTGGTCAAGCGGTTAAGACATCGCCCTTTCACGGCGGTAACGGGAGTTCGATTCTCCCACGGGTCACTCCATGGTGCCATAGCCAAGAGGTAAGGCATGGGACTGCAACTCCCCCACCCCCAGTTCAAATCTGGGTGGCACCTTAAAAAACGTCTCATCAGAAATGATGGGACGTTTTTTTGTGCTGATGGTGCTGAGTACCTGATTCTTCCTCACGAATCCTGTCTACCGGGTAAATTCAAAAACTCTACATGATATGCGTGATCGGATTCTCAGAATACTGTAAAAAAAGATGGTAATTTTTTAAATCTACCTGATTTTTACTTCTTGGTTTTCACAATCATGTAATTCAGCCACTGATCGCACTCTATTTCTTGAAAATCTACCTGATCATTCTCATCGATCATTCTCAATACTGTACACTTTGAAAAAATACCTGATCTGGAAGAAAAATGTCGCCCGATCAGGTAGATAAACGGACAAACCTTCCCGTTCTTTCGAGTCAACACAATAAAAGGCGTTTACCCTAAAGGTAACGCCTTTTTACGCTTCGTCTTATTCGGCCCGGCTTTCCACATCGACCCAATCGAGTCTGCTGTAATCGATCCCGTAGTATCCGGTAATGGCTTTCATTGCGGCTTCGACCTCTTCTCCGTTGCCGTATTCTTTGTCGATGGAATAGATGAATTCCGTGCCTGCGACGGATGTGCCATCCGTATACACCAGATCTCCCATGTACTGGTAATCGTTTTCCCCGCCATCCTCAAAACTGGTATAGCGGATCACGGTACACTTTGCTGATCCGTCCGCATTGGCAGCGTCTGCCTGCTGGATATGATATCCACGCGCAACAGAAGTCGCATATTGGGCGTTGTCGGCCTGGCTTGTCGCCAGATACGTTTCCATGTCATAACCCATGCTGAGGATCCCGATATGAAGATGGAGACTCTCCCGTTCCTGGTTCAGAGCGTTCTCAAATTACAGGTCCTCATTGTCATCAAACTGCAGGCCGCACGCGGTGATCGGTTTTTCCAACTCCTCGTCTGACGCAGTCTTCGAGAATTCAAAATCTTCTACTATGATGCCTTCCGATGCTTCCTCGGATGCACCTTCGTCAGCGGACTCTTCTGTCACGGTGCTCTCCGCAACTGTCGCAGACGCATCTCCACCCGCGTTATCCTGCTTCTTCTCTCCACCGCCTTTGCTGCACGCGGCAAGAAGCACACACGCCATGATCATGGCCAGAACAGTGATCCATCGTTTTTTCATTTTGATCCCCTCTGAAAATAGTATGTTTTACATCTGCAGCGATCCAATATAACCTGCAGCTATATTTCTCCCCGGACAGCTGACGTTTCTTATTTCTGCGTATCGATCGATTTTCCGAACACGAAAAATCTTTGATACAGGAACTCCGTTATGAAGTTCAGACCCATGTTGATGGCGGTGACCAGGTATTCATTCCATCCGAGATTTGTTGTAAGGAAGTGCTCCAGCAGCGTGGACAGTGGAATGAAGGCCACGTAGAACAGAGCGACTTTCAGCATCGCGATCGGAATGTTGGCCGCAGACTTGAAGGTGAACTTGCGGTTCAGAGTGAAGTTCCAGACGACCGACAGGACCAGCGCGACCAGGTAACTGAGCCAGTAAGGCCAGTGCAGCACCTCATTGAACAGCGCGAACGAACCGATCTCGATCAGGCCGGCGCTGGCCGAAAACAGTGCGAATTTGATGAATCTCCAGAATTCTTTCATGATAAGATATCCCTTCTGTTGACATATCGTTCCAGGTCGATGGCAAGCTGCGCGTAGAAGGTCTTGCGGGCCTTCTGACTCAATGGCCGCATCGGCATCATGATATCGAATGCATGTACCTTGGTCGGGTATACGTCGACCGTGGCGGGCACGCCTGCTTCCTGCAGTTTCCGAACAAAGGTCAGGGTCTCGTCGTAGAACGGTTCCCCATCACCCACAAACGTATACGCCGGCGGAAGATTTCGATAATCCTCCAGGCGTGCAGGTGAAGCATAGGCCGGCACCGGACCGGGCACATTCTTCAGATACGCTTTCCATGCTTTATGGTTGCGTTCCGTATCCCAATTGATCCCATGATTATCACGGGAGGACAAGGTATCCTCGCAGTCCAGCATCGGATACAAGGGCAGCTGATAGCGGATCGGGATCTCTCCCTTATCGCGGGCATAGATACACAGAGCCGCCGTCAGGCCGCCGCCCGCGCTCTCCCCGCCGACGATGATCCGATCCGGATCCACGCCGAGCTCCTCCGCATGATCATGCAGATATCGCAGAGCGGCATAGCAGTCCTCCAAAGCGGCAGGGTAGGGTTCCTGTCCGGCCAGGCGATAGTCCGGTGCAAGGATCGTCATGCCGAAGGTCTTCACCAGATCCCTTGCCCGCGAGGCGTACGCCATTTCCGGCATTCCGCCGACATAGCCTCCGCCATGGATCCATAAGGCACCGATCCCCGACGGCTCTTCCGTCGGTGTGAATACGAGCGCCCGGATCGGAGCGCCTTCGGTACTGCCCTCCGTCGGGATATGTACCGTCCGCACCGTATACTTTCTATCGCTCATGCATTCTGCTCTTTCTTCTCTATCTTTGGCTCATGGTATTCCAGACCGTTATCGAAATGAATGGTTTCCGGCGGTACAAGAAGTGCTTCCGGATCTTCCAGATAATGGCGCATATCATTGAAGAATCTTGCATAATGCGAACCGGCACAGACACGCTCGTCCGCGGTGATGCCGATGGGCAGGAAACGCTTCATACGGGTCTCCCCGTTCTCCACGACAGCGATACGCTCCGGCATGCCCATGCCGAAGAACAGGCTGACATCACCGAAATTATAGATATGATGATTGACTTCATGCAGACCGATGGAAGCCATGTTGGTGATGTACATGCCCACGTAGAAAGGCAGTTCTTCCATAAGAACGCCCGGCGCAATGCCATAACGATCCAGCACGCGCACCAGATTTACGATGCAGGTAGCAAGACCAGGTACTTTGAACAAAACTGCCAGCAATTTATCGACGAAATTCTTCTGGCCGACGCCTCGATTCTCCTCGATCGCTTTGTCCACACGGTCGCGCACATCATAGATGGTGTCCGTCAGATCGAATTTGATCTTGACGACCGTCTCGCCGGCATCGATATCACTTGGATCTTTCAGCAATGTGAACGCTACGCTGCAGTTGTTGCGAGCAAAATATTGCTTGTTCATGATGAACCGGTTGATGCCCGGATTCTGACTGACCGCACGCACATACGCTGCGATCACGATCTGCATATATGAGATCACTTCATTCTTGACTTTACGTTCCTTGCGGATAAACGCCTGCAGCTTTTCCAGGTCGACATCATGCTTCAGCATTACCTGTGCGTCACAACGCATAGGCATCAGATACGG
>JAILDJ010000112.1 GCA_024689505.1 Clostridiales bacterium
AAGGCTTTAAGTCTTCTCTTCTGACGGCTGATATCTATTTTCATAGGGGCTTCCCCTTTGATTCTTGAAGTTTGTAAATGGGTATCCGACATACGCCGGATACCCATACGTATACTGCGTGATGCTTATGCAGCATTCTTGCGGGCTTTCGCTACGCAGAAGCCGGCTCCGGCAACCATCATGACGCCCAGGACGACCCACAGCGTGGTGTTGTAGCCAGTCTGCGGAGAGGTCTTGCCACCCTGATCACCAGCACCAGGATTGTTCCCGGTCTTCTTCAGGAATGCGAACGGGCTCAGGCTGCTAACAGTGACCTTAGCACCAGAGAAAGACTCAGACTTCCAGCTGCCGTCAATCTTATGCAGGACCTTGTCCGGCGTCTCCTTGACGTATTCGCTGAAGTCTACAACGATGGAACCGCCCTGCGCTTTGATATACGCAGCAACTTCTTCCTCCGTTGCCTCCTCTCCGGACTCGGAATGTACGAGAGTCGCGTCAAGGACCTTGCCGATCAACTCGTAACCCTCCATATCAGCCTCAGAAGGAGTTTCATCGCTCTCACTGATCACGATGACCAGGTCATCGCTGGTAACACTAGGAGTCTCCTCCTCTTCTGCCATGACCGGAACGGCCATGCAGATCATCATGACGAGCATCGTCATGATGGCGAGTATCTTTTTCATTGGAATTTTCCTCCTTTCCCCAAAGATTTCGCCTCTTACATTTATATCAACGGTCATCGGAAGTTTTGAGTCTTCCCATGACCAGGAAGCGATTCCGGTCATTGCCATTCAGGCAGGTGGACAGGATCAGGACCTTGTCCTCCGGACCCGGCGCGTATTTCTCCTTGACGCGGGCGCTCAAATCCCGCGTGTTCATGATCTCCGCGAAGAAGCCCGTGAACACTTCCTGATCCCAGAAATTGTGGTAATACAGGATGTGCTCGTTAGAGTACGGGACCGCAGCGAACACTTCGTATTCCAGGAGGGCGTCCGGCGTATAGATTTGAATGACCCGTTTTTTCTTCCAGAACTTTTCGTCTGAAAATGTGACCTGTAGTTTACCGAACATGGCGCCATCCCACTGGTTGTGGCCGTACAGGATGGTGACCGGGTCCTTGAAATCGGTCCCATTGTACTCATGTTCGGAGAAGATGGACCCGTTGGCGGAATACTTACCGTCACTGTTGTGGTCCAGATAAAAAGCATCGTTGTTCGGACTCTGGAGCACGGGGAAATCCACATTCGTGCCTTTGATCTTGATCCAGGCGTAGATGTCGGAATTGAGCTTTTGCAGCTCTTCAAAATCGATCGGGCTGACGTAGGGCTCCGGTTCCGGCTCTGGTTCCGGAGTACTGGACTCCTCAGGTTCGGGCTCAGGCTCTGTTTCCGGCTCTGGCTCAGGTTCCGGTTCTGGTTCGGGTTCCGGCACGCTGCTCTCCTCGGACGAAACCTCCTCGGTCTTGACGTCCTTCGGCGCATACGTGCTCTTGTATATTCTGACTCCGCAATAGGAGGCGCCTGCCACCAGCAGGACCGCCAGTATCGCGTAGACTGTTCTTTTTTTCATGATTATCCTTCGTCGATCATTTCTTCCATCCGGCGCAGATACTCGATGGTGCGGGTGCCCAGCTTTTTCTGGATCAGCTGCAGGGCTTCATCCATATTCGGCGCACGGGATGACAGGTTGTGCGCGTCCGATCCGATGAAGTGGATGCGTCTGTCTTTCAAAAGCGACAGGGCTTTGCGCGAGGTCCGCTTGGAGAGGAAGAATTCCGCATTGCACTGTATGAGAATGTCCAGGTCCATGAAATGGCGGATCATGCTCTTGGAATTGAAATCCATATAGCGCTCTATATGCGCGGCGACCGGGATCATACCGCGGCGGCGGATCTCCGCGACTTCCCGCAGCATCCGGTCCGTCCAGCGCGAAAAGGGCATTTCCAGAAGTAAAAGATCGGTCCCTTCCAGGCAGAGCGTTGGCAGTGCGGCCACGTTGCTGATGCCATCAAAGAAACGTACTTCAGCACCTAAAAGGATCTTCGGATACCCCTTCTGACCCTTGGCCGCTTCCATCAGCTCCTGATACGCAGCATCCCGGTTTCTTAAGAACCGGCGCGGCGTGTTATGTTCAGCGTAAAAATGCGGTGTCGCACACAAGCGGTCGATCTTCTGGCTGCGCCACATGTCGAGCATGCCCAACGATGTTTCGATGCTGTCGCTCCCATCATCGATGCCCGGCAGCACATGCGAATGGAAATCGATCATTTCTTGTAATAGTTTCCTTTGTAGTAGCTCTTGCCTTTGTAATAGCTGGAGCCGGATTCGGTCGCACCGTTGAAGACGAAGCCCAGGATATGTGCGTCCACCAGCTTCAGCTGACGGATGGTTTCTGCGAGGGCGCCGCGTACGGCGTGGTTGTTTCTGACGACCACCACGATGCCATCGACCAGTTTGCTGACGACCAGCGCATCCGTAACTGCGGTGACCGGCGGCAGATCGAAGATGATGTAGTCGTACTTGCCGCGCAGCAGATTGAACAGGCCGGCCGCATGCTCCGAGCCTAGGAGCTCAGACGGATTCGGCGGGATATCGCCGGACACCATGACATCTACCTGCAGGGCATCGTCCGCATCCGCATCGATCACAAAGGGCTGGATCGCTTCGTCCGTCGTATTGATGCCCGCCAGCACGTTGGAAAGTCCGGGAGCTGCATTCAGGCGCAGACGCCCCGAAAACGTGGGCAGACGCATATCGCCCTCGATGAGGAGCACTTTCTTATTACTTTCAGCCAGGGTGTAGGCCAGGTTGATGGATGTTAAACTTTTGCCTTCTCCGCGGAAGGAACTTGTCATACCGATGATGTGGCACTTGCCGTTATCAGAAAAGGAGAACATGAGGTTCGTACGCAGCAGCTTGTAGGCTTCCGACGCAGCGAAGTTCATGTTGCCGGCAAGCCTGTGACGCCGCTCGTTGCGGGTATCATTCGAGGTGAAACCTTTGGTGGTGTTTTTCGTCTTACTTGCCATTTTCCTTCACCTCCTGCTCAGATGCTTTACGACTGCTGGTACTATCGCTCTTACGCGACCTCTGCTTAGCGGCCTGTCGCGTGTTGGTAGGCGCATCGCCATACTGGTAGCCATAGTAGCCCCCGCGCTTGCCGGAGACCGACATGTCCGGGATAACGGCCAGCAGCGGGATATCAGGATAGTTCTGCGTCAGATAGTCCTCGGAACGGATGTTTTCGTCGAACAGATAGGCCAGGATGAGGATCGCGGCCATGAGCACCGCGCCGATCAGCATGCCGATGGCGGTGTTGCGGGTATAGCTGGGTGAGGAACGGTGCGACGGTATGACAGCATAGTCGACGATGCGCACGTCGCTGCCCACAACGATATCCGCGATCTTGGACGGCAGCACGTCCGCGATGGTATTGGCGATCTTCTCCGCCTCCGCAGGATCCTTACTGGTCACGACGACCTCGAAGACTTCCGTCGAGTTCACCGCTTTTGCGGAGATCATATTCTTCAGGGTTTCGTAACTATAGTTGATCCCGGCCTTTTCGCTGATGGTGTTGAGCGAGGTGCGGGACTTCAGGATGACCACATAGGTATCGACCAGTTTCTGCGCCGCCGTAAGATCCGCGTTGGAAATGCTGAAGGACGTCGCCCCGACAGAGATGTCCGAGTTGTTGACGTAAAGCAGCGTGCTGGCCTGGTACAACGGGTCGACAAGAAAATACGTGTAGCCAAAAGCAGCTGCCCCGCCAAATACGATCGCAAGCGCGATCGCCCACCAACGGCGCAGCAAAACCATAAAGAGTTCCCGCAGGTCGATCTCGTACTCGTTGTCTGTGTTGTTCACCATTTAATTGTTCCCTTCATATGCTATATACAAATATTGATCCTGACCCGCATACGCAGACCAAGATCAAATACTATTGATTCAAACGCAAATAATGCATAAACATACAAATTATATACATTATTATTGTTCGTTATTTAATTGTTCACTTATTGCGCTATAAACAAAGAATGATCCTGATTTGCGGGTGCAAACCAAGATCGGAATCTTGCCGTTTATAACATATAAATGTATATATACACAAGTTCAATTGCATTATACTCCCTTGTTGCTTTTTTAGCAACAATAAATTTGTACAAAAGAACTTTATTCTAAACTGCATCGTTTAGCTGTTTATTTTCCGGTCATATTACCCACCAGATCGCTTAGCCGCTTCCCATAGAAAAACTCATGCGTCAGACGGTCATATTCTTCCCATAAAGGCAGTGTCTTGCAAGCAGCTGCCCGTGGACACGGGGACGCACCATCTGACAGGCATGCTACGGTCGCTAAAGGTCCTTCCAGTAATTCCAGGATCTCCCCGACGGTGTACTCCTCCGGTTTCCGCAAGAGCTTGTATCCACCGCCTTTGCCACTGGCCCCTTTGATCAGGCCGCCCGCCACCATATCCTTCACGATGATCTCCAGATACTTCTTGGAGATCTCCTGCCTGGCGGCGATGTCCTTCAATGGAATATAGCTGCCATTATCATGCTCCGCCAGATCGATCATCACGCGGATCGCGTATCTGCCTTTTGTCGAGATCATATGTATATCCTCCCTGTTTGTGCCTATTATATAGTAGGCGAATAGGTTTTTCAAGTTTTTTCTCATTTACCTATTGACATAGTAGTCGAATAGTGTTATAGTGTCCACAACCTTTTAGAAAGAAGGCACAGACATGTATCGTAGCACGAATCGCAAACAGACCACCGCCATGTGTTGTCGAATGCTTACCTCCCGGGCATATGCTCCGGCCAAGGCGTTCGATTCTGTTCGCATGCGCCTTGCAATGTTGCGATGTTGACGTCTGCGTCGCTTACATATGCCGCTTGCCCGGGAGCTTATCATATAAGTTTCCGGGCTTATTTTATGCTCCGGAGCGGCGATCAGAAAAATCACAAAAGGAGATAGATAGCACCATGCGTACTTATAGATTTGAAACCTTGCAGCTGCACGTAGGACAGGAACAGGCCGATCCGGCCACCGATGCCCGTGCCGTACCGATCTACCAGACCACTTCCTACGTCTTCCACAACAGCCAGCACGCGGCCGACCGCTTCGGTCTGGCCGACGCCGGCAACATCTACGGCCGCCTGACCAATTCCACCCAGGGCGTACTGGAAGAGCGGCTGGCCGCTTTGGAAGGCGGCAGTGCAGCCCTGGTCGTCTCCTCCGGTGCGGCGGCCATCACCTATACCATCGAAGCACTGGCAGCCAACGGCGGCCACATCGTTTCCCAGAAGACCATTTATGGCGGAAGCTTCAACCTCCTCTCTCATACACTGCCCCAATACGGGATCGAGACCACCTTCGTCGATGCCCATGATCTGGCAGAGGTCGAAGGCGCCATCAAGGACAACACACGCGCGATCTACCTGGAAACCTTAGGCAACCCCAACAGCGACATTCCGGACATCGACGCGATCGCTCAGATCGCCCATAAATACGGGATCCCGGTCGTCGTGGACAACACCTTCGGCACTCCTTACTGGATTCGGCCTTTCGAATACGGTGCGGACATCGTCGTCCACTCCGCCACCAAATTCATCGGCGGCCATGGCACCTCCCTCGGCGGGGTGATCATCGAGTCCGGCAAGTTCGACTGGAGCGCAAGTGGCAAGTATCCGAACATCGCTTCCCCGAACCCCAGTTATCATGGTGTCTCCTTCTATGACGCTGTAGGACCCGCCGCTTTCGTCACCTTCATTAGGGCGATCCTGCTGCGCGATACCGGCGCCTGTATCTCCCCCTTCAACGCGTTCCTGCTGCTGCAGGGCGTGGAGACCCTTTCGCTGCGGCTGGACCGCCATGCGGAGAACACCAAGAAGGTCGTAGATTACCTGAACGCGCATCCCCTGGTGGAGAAAGTCAATCATCCTTCCCTGCCGGATCATCCGGACCACGCATTGTATGAAAAGTACTTCCCGAACGGCGGCGCGTCGATCTTCACCTTCGACATCAAGGGCGGGCAGGCAGAGGCCTGGAAGTTCATCGACAACCTGACGATCTTCTCCCTGCTGGCCAATGTAGCCGACGTCAAGAGTCTGATCATCCACCCGGCTTCCACCACCCATTCACAGTTGTCCGAAGAAGAGCTGCTGGATCAGGGCATCCGCCCCAGCACGATCCGTCTCTCCATCGGTACCGAACACATCGACGATATCATCGCGGACCTGGAACAGGGCTTCGCGGCACTGCAATAAGAAAGGACACATATCATGGCAAACATTTATAAAGGAACACTGGGACTCATCGGCAATACGCCTTTGGTCGAGGTCGTAAATATCGAGAAAGAACTGAAACTGGAAGCAACGATCCTGGTCAAGCTGGAATACTTCAACCCCGCCGGCAGCGTCAAGGACCGCATCGCGAAGGCGATGATCGATGATGCAGAAGCAAAAGGTCTGCTGAACAAGGACTCCGTGATCATCGAGCCCACCA
>JAILDJ010000119.1 GCA_024689505.1 Clostridiales bacterium
CGTACCGGCCAGTCCTACTATCGTGAGATCATGTGGGAAGCTTTCGACGGCCATAGTGACAAGATGGCCCTGTACACGACCCATCCCTGCCATAACGGCGACACCTTCTGGGGCACCGGCTGGCACTGGAGAGACGTGGAAGATACCTGGACCTTCGAGGACGAGTGGCTGGGCAAGCCGGTCAAGGTGGACGCCTACGCGGATGCGGACGAGGTCGAGTTCTTCTTGAACGGCGTATCTAAAGGCAAGGCTCCGGTGGAGAAGCTGGAAGCGTCCCTGGAGATCCCGTACGAGAAGGGTACCGTGGAAGCGGTGGCCTATCGTGATGGCAAAGAGATCGGGCGCTGCTGCCTGAAGACGACGGGCAAAGCGGCGAACGTCACCGCCTGCGCAGATCGTCCGACTATCAAGGCGGACCGTCAGGATCTGTCCTATGTGGCGCTGACCATCGTGGACGAAGAAGGTGCGCGTGTTCCGTACGAGACTTCCGTGATCAACATCGAAGTGAGCGGCGCAGGCCGTCTGGCGGGCATCGGTTCCGGCAACCCCTGCACGGAAGAGAACTATGGCACGCCGTACTGCAAGGCGTATGAAGGCCGAGCGATGGCGGCGGTGGTAGCAGACGAACCGGGCGAGATCGTGGTCAAAGCGTGGGTCGAAGGCGTCGGCTGCACCGAGATCAAGGTCGTTGCGGAATAATACGTTATGGAAAGCAAAAAAGGACCGCGGCAAATCATTTTTGCCGCGGTTTTTCCTATTTGCCGAATGCCATGCGGATCTGTTCCAGGAACTTTTCCGCGATGGGGGTAAAACTCTGGTACTTGTTCCAGATCAGATGCATGTTCATTTCCAACCGGGGCGCGAGAGGCCGGAAGACCATACCGCTCTTTGGAGAAGTATCGATCAGGTCGTTCAGGGTCAAGAGGATCCCGAGGCCTTCTTTCGCAAACATGGACCCGTTGTAGGACAGGCGGAACGATCCTTCCAGCCGCAGTTGAGAAAAACGATCCTTAGCCCAAGGCCTGATGTCATGGTTCCAACTTTGCTCAGAACAGAAGAGCGGCTGCCCTGCCAGATCCTCCGCAGTGATACAGTCTTTTTCTGCCAAGGGACCATCCGCAGGCAGGACGGCTCCGAAATAGTCCGCTTCCGGGAACAGAAGGTATTCATATTTGGTTTCATCCGGCACCGTGCAGATGACAGCAAAGTCCAGGAGTCCTTTGTCCAACTTTTCTGTGACCTGCTCGGTGTCGCCACTGGTGATGTGATACCGCATTTTCGGATAGGCGGTCTTGAATTTCTGGATCTCCCGGGCCAGATACCGGATCTGGTAGGATTCTGCCAGACCAAAATAGATGTCGCCTCCGGTGATATCGTCCAGCGACAGAAACTCCTGCTCAATCTTGTCCGCCATGGAGACCAGATCTTCCGCTCGGTCCCGCAGGAGGATGCCTTCCTCCGTCAGGCTCAGGCTGAAACTGTGCCGGACAAAGAGTTTCTTACCCAGTTCATCTTCCAGGGCTTTCAACTGCTTGGACAGAGTCGGCTGTGTCACATGCAGCAGATCGGCAGCTCGCGTCATATTCTCTTCCCGCGCAACAGCCAGAAAATAGCGCAGTGTACGTATCTCCATGAGATCTCCTCCTTGGTTTCTATGACCAGTGATATTCAAAACGTGCATATCATGAAATTCATTATAACCATTTGTGCGAGTTTCGTAAAGGCCTTATAATACAAGCAGGAAAGAAAAAGGGGAGGTCGAAATGGAACAGGCATGGGACAAGATCCTTTTGAACATGAAAGACGCTGGCTGCAAGGGTGAGGCTTTGGAGAAAGCAGAGCAGCTCTATGAGGCGGGTGACACCAAGGCACTGCTGCTGCACCTCAGGAAATGCCGATGCGTTTTGATGGAAGAACTCCATGAATGTCAACGCAAAGTCGACCGGATGGATTATCTGATCCGGCAGACGAAAGCGAAGCCAATGCAGTAGCACATCCTTACCCCGGGATCCCTCGGGGTATATTTATGCAAAATTCTATCCCCCCAGGGGGCTTACGGGAATCCCGACTAAAGTGATATACTATACAAGAAATTCATTTTATAAGGGAGGATTTGCCTTATGCATATGGCAGACGCTTTGATCAGTCCGGCAGTGGGCGGTGTCATGTACGCGGCATCCGCTGCAGCAGCAGTCGTATCCATCAAGAAAGTGCGTGAAGATGAGGACCTGACGAAAAAGATCCCGCTGATGGGTATCATGGGTGCGTTCGTCTTTGCCACGCAGATGATCAACTTCACCATCCCCGGCACCGGTTCCAGTGGACATTTGTGCGGAGGTATGCTATTATCTGCATTGTTGGGTCCCTATGCGGGATTCCTGACGATGATCTCAGTTTTGTTGATCCAGTGCCTGCTGTTCGCGGACGGCGGTCTTCTGGCACTGGGCTGCAATGTTTGGAATATGGCGTTTTACGGTTGCTTTGTCGGCACACTGCTGATCTGGCTGCCCATCATGAAGAACGGTTTCAGCCGTGGCAAGATCATTCTTGCCTCTATCCTGGGGTGCGTCCTTACGCTTCAATTAGGTGCGTTCAGTGTCGTGCTGCAGACCGGCATCTCCGGTATCTCTTCTCTGCCATTTGGCACCTTCGTGGGCGTTATGCAGCCGATCCACCTGGCCATTGGTCTGGTGGAGGGCCTGATCACCGCCGCGGTCCTGCTTTTCGTATACGAAGCACGGCCGGAACTGCTGTATGGTAACAGCGGTACGAAGGCGCAAGGCCGTTTCTCGATGCGTACCACAGCGGTCATCCTGGTCATCTGCGCGGTCCTGATCGGTGGAGGCCTGTCTCTGGCAGCATCGGAATTTCCGGATGGCTTGGAATGGTCCATCGAGAAGATCACCGGTTCGACGGAAGTCGAGGCCGAAGGCAGTGTGTATGAAAATGCAGGATCCGTGCAGGAAGCGACGGCGCTCCTTCCGGATTATGCCTTCAAGGATTCTGAATCCGCGGCCGGCACCAGCTTCTCCGGCATCGTCGGAGGCGCGGTCGTTGCGGTCGTAGCTTCCGGTGTCTGTTTCCTGCTTCGTAAAGCGGCCAAAAAGAAAAAGACAGCATGAGTAAGATTCGGGACGCGATCTCCGAATTTGGCGAACTGGAAAGAACAGCAAAACGAGACCAGTGGGTGAACCATATACACCCACTGGTCATGTTGTTCTTGACGGTCCTCTATATCGGGATCACAGTATCATTTCAAAAATACGACCTGATCGGTTTGGCCGCCATGGGCCTGTATCCGCTGGTCATGTTCAATCTGGCGGACTTAAGTTTCGGCAAATGCCTGAAGCGAGTGCGCATCGTTCTGCCGCTGATCCTGTTCATCGGCCTGTTCAACCCTTTGTTTGACAGGGTCCCGGTGCGGGTCGGACAATATGTGTTCCGGGCTGGGTGGATCTCCATGATCACGTTGATCTTCAAGGGGTTCTACACGGTGCTGGCTTCCTACGTCCTGGTGGCAACGACGCCTATCGAAGACCTGTGCCGGTCTCTCAGGCAGATCCATGTGCCGGAGATCCTGGTCACTCAGCTTTTGCTGACGTACCGGTATATCTCCGTCCTGCTGCTGGAGGTGCACAGGACCACACAGGCTTACAGTCTGCGGGCGCCGGGGCAGAGGGGCGTCAAATTCAAAGCCTGGGGATCGCTGGCCGGAGGCCTTTTGCTCCGCAGTGTCGATCGGGCCCAGGTAGTGTATGAAAGCATGCTACTGCGCGGCTTCGACGGGACGTTCCGATTTGGAAAGTCACAGCCTTTCCGCTCGGTGGATATCGTATTCGGACTGTTTTGGACGGCGGTGTTCGTTCTGATCCGACGTTTTCCGGTCCTGGTCCTGATAGGGAGTTTGTTTGTATGATCGATCTGTCGCATGTAGGGTTTGCCTACAAGGAAAATATACCGGTCCTTCAAGATGTGGATCTGCATATCGAGGCGGGGGAATCGGTAGGTTTGATCGGTGCCAATGGTGCCGGTAAGTCCACTTTGATGAAATTGCTGGTCGGCTTGCTTCGGGCGTCGGAAGGAGAAGTCAAGGTCTGCGGGAAAAAGGTGGACAAGAAATCCTTGCCGGAGATCCGTCGGCGCATCGGCTATGTGTTTCAGGACGCGGACAACCAACTGTTCATGTCCACGGTCTACGAAGATATCGCCTTCGGGCCGCTGAATTACGGTCTGTCCAAAGAAGAGGCCGATGCGAAGGTGCAGGCGGCCATGGAGCAGACCGGGACCACTCATCTGAAAGATCAACCGATCTATCAGATGTCGGGCGGCGAAAAGCGTCTGGTCTCCATCGCGACGATCCTGGCTATGGAGCCGGACTGCATCCTGATGGATGAGCCGGAAGCTGCCCTGGATCCGCGCAATCGGCGCCGTCTGATCGAACTTTTGAACACACTGCGGCCGGCGAAGCTCATCGCCAGCCATGATCTGGATATGATCCTGGATACCTGCGACCGCACCATTCTGATGAGCCACGGACGTATCGTGGCGGATGGTCCGACGCAGCAGATCCTCAGGGACAAAAAGCTGCTTGAAGAAAACGATCTGGAACTGCCGCTCAGACTGCAGAGCTATGATGAAAAGGAAGTAAACCATGAGTGAAGAACATACCCATCATGTTGGAAATTATACCCATACCCACAGCCCGGAGCACGACCGCATCGTGATCGCGAGGCTTTCCCGGGCGATCGGTCATCTGCAGAAGGTGCGGGACATGGTCGTGGACGGGGCGGACTGCAGTGAAGTCCTGATCCAGCTGGCAGCCGTGCGCGGCGCCCTGGCCAGTACCGGCAATTATATCCTGGATGAGCACATCAGCCACTGCATCGTACACGCGGTGGAAAGCGGGGATATGAAAGAAGTCGAAGAACTGAAAAAGGCGATTTCGCAGTTTATCAACTAAAAACAGAAAAAAACAAGTGCGTGGCGGGCAGAGATGCCAGGAGGCCTCGCACTTTTACTATGAATTATCTATGAATTATCCACAAAAAACTTGCATCGCTGTCGAAAGTTTGCTATAATTTTGTTATCTTTGAGCATTGGAGGAAACCTGTTATGAATGTGTATACCACAGACAAGATTCGCAACGTCGTCCTTTTGGGACACGGTGGATGCGGAAAGACCAGCCTGGTCGAAGCAATGGCCAACGTCGCAGGTCTCACGAGCCGCATCGGCAAAGTTACCGACGGCAACACGATCAGTGATTACGATAAAGAAGAGATCCGCCGCAAATTCTCCATCCATACTTCCGTCGTTCCGATCGAATGGAACAATGTGAAGATCAACTTCCTGGACACCCCCGGTTTCTTCGATTTCATCGGTGAAGTCGAAGAGGCGGTCGCCGTCGCGGATGCCGCGATCATCGTCGTTTCCGGTAAGGCCGGCGTCGAAGTCGGTACCGAGAAGGCCTGGGAGCTTTGCGAGAAGAACGGCCTGCCGCGCATCATCGTCGTCGACGAGATGGACGCGGAGAACGTCAACTTCCATCGCATCGTGGAAGAGCTGACCGAGCGCTACGGCAAGGAGATCGTTCCTTTCTATGTCCCGATCCGTGAGGGTGACAAACTGGTCGGTTACATCAACATCGCCAAGAAGGCCGCCCGCAAGTTCGCCGGCGCCGGCAAGCGCGTCGAGTGCGACGTTCCTGCTGATCTGGAAGACGATCTTGAGACCTACTATGACACCATGATGGAAGCGGTCGCCGAGACCGATGACGAGTACATGGACCGCTATTTCGATGGTGATACTTTCACTCTCGAGGAGATCACCGGCGCCAACAAGAAGAGCGTGCATGAAGGCGCGGCTGTTCCTGTCACCATGAGCTCCAACACCGAAGTCCTGAACATCCACAACATCCTGAACGATGTCGTCGAGCTGTTCCCGGCTCCCAACGAGAAGAAGATCGCCGGCAAGAACGATAAGACCGGTGCGGAATTCAATGCTGATTTCGATCCGTCCAAGGCCAAATCCGCATATGTCTTCAAGACCATCGTCGATCCGTTCATGGGCAAATATTCCTTGATCAAGGTCTGCTCCGGCATCATCAAGTCCGATGACGTGCTGTTCAACGCGACGACCGGCAACGAGGAAAAACTCAGCAAACTGTACGTCCTGCGCGGCAGCAAGCCGGAAGAAGTTTCCGAGCTGCAGGCGGGCGACATCGGCGCGATCGGTAAAGCGAACTGCTCTACCGGTGATACCCTGTCCACCAAGGCAGAACCCATCGTCTTCCCGAAGGCCGACATCTCCGTCCCGTACTTCTATCAGGCGTACACCGCTCGTAAGAAGGGCGAGGAAGATAAAATCGCTCAGGCGCTTGGCAAGCTGATGGATGAGGACCTGACCCTGCGCACCGTCAATGATGCGGAGAACCATCAGACGCTTCTGTACGGTATGGGCGATCAGCATCTGTCCATCGTCGTCAGCGCACTGAAAGAGAAGTACAAGGTCGAGATCGATCTGGCCACCCCGCGCGTCGCTTTCCGTGAGACGCTGCGCAAGAAGGCCGACGTCGAATACAAGTACAAGAAGCAGTCCGGCGGACATGGCCAGTATGGTCACGTCAAGATGATCTTCGAGCCTTCCGGCGATATGGAGACCCCGTATGTCTTCGAGCAGTCTGTCGTTGGCGGTACCGTTCCGAAGAACTACTATCCGGCTGTTGAAAAGGGCATCCAGGAATCCGTTGGCGCAGGCCCGCTGGCCGGCTATCCGGTCGTCGGTGTCAAAGCCAACCTGTACGATGGTTCCTATCATCCGGTCGATTCTTCCGAAATGGCCTTCAAGACCGCTTCGATCCAGGCCTTCAAGAAGGGCTTCATGGAAGCGAACCCGGTCCTGCTCGAGCCCATCGAGTCTTTGACTGTCGTCGTTCCGAACGACTATACCGGTGATGTTATGGGCGACTTGAACAAGCGCCGCGGCCGTGTACTGGGCATGAACCCGGTTGCCGGCGGCAAGACCGAGATCATCGCGGACGTCCCGATGATGGAGATCTTCAACTACAACACCGACCTTCGTTCCATGACCGGTGGTTCCGGTGTCTATTCCTACGAGTTTGCCCGTTATGAGCAGGCTCCGACAGACGTACAGGAGCGCGAAGTCGCGAACCGTGCGGCTGAGGAATAAGCCATTATCAAACAAAATGAAAGCCTTCGTATGTAAGAAGTACGAAGGCTTTTTTCCTTAAATGAAGACAAGGTGCAATGCGTATGATCAGTGAATACAAAGGATTGCGGTACAAAACCCGTGGAAATGCCGATCCGAAAGGGCGGCCTAAGGTCTATTTCTGCTGCCACCCGGCGGACTTCGACAGGTGCTTTGCTGTGATCACGGAGACGATCCTGAAAGAAAAGAGCGATGTTGCGATCTGGTATTATGATCCGTCGGAAGGGATCCCGGAAGGCGATGATTTTCTTACGGACCTGAAACAGATGGAACTGTTCGTCTTTCCCGTCTCCTGCCATTTCCTGGACGAGGCATCTACGGCCAGAGATGTGGAATTCCAGATGGCGCTGCAGCAGCACATCCCTTTCATCCCACTGGTGATCGAAGACGGACTTGAGAAGCTGTTTGACCAGCAGTTTGGCCATTTCCATGCCTTGATTTTTCCACTGACAGAGGAAGCGAAAGTCCCCGCCTCATTAGGGCGGCAGCTGCGGGAGATGTTTGCGGACAGTCTGCAGCGAGAAGCGGATTCTGCAAAGATCACGGCTTCTTTTGATGCCCGTCTGTTCCTGAGCTATCGAAAGAAGGACCGGGCGTTGGCTGAAAAACTGATCCGGGTCCTGCGATCCGCATATCCTTTGGATCATGTGGGCGTTTGGTTCGATGAATATATCATTCCGGGAGAGGATTATTCAAAAGATATCGACGATGCAATCCGGGACAGCGCCATCTTCCTGTTGCTGGCTACTGAGCACTTGAACGAGATCCCCAATTACGTGCTCGACAAAGAGATCCCTGCGGCAAAAGGACTGCGCAAGCCGGTATGTACCGTACTTGCCGGATTGGATCAGACCGAACTGCCGGAAGGACTGACCTCTGGCTGGGTCTGCAGCCTGGACAGTGAAGCGGACCTCCGGGATACCGTGAAAAAGATGCTTACAGAGATCGCTTATGTGGATCAGGCGCTTCCGGTGGAGCAGCGGAGGATCTCTGCGCGGCTGCGGGAGGTGCTGACAGGACAAAGGATCCTGCCGAACTGGCAGGATGCGGAGGCCTGCTACTATGAAGGCCTTGCCTGCCTCCAGGGCGTCCTTTCCACGGTGGATCCGACCAGGGCGTTTCACTATATCCAGCTGGCAGCCGAATATGGTTTGCCGGAAGCGGCTCGAAAGACCGCTTCGATGTACGCGTTGGGTCAGGGAACGCTGCTCAGCTTGGATGGCGCGTTGATCTGGCAGGAGCGATGCCTGGATGGACTCGAGCTTTTGATCGAGGACAACCCGGATCCGGGACAGTTGATGCTTCAACGCCATGTGGCGTTGGAAGAACTGACGGGATATCAAACCGAAGGTTGGGCACAAGGAATCTGCGCTGAGGAAACCAAGGAAGAAGGACTGCTTCGCCTGCTGGACAGTGCGGAGGAGCTGGAAGAGGCCGATCTGGTACCTAAGAACGCACTGAGTATAGAGGCCAAGCTGTTCCTGGCCGAACACCACCGCCTTGCAGGCAACAATGATGCGGCAGACATGTGGGACCAGGAGGTCCTCACGGCCATGCAGGAGAAAAATGCGGAGATCCCAACGGACGTATACAGTGTGCTGTCCGCTGAAGTCGATGCCGCGCAGGGTGAACGCCTTCTTCAGAGAAATTATAAAGACGGTCTGCAGCTGATGAAAAAAGCGTTGGATACGCTGAAGGACATTGAGGATCCGCTGGCAGTCCGACTGCGCTTTCAAATTGCCTATGAAACGTCGCAGGCGCTGATCACACGGGGACGTCTCCCCGAGGCGCGGGAAGTCCTCAGAGCTGCGCTGCAGGATGCGGGAGAGATCGAGGCGAACGAAGGGACCGCTCTGGATCCCG
>JAILDJ010000125.1 GCA_024689505.1 Clostridiales bacterium
AAAAAAGTACAGTTTCCTAAACAGATCGGAAATGGTACTTTTTTATCGCTGTAAATTAAAAATGATACCAGGATGGAAAGCAAACAGAACGTTATTTTCCTCTGATATTAATTTCTGCCTCTTGGACATACAGAAAAATAACGATACCATAAAGGCACAAACTTGATCGAACGGAAATAACATAAGGGGGAAGAGAACCATGAGCCAATGGACAAAAGTCAGGTTCAGCAGAAACCGTTGGCAATTGTATCTGCTGGCATTGATTCCGGTCAGCGTGATCCTGATCTTCGCGTATATTCCGATGGGAGGAATCGTGATCGCATTTAAAGATTTCAGTGTGCGGCGTGGAATCTGGGGCAGTAAATGGGTCGGCACCAAGTATTTTGACCAGTTATTCAATATGCCGATCTTTCCTATCATATTGAAGAATACGATCATCCTGAGTCTGTACTCGCTGGCTATAGGATTTCCTTTTCCGATTCTACTTGCACTGGCATTCAATGAGTTACGAAATGCCAGGATCAAAAAAGTGCTGCAGACGATAACGTTCGCTCCGTACTTCATTTCTACGGTCGTTGTGATCAGTATTCTGATCCAGATCTTCTCCTATCGATACGGTGTGGTCAATGCCATCATACAGCAGTTTGGAGGCAAGTCGAAAGACTTTATGGGGAGCGCATCTTTCTTCCGACCTGCATATGTCTGGTCCGGGGTCTGGCAAAGTGCAGGTTACAATGCGGTCCTGTACATAGCAGCGTTATCCGGGGTCGATCCTACTTTATATGAAGCAGCATCTATTGATGGAGCCAGCCGATTCCAACGCATGTGGCATATCGATCTGCCGGGGATCCGACCGACGATCATTATCACTTTGATCCTGAATGCCGGAAACATTTTAAGTGTAGGATTCGAAAAAGTATTCTTGATGCAGAATGCCATCAATTATAACATTTCGGAGATCATATCGACTTATGTGTATAAAGTCGGTATCGAACAAGCGCAGTACAGCTTTTCTACAGCCGTTGGATTGTTCAATGCGGTCGTGAACTGTACGATCTTGATCCTGGTCAACTGGATCAGTACCAAGATCAGTGATACTGGTTTGTTTTAAGGAGACGTTATATGAGCCGAAATAGAAACAAGATCAAGAATTCCAGAAGTGATAAAGTTTATCTGGCGATCGTCTATATTTTCCTTGGACTATTCATCATATCGATCATTTATCCGCTTCTATACGTTTTAAGCTGTTCATTTTCTTCTCCAGAGGCCCTGGTTTCCGGCAGAGTATTTTTTCTGCCGGTAGAGCCTGGGCTTCAGGGCTACAAAGCCGTGTTCCGCAATCAGAACGTTTGGACCGGATTTAAAAACTCCTTCCTGTATACAGGGATCTATGCCTTCCTGGGTACGATCGTGACTTATATTGGTGGTTTTGTACTGGCGCGTCGTGAGTTTCATGCTCGTAAGTTGATCACAACGATCTTCACGATCACCATGTTCTTTGGCGGCGGCCTGATGCCATCCTATCTGCTGATCAACAAGCTGAAGCTGATGAACTCCATGTGGGCGTTGATCTTGCCGGGCATCTACAGTGTCTGGCTGGGTTTCATTGCCAGGACGTTCATTCAATCTTCGATTCCGGAAGACCTGTTTGAGACAACGAGTCTGGATGGTGGAGACTACTTCACATTTTTGATCAAAATAGCACTACCGCTTTCCAAACCGATCCTGGCTGTGTTGGCACTGAATTTTGCAACCGGCATGTGGAACTCATACTTTGGCGCGATGATCTACTTGAATTCACCATCGAAGTTCCCATTACAGTTGATCCTGCGTCAGATCCTGATCCAGAACACGATCGATTATAATTCCTTGACGGGATCGGATGCACTGAGTTTGGTGGAACGGCAGTACCTTTCAGAACTTCTGAAGTATTCTCTGATCCTGGTCGCAAGCGTCCCATTGCTGGTCATCTATCCCATGCTGCAGAAGTACTTTATCAAGGGTGTCATGATCGGTTCACTGAAAGGATAGAACGTATTTAAGCGTTCTTCGAAATACAAAGGAGGAAACCAAAATGAAAAGAAGTATGGCTTTGCTTTTGGCTGTCATCATGATCATCGGTCTGCTCGCAGGCTGCGGATCCAAACAGAGCGAAGGCGAAAACACTTCCAGCAAGTCGGAAGAGACGACTGAGAAGCAGGATGCGTCTCAGGAAACAGCAGCGGAGCAGGACTCCAAGGATGGTGTTCCTGTATCTCCTGCCGGAGAATATCCTATCGTCAGTGAATTGACAGATCTGGAAGTCCTGATCGTGCAGCTGTCTTATAAGTTGACGGATGTAACGACCAACACGTTTACCCAGGAACTTGAGGCAAAGACAAATATTCATCTGAATATGAACGTCGTACCTTCAGATTCCTACAATGAGAAGCTCAATCTTCTGCTGGCCAGCAATGATTATCCGGAAGCCATCATGTCTGGTGGTTTCAATAATGCGGATCTGGTCAAGTATGGTTCTACCGAAGGGATCCTGATCCCGCTCAATGATCTGATCGATAAGTATTGTGTCAATATCCAGGATCGTTGGGCTGAGAACCCCCAGTTCAAGACCCAGATGACCGCTCCAGATGGAAATATCTATGGTATTCCCAGCAGTGAAGCAAAGGTAGGCCATGGTGCCATCAGCTATAAGATGTGGATGAATACGACCTGGCTGGAGACGATCGGCAAAGAGGCACCGCAGACTACGCAGGAATTCTACGATGTTCTGACTGCTTTCCGTGATCAGGATGCCAATGGTAATGGCGATGCTTCTGATGAGATCCCATTAACGGGTGCTTCTGGTACTTGGGCTGCAGACCCGTATCTGTACCTTCTGAATGCGTTCGGTTACTACACCAGCGATATCATCAAGTTGAAAGACGGAGTCTTCACAAGTGTTGCTGATCAGGATTATATGAAAGATGGATTGGCCTATATCGCCAACCTGTATAAGGAAGGTTTGCTGGATCCTGCTTCTCTGACTCAGGACGAGACGCAGATGTCTGCGCTTGGCAATAATGCAGATGCCGTGATCGTCGGTGCAGTCACATGCGGTCATTTAGGAATGTGCATCGGTATCAATGATGTAGACCGCAGCCGTCAGTATGAAGCGTTGCTGCCGCTGGAAGGCCCGAACGGCTATCGTGGCATCCCGGGTTCCACAACCATGAATGTCAGTGGTGCACAGTTTGTCATTACCGATGTTTGCAAGAATCCCGCTATGGCGATCCGTTTAGCGGATACTCTGTGCGATGAAGAAATCGCGGTTCGCTTGAATGTTGGTATCAAGGGTATGGACTGGGATGACGCGGACAGCGGAACGATCGCAATGGATGGCAAAACACCGGCCACCCGTAAATATCTTACCTATACCACCAGTGGTGAAGGTGCAGATCGCAATGATATCTGGGAAAATACGGCCCGCCTGCTGGAGCCTGACTGGAAGGGCACCTTCCAGGTCGTTGGCGATATCTACGATCCGACAAACTATGAAGCAAGATTGTATCAGGAGACCATCAAGCTGTTCGACTATGTCGCCGATGTAGATCAGGTACCTGCATTCTATGTAGATGATGACATGGCCAGTGCGATCAGTCAGCTGAAAACACCGCTGTCTGATTATGTGAACACCTCGATCGTAGAATTTATCACCGGAAAGAAAAATGTCGAAAACGATTGGGATACATATCTTGCTGGACTTGAAAAATTAAAGTATAATGACTATATCACAAAGATGCAAGAAGCGTATGACTACAGCATCGGGAAGTAAGTAATAAACGTTTCATTGTGTATGCCGCAAGGAGGCTGCCTGTTCAAGGTGCCTCCTTGAAGGCGTTTTCAGAACAGAAGGGAGGAGAAGAGTGCGTTCTGATCATTTCCGGAATCTATGGCGGTATTTGGGGTATGTATTGGCGATCTTAGCGGTTCCATTGATCGTTCTTGCACTCAATTACTCCTATAGCAGTCAGCGGATCCGCGAAGAAGAATATGCCAAGAATATGATCGTCCTGAAAGGCTGTGCACAGAGAGTCAATGATATGCTGCGCGGAATAGATGGAATGGCATATAGTTTTGAGAATGACAGTCGGATCCAGCAGTTTATGGATATGGCAGCTCTTGAAGAAGATCCAACGATCATTTCCGATATGAGGACGGCAAGAGACGTGATCCGGAACTACGAAGTCTTTAATGACGCGATCGATCTGGTACAAATGTACGCGATCAAAAGCGGTGTACTGGTGGATTCCTCCACCATCGGTATCCGCCTGGAGCGCTATTATGGATCAGTCGTGCAGTTCGATGATATGAGCCAGGACGAATGGATCGATACGATCCTTCGCTCCTATCATAGAGGAGAGTTCTATTCTGGATTGAATGGAAAACTGTCTGCGGATAAGACCTCACGATGGATGATCTATGCGAAATCCCTGCCAACAACATCAGGCCGGGGCACGTATAAAGGCAACCTTATCGTCCTGCTCAATGAGAACTATTTTCTGGATTTCTTCTCGGAGACGCAGTTTGAAAAAGGTGGTTTCTTATACGGATGGAATCTCGATGGCGGCATCCTTCTCAATGAAAATCACAGTGACCTTACGGAGCAGCAGATCCAGGATATACTCAATACCTCTACCGAAGAACAGGGGTATATCAATCGTGATGGGATGACCTTCACCTGGCTCAAAGATAACAGGTATGGACTGACTCTGGTCGTTGGAGTGCCTAACAAAGTGATCATGAGGCCAGTGAAAACGATCTCTGACATGATGAGGATCCTGATCGTGATCGCTTCTTTGATCGCTGTTTTGATCGGCTTTCTGGCTGTCCGCAGGCTCACAAGACGGGAACGTAGTATTTATGAGATACTTACCCAGTACAACAGTGAATTGGAGCACGATGATTTCGAAAGAGAGATCGATGATCTTGCTCGAAACAACCATATCATCATGGAGCGATTGGATCAGTATGTGCCGCATCAACAAATCGCATTGTTCTATAATCTTCTGTTCGGGGGTTTCAGATCAGAGGAAGAAATGAAAAAGGCCATGCAGGATCTGAGGATCGATCCAATGTTGGATCGGTATACGATCATCATCCTTCATATCACGGAAACAGAGCCGGAAGACTCTTATCGGAACCTGGGCATCAAGAAAATGTTCATCCGTGAGAAGATACAGGAAAGCTTTGGCAATGTGCAGATCTCTGATCTGAAACGAGATGAGTTGGTCATGTTGGTGACAGAACGGGCAGAATCTGATTCGGGATATCATGAGGATATAGACCAGAAGATGAAGCAGGTTTTGGAAGCTTTGAAAGATATGGAAGGTATGAGCCTTGCCATAACAGGTGATACTTGTGATACTTTCATAAAGATCCCTCGAGCATTCCGTCATGCAACCGTTGCCTTGGGATATGAAGAAAAGGACAGCTCCTCTCAGATCCAATGGTATAAGGGAAAACAGATCGAAGAAGAAAGTGACGAAGAATTTGCTGCTGAATATAATGGACGCAAGGAACGTGTCGTCAGGTTCATTCACGAGCATTATCATGATCCACAAATGTCCCTCACTATGGTTGCCGACGCCATCGGGGTGACGGAGATCTATCTTTCAAAACTGTTCAAGCATATGACAGGAGATAATTTCTCCAAATATGTAGAATCACTGCGAATGAAAGAAGCAGGAGAACTCCTGGCGCAAGAAGAATACTCGATCAGTGATGTTGCTGAAAAAGTTGGGTATAATTCTCCGCAGGTTTTTCGACGAGCATATCACAGATATTATGGGATCTCGCCATCCGAAGCAAGAAAGAGCAGGTAATGCACACAGAAAATCAAAAAACCAGGAAACGATCGGTTTCCTGGTTTTCTTTTTATCCAAGTGCCAGCAGCTGCTCATCCAGCAGTGCTAGCTTTTCACCATCCATGCCGGGCATCATGCCTGCGATCTGCCGGATAGTGATCTCCTTCATGAAGGAAGTCTTTTCCGCGGCGGCCGGCAGCATCGGGAAGATGTCGGTCAGGATAGCGGAGGCCTGCGGATCCGCCAGGATCGTACCTAATGGTTTATCGATGCTGAACTTTCCATATCGCCCATCGTTGACACCATAGATGGTGAAATCACCCAGCTGTTCCTTCAGCCAGCGGAC
>JAILDJ010000137.1 GCA_024689505.1 Clostridiales bacterium
ACGCCGCTAAAAGGAGCAAGGCTTTTGACTGATATATCAGAAGCCGTTTTCTTCTCCTGACCGCCGAATTCCTCCCAGCCTGTGCTCAGCAGTGTGACATATTTGTTCCTGTCATCCAGCGCAATATCCGCTTCCCTGTCGGAGAAGTTGAGCAGAATCAGGTCAACCGTTTCGCCGTCCGTCCTCGTGCAGGCAAACACACAGGGATTATCGGAAACAGACTCCAACCACTTGAAGCCGTCATAAGTGCCGTCCAAAGCCCACAGCGCCGGTTCCTTTTCATAGCAATCATTGAGTTCCGTCATGAAATGCAGGAATGCATCGTGCAGGGGCATCTTCAGCAGGTCCCAATCCGGTTCACGGGTCTCGTTCCATTCCCGAAACATGGCGATCTCATTGCCCATGAAATTCAGCTTCTTGCCGGGATGGGTCATCATGTACAAATACAGCAGCCGCGCCTGGGCGAATTTCTGCTCATAGGTCCCATACAGCTTGTCGATGATCGTCTTCTTCCCGTGAACGACCTCGTCGTGCGAGAAGGGAAGGATGTACCGCTCATTCCAGGCGTAGAAGATCGAGAAGGTGATCCTGTCCGGTATGGCGGCGCGGTCATAGGGATGGCAGGCCAGGTATTTGAGCGTGTCGTGCATCCAGCCCAGATCCCACTTGTAGTCAAAGCCCAGGCCGCCGTCCTCCACGTCCCGGGTCACGCCGGGGTATGCGGTGGAATCTTCTGCGATCAGCATGGCAGTGGGATGCAGACGGTGCAGTCCCTTGTTCATAACTTTCAGGAAGTTGACCGTCATACCGTTCTCGCCGCGTTTTTCGTCGCCCTGCCAGTAGATCAGCCGGCTGACGGCATCCATCCGCAGACCGTCAAAATGGTATTCCTTCAGCCAGTAGTTTGCCGCGGACTGCAGGAAACTGGCCGCCTCGCCGCGGGTATGGTTAAAGTTGATGCTGCCCCACTCGCTCTCGCCGACGTCCTTGTGGGGATACTCATAGAGGGCGGTGCCGTCATAGAGCCGCAGGCCGTAGGCATCCACCGCAAAGTGAACAGGAACAAAGTCCAGAATCGCGCCGATACCCGCGTCATGAAGCCTGTTCACCAGCGCCATCAGCTGGGCCGCGGTGCCATAGCGGGCGGTGGGTGCGTAGAACCCCGTATTCTGGTAACCCCAGCTGCCGTCGAATGGATGCTCGGAGAGCGGCATGAACTCTACATAGTTGTAGTGATGTTTTAGGAGATACGTAATCAGCGGTTCCGCGATTTCTTCGTAGGTCAGCCACTCTTTTCCGTTCATCTTCCAGGAGCCAAGGTGGAGCTCATAGATGTTCAACGGAGCGTCGAAACAGCGGGTACGCCGCTTCATCCAGGCAGCATCCGTAAAAGTATACTCCTTCAAATCCCGGATGACGGAACACGCGCCGGGACGCAGCTCCATACCGAAGCCGTAGGGATCGCAATGCTGCTGTGTCCCGTTCGTGCCAAGGATGCTGTACTTATACATCTGACCGGGTCTTGCGTCCTTTGCGAAGCCGATCCACACACCGCTTTGGTAAAGCTGCTCCAGGGGCAGTTCCTGCCAGTCGGAGAATTCTCCCATGACTGAGACGCGCTCTGCCCTCGGGGCATAGGTGCGGAATACAACTCCGTCTTCCTCCGGGTGAGCTCCAAAGTAAGTATAGGCATCAAACACTTCGCCCGTATAAAACTTTTGCAGATTCATACGCCCTCCTTTCCGACACACTTGTATCGCTTTTAAGGTGATGGTATTATAGAATGTGCACGGGAGTGAAGTCAATCGTTTCAGGACAAGTGACACAAACCGGGAGAAAGTGGGTCGGATTATGATCAGGCAGCAGCACAATAAGACCGCCGTCCAAAGCCAGCACATGATCGCGGACGCGCTCATGGCACTGCTCAGGCGAAAGCCGTATACGACGATCACGGTTTCCCAGCTTTGCCGGGAAGCCGCCATCGGACGCAAAACCTTCTATAGAAACTTCGATACCAGGGAAGATGTGATCGATCTGATCCTCAGCGATATGCTGGAAGTCTACAGACGCAGGCTGCAGGAAATACCTTCAGATGAGAGACTGTCCTTTTACTTCACCTTCATCAAAGAAAATGCCGAATTCTTCACCGCCCTGTATCACAATGGCCTGATCGAAACAGCAAACAGGAAGTTTTCTGTTCTGATTGCCGAAACCATGCCGGTATGGTCATGTGATCCCATAGAGCAGGAATACCGCAGCCGCTTTGTGTGTGCGGGTGTTGTGGCCATAGCGGAAGCCTGGATGCAATTTGACTGCCGGGACAGTATTGATCAACTTGTTGGATTCATCCGAAACGCCATCGGATATCGGTGATCATTTCATCATTGGCTATTTAGGCGTCAGCGAACTCTATGACGAGTATACGCTTGCGGTATATGAAAACACCCTTGAAGATCCCCTTGAGTTTGTGACTGTCAAGGTTCAATATGAAAACAATTGGACATGGACGCCGGAAGAGCGTGTATGGCAGCAGGAATCGGATCGGTCAAAGCCTCACAATCAGGCGGATGATACCTTTGTCAATCCGACATCCAATGATCTGCCGGAAGCAGAAGCTGTCGCAATTGCAAAAAATGCGATCATTCAGGCGTATGGCCTTCCTGAAGGCGCTTTGGATCACTCCCGTACAGTCTGCGACATGTATGTTACCAATCAACGGCCTGATTACCACAGATGGTTCATTCAGTTTCAGGTACTGAAAGAAGGCAGCGACAGTTACGTGGAAAGGATCTATAGCTGTATCGTGGATCAGGAAGGGAAAGTAATCGCTGATCCAGACATAGACGAATCTTCATTGGAA
>JAILDJ010000147.1 GCA_024689505.1 Clostridiales bacterium
GTCGAACTGGGCCGTGCCAAAGCCATGATCTCCTTGGGACATTTCAACTGGGAAACTCTCGGTATGAAGTACGCCAAGGACTGGATCACTGCGCTGGTACCGGAAGTCCCCGTGACTTATGTGCCCGCAGGCGATATGTTCCATTATCTTCTGAATGAATAAGAAACTTTTGATATCAAGGGGAGGAAATCATGTGGATCGATCCAAAAGGTAATACATGGTATAAAGGCAATCTGCACATGCACACGCAGGTCTCGGACGGGGATCTGCCTTTTGAAGAGGCTGTTGCCCTGTACCGAAATGCCGGATATGATTTTCTGGCGGTCACAGACCACTGGAAATGGTGTGAGGAACGTCGGGAAGATGGATTCCTGCTGCTGCGCGGCTGTGAGTTCGACGTCGGTTCCTCGGTAACGGAAGGCATCTACCATATCGTAGGTATCGGCTGCGAGGGGGATCCGGAGCTTGTGCGCAGGGGGAAAGACCTTTCCGCCCAGCAGATCATCGACCAGATCCATGCGCATCAAGGCTTCGCCATATTAGCACATCCGTCCTGGTCCCTGAACCGGCCGGACCGGGTACTCCAGCTGCGTGACATCGATGCTGCGGAGATCTACAATACCTTTTCTGGTGTTCCGTGGAACGCACGTCCCTATTCCGGTGATTTCGTAGACATCCTCGCTTCGGAAGGCCGGCTGCTGCCCTGCATGGCGGCGGATGATTCTCATCGTTACGTTGGTGAGCAATGCCGCTCCTATCTTATGGTCAAAGCTCCGGCCTTGACCCGTGCATCTATCCTGGAAGCACTGCACAGGGGCGACTACCTGGCGACCCAGGGTCCGATGGCACAGCTTTCCATAGAAGCAGAAACGGCAGTCGTGCATTGCACGCCCGCCGTTCGCGTGGTCTTTTATTCCAATGGTGTCTGGTCCGATGAACGCGTCACCGAGGGTGATGGTCTCACCCGTGCTACCTGCCGTCTGAAGCCGCACGAGACCTTCATCCGCGCGGAGATCATCGATGCAGAAGGCCGCACAGCCTGGACCAGCCCGATCAAAACCAGATAGACCTTATGCTCCGGCCCTGCGTTTCAGCTCGGCCGGACATTTATGTGCGGTGAACGGCCCATACTGACAGCGCTTGCACTCGAAGCACCGCACAAAAGGCGTTCCGTAAAGGACCGCTTCCGGGAAGGCCGGATCCGCCAGTTCCGCCCGCGCCAAGTCGACCGTATCCACAAGGCCCTGTTCGATCAGGGTCTTTATTTGTTGCGGTTCAAACAACGAATTGACGCAGGAGACCGGTACCCTGCCCTGGAAATGGTCATGGAAGTGCACGCCCAGCGAGCAGATCAGGTTGTAGGGTTCCGTGCCATCCACCAACGTCGGATCCGGCGGCAGAACACCGTGGGACACCTGCAGATAGTCGCAGCCAACTTTCACATATGCCTCCGCCACTGCGATCATGTCCGCAAGTTCCGGATCCGCACCGGCCGTCCGGACGGAGATGATAAAGTCCTCGCCGCAGGCCGCGCGGATGGCCTGGATGATCTCCGCGCCGAACCGCGCACGGTTTTCCGGGGTGCCCCCATACAGATCGGTGCGCAGATTGGTCTTGCTGCAGATGAACTGGTTGATCAGGTAGCTGTGGCAGCCGTGCAGCTGGATCCCGTCATAGCCTGCCTTTTTCGCCCGGACCGCGGCATCCACGAATTTCTGCTGCATGGCGTGGATCTCATCGATGGTCATCTCATGTGCCAGTCCGCCGCTTCTGGTCTCCACAGCAGAAGGTCCGATCGCCGGTCCGCATTCCGGATTGGCAGTGATCCCCGTATGGTTCAGCTGGATCAACACGACAACATCATTGTCATGACAGGCTTTAGTGATCGCCTTATGCCCTTCGATCTGTCCATCTTCCCAAAAACCCAGATGCGTCTTGCAGAAACGTCCTTCCGGCGTGACCGCGGTGGCTTCCACACAGATCAGACCGATACCATGTTCCGCCCGCTCCTTATAATGGTCGATATGCTTCTGAGTGACCTTGCCATCGTCGCCCGCAAAGTCGAACTTCACGGTCGGCGCGTAGGTCATCCTGTTTTTGATCGTTTTGCCCCGAATGATGATCGGATCACTGACTAAAGTCATCATTTTACCTCCTTACGCTTTAACGGACGTTCCATCCGGCAGTCTTGCCAGCAGCCACCTGGGCTGGCTTGCATCACAAGCGTACTTTTTCGCCGCTTCCAGATCGATCTCTATGCCCCAGCCCGGCTTGTCGTTTGCCCAGGCGAAACCATCGCGGATCTCGGCACACCCTTGGAAGACCTCCTGCACACGCGGATCAGTCTCCATGCCGCACCATTCCTGGATGCCGAAATTGGTCGTCACGAGATCCAGATGAACATTGGCCATATGGCCGATGGGGGAAACGTCACCGGGACCGTGCCAGGCCGTTTTCACGCCGAACGGTTCACAATATGCAGCCAGCTTACGGGCCGGCGTAACACCGCCGATCTGAGAAATGTGGCAGCGGATGTAGTCGATCCAGCGGTTTTCGATGAGCGGCTGCCACTCCATGGGATTGTTGAACAGTTCGCCCATGGCCAGCGGAGTCGCCGCCGCTTCCCGGATCTTCTGGAACCAGAAGCCATCTTCCGGCGCCAGCACGTCTTCCAGGAAGAAAGGTCGGTACTGTTCCAGCTGCTTCGCCAACCACATCGCGTCGATCGGGTTCAAGCGCTCATGTACGTCGTGCAGCAGTTCGATCTCCGCCCCGAATTTGTCGCGGACATGTTCAAAGACGGCAGGTACACTGCGCAGATATTTCTTGGAATCGAAATACGCCCCATCCGGACTGCCTTCCGGTGTTTTCAGGAAAGCTTCTTTGCCCCCATATCCGCCGTACTGGATGCGGATATATTGATATCCTTCCTCCAGATAACCGGAGATGACCTCATCCAGCTTCGCAAAATCTGTTCCATCACTATGGCGGTAGACCGGCACAGCCTCACGTACCTTGCCGCCCCATAGCTGCCAGACCGGCATATGCATGACCTTGCCCGCGATATCCCACAGTGCCATGTCGCAGCCGGAGATCGCGTTGTTGAGCACCGGCCCGTTGCGCCAGTAGGAAGAGTTCATCATCACCGACCAGGCATCGTTGATGGCCAGGGCATCTCGGCCGACCAGCAATTGGTCCATATATTCTTCGATCGCAGTCACGACCGCTTTATGCCGTTGGGTATAGGTCGCACAGCCATAGCCGTATAAGCCGGGCTGATTGGTATCGATACGAACGACGATCAGGTTCGACCCTTGGGGCCGGGTCTCGATCGCGCTGACTTTTGTAATGCGGATCTCAGACATGGTTCTCTCCTTCGTTCTTCAGCATTTCTTCGTAGCTTCTTTGAATAAAGCCCCGATCCACGGGATAGGCCTGCGCCCAGCCTTCCGGGATCGCGGGCAGTGCCAGGCCACCATCCACCCGCAGTGTCTCTCCGGTGATATAGCCGGCACCCTCGGATGCCAGGAACACTGCCGCGGACGCAATATCTTCGACAACACC
>JAILDJ010000151.1 GCA_024689505.1 Clostridiales bacterium
GAGATCCCGGAAGGTGCTTTCACGGATACTAATCGTGATAAGTTCACCGCCAAAGATATCCGTTACACCACAAAGGGCTGCACACTGTACGCGATCATCATGGGTCAGCCTGAGAATGGGGAACTGCTGCTGACCGAGGTCAAGCCGGAAGATCAGTACCGCATCGCGACCTTGCTGAACGGTGAACGCCTGAAGGCGAAGAAAACACCGGAAGGCCTGAAGATCACCATGCCCGCCGGGTTCGAGTATGACGAGAAACCGTTCGTGATCCGACTGAACACGGGACGCGCAGGTTTCGATGACAGGGACGAATAAGATCGTTTCTCAAATGCGCTGCATAGTAGAAGAACCGTATGCACTACGGTCCTGGCGGCATATTCCCGCAGCCTATTATTCCAAGGAGGAAACCTTCGCCAGACTGCATTCGATCAGAAAGATAAGCTTTCCGCAGAGGATCTTGATGAAGTAGCAGGCGGCACCACATTTACTGCAGGATCCTGCTATTTCAATAAAAAAGTTGGCGAAGAACTGTTCGGCTGCTGAGCGGAATAGCATCGCACAAGAGAAAAAGGGTGTGAAACGGAGAAAGATCTCCGGTTTCACACCCTTATTTTTTCTTCAGCTATGGAAGCCGGTTCCGGGATCGGACCGAGCTTATAGGCCAGACACCCTCCCATGCATTTCATGACTTTTCGTAAGTGACAGACGACACAATTCTGGCTGTAGACCGTATTGCAGGCGTAGGTTGGGGTGATCCCATGCCGCATCAATGCCGGAAGATTCTCGCACATCTTACGGAACAGGGCTTCTCCTGTATCCGTCGGTGCATTGCAATTGATCAGCAGATAGACTTTTGGATGTATCAGTATATCCTGAAAACGATCCATCAGGATCCCGTTGGTATAGACCTGGATCCGCTGCACCCGGTCGTCCTGGATCAACCTTTGTACGAAAGACGCGAATCTCGGATGGGTGAACGGCTCCTCGCAGATTGCAGCTGTCCGTCAACATGATGTTCGCCATAGTATCTTATTCTCACTTTCCGCAACGGTGGCTGAAATCACTTGTTTTTTATGGGAAATTCAATTATAATAAAACTCTATCTGCAATAAAGGAGTTTTGTCATGATCTATCAAAACATACTGGAAGCCGTCGGCCATACGCCGATGATCCGGTTGAATCATATGACGGGACCGGAGGATGCGCGTATCCTGGTCAAATATGAAGGGTTGAACATCGGCGGTTCCATCAAGACCCGTACCGCCCTGAAAATGATCGAAGAGGCGGAAAAACGGGGCGAACTTAAACCGGATTCCATCATCGTGGAGCCGACCAGCGGCAACCAGGGCATCGGCCTGGCGCTCGTCGGTGCGGTCAAAGGCTATAAAGTGATCATTATCATGCCGGATTCCGTCAGTCATGAGCGTCGCCTGCTGGTGAGTCAGTATGGGGCGGAAGTCCGTTTAGTGCACGATGACAACAACATTGGTGAATGCATCCAGAACTGCATCAAGCTGGCAAAGCAGATGCAGGCTGAGGATCCTAAGGTCTACGTCCCGGATCAGTTCAGCAATCGGGACAATCTGAAGGCGCATCTGGAAGCCACCGGTCTGGAGATCCTGGAACAGGTGGACGGCCCGATCGATGCGTTCTGTTCCGGTATCGGTACCGGCGGTACGATCAGTGGCATCGGCCGGATCCTGAAAGAGAAAAATCCGCAGATCCAGATCTGTGCGGTGGAGCCTGAAAACGCTGCCATCCTTTCCGGCGGCAGTATCGGCACACATCTCCAGATGGGCATCGGCGACGGCCTGATCCCTGATATCCTGGACCAACACATCTACGATATGATCTTCATCGTCACAGATGAAGAAGCCATGGAAACTACCAAGAAACTTGCCAAAAAGGAAGGCATCCTCTGCGGCATTTCCAGCGGCACCAACGTGTGTGCGGCCATCAAACTGGCACGCCTGCTGGGCAAAGGAAAGACGGTGGTCACCGTGCTACCCGATACCGGCGAGCGCTATTTCAGCACGCCGCTGTTTGAAGCCTGACCATCAATCATATGCCAATCGCTGCACGGCCGCGTGGTGTTCCCCGCTGATCCAGTCGCAGTCGTTGGTGATCCAATGCATGATCTCGAACATACGGGTCTCCCAGGCAACAGTGGAGGCCCGTTCTTCTTCTGTCTGCGGATGTTCCATGGTCACGTCGATCTCATCATAACCGAAGATATATCCCCCGGAGGACCAGATGGTGAAATTGCTGTCCGGACCGGGATTCGGGGCGCCCCCGCGGGCGGCAAGGCTTTCTTCTGCCAGCACGTCGTGACGATGCTTGTATTCTTCCTCGGCACCGGGCACCAGCTGGGTCATGAAGACCCGATGGCGGATCAGGTGCTTGTCTTCCCGTACGATGCCGATGTCGGAATACATCAGGCGCATGGGATGCGGCAGGACTTCCAGGATCCCATCGAACGGCGCCAGAAGTGTGGTGACGTCCGGCCGGGCTTCAGTGCCTTCCGCGTAGGCGAAGACCAGATCGTCCGCCTGCCAAAGAGAGAAATTGTGTAAGAGGTTTGCCCCCAAAAAGTCACGGATCGTGGGCCAGGCCTCGCCCAAGACTGTACGGAATGCCGCGCCTTGGTCCGGGAGGACCTTGGCGGCTAAAGTATATCGGGTCATGAGAAAAGTCCTTTCTTTCATGGTTTGTGAACAGTATAGCGGAATCATCACAGAATTGCAAAAAGTATTCCCGCTGCAGGCGAAAAATATGGTGATTCTGTGGATAGTATCAGAAGAAAGGCCGCGGTATAATGTAGCAGAATCTTGAAGAAAAGGAGTTTAAGCAGTATGAAAAAGATTCTTACGATCCAGGACATTTCCTGCTTCGGAAAATGCTCCATCACGATCGCGCTGCCGGTGATCTCTGCCATGGGTGTGGAGACAGTCATTTTGCCGACAGCGGTGTTGTCCACCCATACCATGTTCAAAAACTTCACAGTGAAGGATCTGACGGATCAGCTGATGCCGATCGTCGAGCACTGGAAGAGTGAGGGCATCACCTTTGATGCCATCTATACCGGTTATCTTGGCTCTGCCGAAGAGATCGAGATCGTCAAGCAGATCTTCCGCATGTTCAAGACGGAAGAAACCATGATCTTCATCGATCCCGTCATGGCGGACAATGGCAAGATGTACCCGGCTTTCGATGAAGCCTATGCCGCGCTGAACGCTGGGCTTTGCGGGGAAGCGGACGTCATCGTGCCGAACATCACCGAGGCCTGCTTCATGACCGGTAC
>JAILDJ010000153.1 GCA_024689505.1 Clostridiales bacterium
TTACCGGTCAGAACGCCTTCATACAGGCCGGTGATGCGCTTGTACTGGCCGTACAGGTAACCGATCTCACGAGCGCCGACACCGATATCACCAGCGGGGACGTCTACATCGGCGCCGATATGACGATAGAGTTCCGTCATGAAGCTCTTGCAGAACGCCATGACCTCGCGATCAGACTTGCCCTTAGGATCGAAATCAGAACCGCCCTTGCCACCGCCGATCGGAAGACCGGTCAAGGAGTTCTTGAAGATCTGCTCGAAGCCCAGGAACTTGATGATGCCAAGGTTGACGTTATCGCGGAAGCGAAGACCTCCCTTGTACGGGCCGATCGCGTTATTGAACTGGACACGGAAGCCGCGGTTGACCTGGATCTTGCCCTGGTCATCGACCCACGGTACGCGGAACATGACGATGCGGTCCGGCTCGACCAGACGCTCCAGTAAAGATTCATAACGGTATTTCTCTTCATTCGCATCGACGATGGGACGCAGAGACTCTAAAACTTCTTTGACCGCCTGCAGGAATTCCGGCTGATCCGGGTTTTTCGCTTCGACGATCGCAATGACTTCATCAACGTAACTCATGGTAAATCCTCCCAACTCAGGTGTGTTTTGAAGCTTTCGACGCATAATCATACGCTTTGACGCTTTAAACCAATACAATTATAGTATGAAATGCATGATAATGCAATGCGCCGCTGTGAAAAATTCATCTCACAGCGGCGCTAAGTTTTGTGTAAATTGCACTTATTTGATGGGGAGGAGCAACTGATCGCCCTCGATCGGATAGAACTGACCTCCATACAGGACCTGATTCTGACCGCTGAATCCGCTGATGCAGACTTTCAGCGCATCACCCTCGCGTGTGACCGAGACGGTAGCGGGTGCTTCGTCCACATCGTTGCAGACGATCGCCTGAGAGTGCTCTGACACATCGCAGATGTGGAAGGTAACATCGCGGGTCAGATCATAATCCGCGTGCGGCATATCCGGACCCGTCACGAAGACCGCGTCTGCACGGATCAGCACCGGCAGGGAGAAGTAATCATAGGTCTCGTCATACCAGCGGCCGCCTTCATAGACCTCATGCTTGAAGATGTGCATCCAGCGTCCTTCCGGCAGATAGTATTTGACCTGACCATCGGGAGAGAAGACCGGTGCGACCAAAACACTGTCGCCCAGCATGTACTGGCGGTCCAGATAACGGCAGGTCTCGTCTTCCGGGAATTCCAGTACCATGGGACGGACCATCGGGATACCGGTCTTGTGCGTGAGGATGGCCTGTGTATACAGGTACGGCATCATGCCGAGCTTCAGTTTGGTGAAAGCCCGGGTGACGTCGACGGCTTCGTCGCCATACAGCCATGGCACTTTATACTGACCGCTGCCGTGGTAGCGGCTATGGGTCGACAATAAACCGAACTGCGTCCAGCGCTTGTAGATATCCGGTTCGCAGCCATCCTCAAAGCCGCCGATATCATGGCTCCAGTATCCGAAGCCGGAGAGCATGAAGGAGAGGCCGCCGCGCAGGGATTCTGCCATAGAAGGATAGTTGGAGGTGCAGTCGCCGCCCCAATGGACCGGAAACTGCTGGCCGCCGACCGTGGCGGAACGGGCAAAGAGCACCGCTTCATGCAGGCCGCGCTTTTCCTCCAATAGATCGAAGACGACTTTATTGTAGAGGTAGGTGTAGTAATTGTGCATCTTCTCAGGATCAGCACCGTTGTAATAGACGCAGTCCGTGGGGATGCGTTCACCGAAGTCAGTCTTGAAGCAGTCGACGCCCATGTCCAGCAGGGCTTCAAGTTTGCTGCGGTACCATGCGCAGGCTTCCGGATTGGTGAAATCCACGATGCCCTGGCCGGCCTGCCACAGATCCCATTGCCAGACACTGCCGTCCGGATGCTTCAGGAAGTAACCTTTCTCCATACCCTCGTCGAAAAGCGGAGATTTCTGGCCAATATAGGAGTTGATCCAGCAGCAGACTTTGATGCCGCGGTCGTGGATCTTGCGGATCATGCCTTCCGGATCCGGGAACATTTCCGGATACCACTGGAAATTGCACCATTCGAACTCTTTCATCCAGCAGCAGTCGAAATGGAAGACGTCCAGCGGGATACCGCGTTCCAGCATGCCATCGATGAAGGAGAGGACCGTCTCTTCATTATAAGTAGTAGTGAAAGAAGTGGACAGCCAAAGTCCGAAGGACCATTTGGGCGGCAAGGCGGGTCGACCCGTCAGCGCAGTATAGAGTGACAGTGCCTGCTTCATGGAGCCGCCGGAGATGAGGCAGTAATCCAAAGTTTCCCCCGGTACACTGAACTGGACGCGGGAGACTTTTTCAGATGCGACTTCATAGCTGACGCGGCCGGGATCATTGACGAAAACACCATAGCCGCGGCTGGTCACGTAGAAAGGAATATTCTTGTACGCCTGCTCGGAACCGGTGCCGCCGTCTTCGTTCCAGATATCGACCGTCTGGCCATTCTTGACAAAGGGCGTGAAGTGTTCGCCCAGACCATAGACCGTCTCGCCGACGGAGAGGGAAAGTTCTTCCTTTATATAAGTGCGATCCGGGCCCTGGACATAGCCCATGCCGCGGAAACCGCTTTCTGTAAGGAATACGCCGTTGTCGAAGTAACGGATGCCGAAGGGCCGTTTGTTGATGCGGGCGGATAAGGAACCGCTCGAGACGGTCAGCGCTTCTTCAGAATCTTCTACGTTCAAAGGCAGAACGTCATCCCGCAGCGCAAAGGCAGGAGCAGGGGCGCCGGCACCCTTGTGGTGGCAGGCCTGGATACGCAGGATCCCTTCCAATGGAGAAGTGATATCGATCGTGAGCATGCCGGCGTTCAGAGTCATGCCGCGGAATGTAACGTCGACGAAAGGCGCGTAGAGCGTCAGTTTGGTGTCTGAGATCTTATAATCAAAGACCATGCGCGGATCTTGCTCGCGATATCCTTCACGCGGCATCCAATAACCATTGGTAAATTTCATTTCGGATCACGCTTTCTTCAGCAAGCGCGCCTGGATCGGAGCCAGGATGCAGGCTTCTTTTTCGGTACAGCCTTCCGCGAAGGTGTAGCCACGGGAGGAGAGGTAGCGCATCGCACGCGGTACGGACAGAGTGCGGATCACGGGACCGTCTTCTGTGGGTTCAAAGGTCATATCCAAAGCAGCAAGGACAGCCTGTTCGGTCAATTTGCGGATACCTTCGAAATCACCTTTCTTGAGCAGATCGCCGGGGACCATCCAGGAACCACCACAGCAGACGATGCGCGGATATGCAAGATACGATGCAACGTTCTGCGCGTTGATGCCGCCGGTGGGCATGAAGGAAAGAGCAGTGTACGGCGCTGCCATAGCTTTGATGGCCTTCAAGCCGCCGCTGGGTTCCGCAGGGAAGAATTTGACAGTGTCCAGGCCTAATTCCAGAGCCTGTTCCATATCAGAAGGGCAGGAAGTGCCAGGCACCACAGGGATATTGCGCTCCAGACAATAAGAAACGATCCTGGGATTCAGTCCGGGACTGACGATGAATTTCGATCCGGCAGCAACAGCGCGGTCGACCTGCTCGGTGGTCAGAACGGTTCCTGCACCGACCAGCATGTCCGGCAATGCCTCGCTGATACGGCGGATCGCTTCTTCAGCTCCTGCGGTACGGAATGTGATCTCCGCACAGGGAAGCCCGCCTGCGCTGAGAGCTTCGCCGATGGCGACAGCCTGCTCAGGATCATCGATGCTGAGAACGGGTACAAGACCGATCTCGCCCAGTTTTTTTACGATTTCAAACATAAGGATCTACCTCCTGTTTTCTCTTATATCTTGATTATATCGAAAACAAAAACAATGTCAAGAAATACCAAAAAAGCACAAATTTGTATAAGATATTGACAAAGTGTTGGACAAGATTTATAATTCGATTGTTACATAGTTGTAATAGTCGCTGAATCATGCCTAAAGGCAATCTGCGGCTTTGCAAAATATTATTGTATTCCTTAAGGAGGAAAAAACATGAAGAAAATTCTTGTTCTTCTCCTCGCAGTAGCTATGGTCGTAAGCCTGTTCTCCGGTTGCTCCAAGAAGGCCGAAGAATCCGCTGCTCCTGCCGCTTCCGAAGAGACAAAGGAAGAGGAAGCTCCTGCTGAGGAAGAGGCGCCTGCAGAAGAGGAAGCTCCTGCTGAGGAAGAAGCGCCTGCTGAAGAAGAAGCTCCCGCAGAAGAGGAAGCTCCTGCCGAGGAGGAAGAAGCTCCTGCCGAAGAAGGCGGAGAAGTAACCGATCTGCCTCGTAACGAGACCCTGTATGTTGGCGGTTTCCAGTATGGTCCTGTCAACAGCTGGAACCCGATCGGCACCAACCAGAACTGCTGGGTCCTGGGTGGACATCGCGGTATCATGTTCGAGTCCCTGTACATGTACAACCAGATGGATGGTCAGCTCTATCCGCGTCTGGCTGACGGCGAGTACGTATGGAACGATGACATGACCGAAATGACCATCAAGACCAAGCCGGCTGCACATTGGTCCGATGGTACTCCTTTCACCGCGAAGGACGTTGCCGCTACCTGGAACACCAGCGTTGCGATCAGCAACAGTATCTTCAATTCTTACAGCGCCTACATCGAAGCCATCGAAGCTGTTGACGACAACACCGTCGTGATCAAGCTTACGAAGACCGAAGAAGGCGGCCCGGTCAACCCGCTGTCTGTCCTGGACTTCATCGCTATGACTCCTATTGCTCAGGAAGCATGGCTGAACACCGTGACCGAGCGTAATGGCGGCGATGGTACCGCGATCCAGAACGACCCGGCTGAGGATGCTCCTCATACCGGTCCGTACAGCATCTACTATGCTGACGACAAGAAGGTTGCCGTTGTACGTGACGACAATTATTGGGGCCAGGATGCTTCCATGTGGGGCAAACTGCCGGCTCCGAAGTATCTGTGCCATGTTATCTACTCTGGTAACGACGCTACCGAAGTTGCCTTCCGTAACGGCGACATCGACGTCAACCAGCAGTTCCTGCCGAACATCCAGAACCTGTGGCTGGAAGACGGTCTGGAAATCTCCACATACTATGACGATGCTCCTTACGGCGTTTGCGTTTCCATGCCGACCGCATGGTTCAACTTCAACGTTCCGGTTCTTGCTGAGAACCAGGCTCTGCGTAAAGCTATCGTTATGGCTACCGATTATCCCACCATCATCGCGAACGCTATGACCAACCAGTCTCCGACTTTCGAAGATGTTCCGCGTTCTCTGATGAACCCGACCGAAGGCGAGCAGTCCCTGTACGATCGTGACGATCCGGAAATCAAGGCTCTGCAGGCTGAACTGGCCGGCAACGATATCGAAGGCGCTAACAAAGTTCTTGACGAAGCTGGCCTTGTCGATACCGATGGTGATGGAATCCGTGAGTGGAATGGTGAAAACATCCACATCAATGCTGTCTGCCCGGATGGATGGTCTGACTGGCAGGCTGCTATCCAGATCGTTGCTGCTGCCGGCGAAAAGATCGGCGTCCAGATCGATCCGGAATATCCGACTTGGGATGTTATGCAGAATGTATTCACCGATGGTACCTCCAGCGAATACGCGATCTTCATGTGGACCGCTACCGGTGCACAGCCGTCCTCTCCGTGGGCTCGTTATCGTGCGACCCTCAGCTCCGAGTGGAAGGGCATGCAGAACAACTGGTCTGGTGGATGGTCTCAGTATGAGAATCCGCGTTGCGACGAGCTGATCCAGGCGATCCCGACTATGACCGATGAGGCTGAGATCAAGGCTGCTTACACCGAGCTGAACAAGATCTACCTGACCGATCTGCCGAGCTTCGCTCTGATGTATCGTCCTGGTAACTTCCATGCTGTTTACGAAGGCGTATGGACCAACTTCGGCTCTGCTGATGATGGCCGCAACATTCCTCCGCTGAACTGCATCGATGGTTACGCAATCCGCGATCTGTTCGAGATCGAACTTGCTGAATAATCCTTAATGAAACACGGCAGCCGTGCTCCTAAAGCGGGGCACGGCTGCTTTTCCTTACAAAAAAAGGAAAGAGCCCATCTTCATGGGCTCCACATTCATCCTGGAGGGCAACTCTCAATGAAAGGCTATCGCAAATATTTCGGCCAAAAACTCCTGTGGTTCTTCATAACCTTGGTCGTGGCCGTAATCCTGAACTTTGTCCTGCCGCGTCTCATGCCGACCGATCCTGTTACCGCTATCACCGGTAAGATCGCCAGTGGTATTTCAGACTCCAACCAGGTCAAAGCAGTTTATGAATACTATCAGAAAGTATTCGGCCTTGACAAACCCATGATCGTCCAGTTCTTCCTGTTCGTAAAGAACGCGTTGAAGGGCGATTTCGGTATCTCTTTCAGTCAGTACCCCCGTACTGTTGCCAATATCATCAAGACCTCCATCGGCTGGACTCTGGCCTTGCAGATCCCGGCGATCCTGGTCGGATGGATCATTGGTAACGTCCTGGGTGCTGTAGCCGCCTACAAGCGCGGCGCATGGGATAAGGCTGTCATGCCGTTCTTCATGTTCCTGGGCAACGTACCCGCATTTGCAATGGCGATCATCCTGCTGGTTTTCCTGGGCGTTCGTTGGAAAGTACTCCCGACCGGCGGTGCGTATTCGCCGCAGTTGATCCCCAACTTCAGTTGGAAATTCATCAGTTCAGTTATTTATCATTACTGGATGCCGTTCCTGTCCATCGTTCTGATCAGTATCGGCGGTCAGGCCATCGGCATGCGTTCCATGTCTATCTATGAATTGAACGCCGATTATGTTAAATATGCGCGTTTCCTTGGCATCAAGGATGGTAAGATCGTTCGTTACGTGTTCCGCAACGCTATGCTGCCGCAGGTCACCGGTCTGGCGATGTCGCTCGGTACCTCCATCGGCGGCGCCTTGGTTGCTGAGACGATCTTCAACTATCCTGGACTTGGATCCGCGATGCTGTCCTCTGTCACCAACTCCGACTATCCGCTGATCTCCGCCACCACGCTGATGATCACCATCATGGTCCTGTTGGTCACGCTGCTTCTGGACGTCATCTATGCGTTCATCGATCCGCGTGTCAAGGCAGCACAGTTTGATTAATAGGAGGATACGAAGAAATGAAGAATACAATCAAACAATTATTCCATTCTCCTAAATTTGTCATCGGTTTCGTCATTTTCGTAGCGATCCTCCTGACGATCTTCATCTATCCTTTGGTCAATCCCGGCAACCCGCTGGAAATGATCGGTATCGGTACCTTCGCTAAGCCGGGTACATATGTATCCCTGTATGATGCGGTCACGACCGAGAAGGATACTTTCAAATTCGAAGATGCTGATGAAAAACGTCTTCAGAACGCTATTTCTCCTAGCGATAAGGAAGCCATGCTCGGCTTGTTCGAAGCGGCTGGCATGGACTACAGTGCGATCGATGTTGATGATTCTACACAGCTGATCGAATTCTGGGATGCTAATTTCGATGCGGCCATCTCTGGTGCAAAACTGAAAAAGTCCGCTAAGCGAGATCTTCGACTGCTCAATTCCCGTATCCAGGCGCTGAAGGCTGGCGACAATTTCACCGTTGTTGAAGAGATCGATGGCGAGACTGTAGAGATCTCCAAGATCACGAAGACGGACTATATCAACACCAACAAAGTTATCAATGTACGCAAACTGCCGCTTGGTACCGATAACTTCGGTCGTGATACTCTGCGTGAGCTGATCGCTGCTGCCGGCGTTTCTCTGAAGATCGGTCTGATCGCCGGATGCGTCGCGACCTTCATCGGTCTGCTGCTCGGCCTTCTGTCCGGTTACATGGGCGGCCTGGTCGATAACATCATTTCCTTCTTCACGAACGTATTCTCCGTTATCCCGGGGTTCGTTCTGTTGATCCTCATCAACTATTCCATCAGCCAGGAGCTGCGTGGACCGACGCTTTGCGCGATCATTATCGGAGCTACGGCATGGACGTGGACCACACGTTCTGTCCGTTCTCAGGTCATCTCTCTGCGTAACCGTGACCACGTCAACCTGTCGAAGCTGTCCGGTCATAGTCTGTTCCGGATCATCTTGACAGATATCCTGCCTTACATTGCTTCTTACGTCGTCATGGCCTTCATCTTGCAGGTTTCTTCCGGTATCCTGGCAGAAGCGCAGCTGTCCATGTTAGGCCTTGGCCCGCGTGTTACCACCACCCCGACCCTGGGTCTTATGATGAACTGGGCTACATTGTACGGTGCTCATACGTCCGGCCGCTGGTGGGCTTATTTCCCGGTTATCCTGACCATTACCCTCATTTCGTTCTCCCTGAACTTTATGAATACCGGTATGGACCAGGTGTTCAACCCGGCACTTCGCGATTAAGGAGGATATCATGGGAAAAGTTATTCTTGAGGTCAAAAACCTTAAAACCAAGTATATTACCCGTTTCCATGAGGATGTCTATTCGGTCGATGGCGTAACGCTGAAGATCGAGGAGGGCAAGTCCCTGGGTATCGCCGGTGAGTCCGGCTGCGGTAAATCCACTCTGGCGCTGTCCATGATGGGTTACTATTTCCCGCCGCTGCACTATACCAGTGGTGACATCATCATCGACGGTGTCAACATTTCCGGTATGGACCCGGATAAGGTCCGTACCACCATCCTGGGTTCCGAGATCGCCTACATTCCGCAGGCGGCTATGAACGCTCTGAACCCGACCATGAAGATCATCCGCTTCATCGAAGACGTTATCCATGCGCATGACAAGACCGTCTCCAAGCAGGAGATCCGTACCCGTGCTGAAGCCTACTTTAAAGAAGTTGGTCTTCCGCCGGAAGTCCTGGATCGTCACGCTGTCGAGCTTTCCGGTGGTATGAAGCAGCGTACGGTTATCGCTGTTTCCACCATCCTGAACCCGAAGGTCCTGATTGCTGACGAACCGTCTTCCGCTCTGGACGTTACGTCTCAGAAGATGGTCATCAAGATGATGAAAGACCTGATGGCCAATGGTCATATCCGTGCCATGATGTTCATCACGCACGAACTGCCGCTGCTGTACAATGTTACCGATGATATCGCTGTCATGTACGCAGGCCAGTTGGTCGAGTATGGATCAGCACATGAAATGGTCTTTGATCCGATCCATCCGTATTCTCACGGTTTGATGGGTTCCATTCTGGTTCCGGAAGAGGGTACCCGCGGCGCCAACCTTACGGCGATCCCCGGCACACCTCCGAACCTGAAGAAACCTCCGGTGGGCTGCCGCTTTGCGGAACGTTGCAAATATGCGAAGCCGGAGTGCTTCTATACCGCACCTGCCGAGAGAATGTTCGGCGAGAACAACACACGTATGTACCGCTGTTTGATGGATGAAGATGAACTGAGGGAGGTATACGCAAATGAGTGAGCGTAAAGATTATACGAATGGCCCGCTGTGCCTCTCCGGCCGTAATCTGACCCGTGTCTTTGGTACCGGTGCGAAACAGAACGTAGCCGTTGACCACGTCAACTTCGACTTCCACGAGGGTGAATTCGTTTCCATCGTTGGTGAGTCCGGTTCCGGAAAGACCACACTGTCCAAGATGCTTTTGGGCCTGCTGAATATCTCCGAAGGCGAGATCCTGTATCAGGGCAAGCCGCGTGATATCTCCAGCCGTAAAAAGCTGAACGAATATTGGAAGGGCATCCAGCCGATCTTCCAGGATCCGTTCTCCTCTTACAATATCTTCCACAAGATCGACGCCGTTCTTTTGGACTGTATCGCGATGCGCGGCGGCAGAAATCTTCCTTATGAGAAGAAAGTGGAAATGATGACGGAAGCCTGCTCCTTCGTTAACCTGAAGTTTGCAGAGCTGACCAATAAATATCCGTTCGAGCTTTCCGGCGGCCAGATGCAGCGTCTGATGATCGCCCGTATCTTCCTGCTCAAGCCGAAGATCCTGCTCGCTGATGAGCCGACCTCCATGGTCGATGCCTGCTCACGTGCTACGATCCTGGATATGCTTTTGAACCTGCGTGATGAGACTGGTATGACCATTATCTTCATCACCCATGATATCGGACTTGCGTATTATATTTCTGATACCATCTATATCATGGAGCATGGTAAATTCGTAGAAAGCGGCAAGGCGGATGAAGTTATCCTGAATCCGCAGGCAGCATATACCAAGCGCCTGATCAGTGACGTTCCGAAGATCCATGAGGAGTGGGATCTGTCGACTGTCGAAATGATCAACAACCTGTAATTGCCGAAGAATTGCGAAGCCTGAAAAACCCCGGAGATCAAAATCTCCGGGGTTTCTTTTGCTATTTCATATCGATCGAGAGCACACTGACGGTGCCATCCTTGACTTGGAAGCGGACATTGCAGCGTCCATGCTCCATGCCATAGACACGGTTCGGATCGTTCTGGTAGGCAGGACGTGGATCTTGAGCAAGGATCTCGCGGATCTCCTCGCAGAACGCGGTGCCGAACATCTGGAACCATTCCTCATCGATCTCGACGTTCAATGTCGGCCGTGGTGTATCGTCGGTAAAACCACCTTTAGCTTCGGGATGTGCATCTGCATAAGGGATATAAGGTTTGATATCATAGATCGGCGTTCCGTTCATAAGATCAGCGCCACGCACGAAGAGCAGGGGGCCTTCATCAGTGTGCAGCTCAATGTGATCCAGTTCGACACAGGACAACCCAATAGGATTAGGCCGATAAGGGGAACGTGTCGCAAAGACGCCCAACCGGGTATTGCCGCCCAATCGCGGCGGCCGCACCGTGGGTGACCAAGTATCCCG
>JAILDJ010000154.1 GCA_024689505.1 Clostridiales bacterium
GACATCGAGAAATGGGACGTCATCAAGAAGCAGATGAAGCAGGACCTGCGGGCGTTGGAAGCCGGCAAGGTGACAAGAGAAGAGACCTGCCAGTATCTTCAGGAACTGCTGCCGCAGGCAGAACCGCTGGAACACGATCCGTCGATGTATTTCTTCGGTTTCGACAAGCCCGGCCATATGCCCAGCGATACCCGGGTCTTGTACTTCTACGAGCCCACGTATCTTGCAGCGGCGATCCTGATGCAGGCCTGCGTAAGATGGCCGGAGATCCTGACGGATGGATCACTGGTCACGGAGCAAATGCCGGCGGAGGAGCTGCGCCGCGTGGTGGCAGGCATCCTGAAAGGCTGCACCGGCCGTGGATTCTCCGGATCTGGAGTCGAAGCCTTCAAAGGCTTGCTGGATACGCTGACACTCTTCATGGATGCCGGACTGACGACCTTCCAGGAGCAGTTCCAAGATCTGTGCCCGGAGTTCACCACGATGGCGCGAAAGACCTTGAATGAGCTGCTGCTTGCGTTCCTCCACGGACCGATCATCCGCGACTGGGAGACCGATTTCACGCTGCAGGTGGACGATCTGCTGGTCAAGGCCGGCCTTATTCCGGAAGCGGATCCTACAGACGAGCGTTACTATCTGGCCTATGGAAGCAATCTGAACATCGCGCGGATGAAGGATCGCTGCCCAGACGCGGAGCTCATCGGGACCACTTGGCTGTCGGACCATCGGCTGGTAAGCCGGCGCAGCGGCTCAGGCTTTTACCTTTCCATCGATGAGGAACCGTTTCAAAATGTGCCGGCAGCCCTCTGGAAGATCCGTGCCGAGGACGAAGCACGGCTTGACCGCTATGAAGGCTTCCCGCGGCATTATCAGAAGAAAAACGTCTATGTGCAGATCCGGAAAGAAACGTTCCGCGCCCTCGTCTATTATCTGCCGGAGGATCGTCCCGGAGGCGTGCCCACGCAAGATTACATGGAGATCTGCAGGCAGGGCTATCGAGATATGCACCTGGACAAGTATTATCTTGATGACGCCATCAAATATACGATGCGCCTCTCTTGACTTTCTGTGCCAGAGTCACGATAATGGAGGCAGAAGGAGGGTCAGGTCATGAGCGAGTATCAGGAAAAAGACTATAAGATCTTCGAAATGTTCAGCAAACATTGGGCTCTGGTGAACGCCGGCACTTTGGAGGATTTCAACGGCTGTACTGTCGGCTGGGGCAGCCTGGGCAACCTGTGGGGACGTCCCGGGCATGACGGCTCCAGCGTGACGGTCTATATCCATCCCGGCCGCTACACCTGTGCGTATATGAAGAAGTGTGACACGTTCACGGTCAGCTTCTTCCCGGAGGAGTATAAAAAAGCCTTAGGGGTCATGGGCTCGAAGTCCGGGCGGGACGGAAACAAGGTGGAAGCTGCCGGCCTGACGCCCATCGCCATCGGAGACAGCGTGACCTACAAAGAAGCCTCTCTGACCTTCCTCTGCCGCAAGGTCTATCAAGGACTTTTCGACAAGGAGGGCATCATTCCCGAGGTGCAGGAATACTATGAGGTGAACCCGCGGGTCTACCCGGTGGATGAGGATGGCAAATGGCAGCCGCACTGGATGTTCATCGGCGAGATCCTGGAAGTGAAGGAGGACTGAACCATGTATTACGTACCGGATGGTACCCAACGATGCGGTTACTATGAATGCACCGACTGCGGCACCCGTTTCCTGGACGTGCGCATCGCCTCGACAATGGTCTGCCCCTACTGCGGTGAAGCGCCGGATCTGGAGATCGGTCCGGACGACGAGATGCCGGAGGTGCGGGAGTCCGCCAAGCTGCAGAAGATGCTGGAGGGCGAGGAAGAAGTGGAGCAGTACGATACGCTGCTCAGCCTTGCCGTGACCGGCGGAGATTACAACTGGATCTGAATTCTTATCAGGAGGTTTGACACTATGCTGGAGATCGGAACGAAAGCCCCGGCCTTTACGCTGCCGGATCAGAATGGAGACATGAGGAGCCTTGCGGACTACCTGGGGCAGAAAGTGATCCTGTACTTCTACCCGAAGGACATGACGGCCGGCTGCACGAAACAGGCCTGCTCTTTTGGCGAACTGTACCCGCAGTTCCGCGAGAAAGGCGCGGTCGTCATCGGCATCAGCAAGGACAGCGTTGCTTCGCACAAGCGGTTCGAGGAGAAATACGGCCTGCCCTTCACCCTGCTGTCTGATGTGGAGAAGACCGTGATCCAGGCCTATGACGTCTGGAAAGAAAAGAAAAACTACGGCAAAGTGTCCATGGGCGTAGTGCGGACTACATATCTCATCGACGAGAACGGTATCATCGTGAAAGGCTTTGACAAGGTCAAAGCGGCGGAAAATCCCGCGCAGATGCTGGAGGTGCTGGAAGCATGAGGACGACAAATAAAAAACCTCACGATGCGTGAGGTTATCGATAGTCCTGGTTCCGTTCCAGTATATTGAAGATCCCGTCCTCGGACAGTACGCCGCAAGGCAGGTCTTCCGGCAGTTTTCCGGCTTCGGAAGCTTCAAAGTCCTTGCGCCAGGTGGGGCTGGTGTAATACTTTTCCAGCTCGGCGATCTTGCCCTGCAGAGCTTCATAACGCTCGTAGGCGGCGTCCAGATCCTCCAGCACACGTGTCGCTTCGTTCAGGATCTGCTCGTAGTATGTGATACGTTCGATGCGCGTCATGGTTCGTGTCCTTTCGTGAAAAGAGTTGCATCCATTATACACAAAAATCAAGCCGTTGTGAAGAAGATCCGTAACCTTCCGTGGGGCAGACGGGTATTACTGGTATAACAACGAACCGAGAGGAGAAATCAGATCATGAGGACCATACAGATCAATCGTCTGAAAAAATATGTAGGCAGCATGGCCTTGTACGGCGTGGCCATCGACGGCCAGAAGGTGGGAGACATCGGCAATGGCAAAAGCCTGGCGTTCCTGGTGGATGAAAACGAGCATGTGCTGACGATGCTGGACCCGATCTTCAACTTTAAAAACCTGTCCGCCAGCGTCAGGATCCCGGCCGGCCGTGAGGAC
>JAILDJ010000178.1 GCA_024689505.1 Clostridiales bacterium
CTGCCGGACGCAAGCATCACGATCACTTGCAAATGATTAAAGAGTAAACTCGTGAAATGAAAAGCGTCCCGGAAACACGTTTCCGTCAAAAATGTCTGGTTTTCCGGAGCATTTCATGCATAGAGCCCTTATTCTGCAAGAAAGCATGCATCGATCAAGTTGTTTTTGATTGCTTTTCATGCTTCTATCTTTAAAAAGTACAAAAAGGCATGTATGGATCAGGCGTTTCGCCCACTGTCCTACATGCCCTTTTTTATGAAATGATCCAGAAGGTGGGTACCAGTCCATAGATGGATCCCTCGTGATACCCACCTTTCGGCAATGAAAACTTCAGAAGGTGGGTATTCGTATGTTTTCATCAAAAACAAATACATGCCTCGAAACTGTTTTTCTACTATAAGGCATGACAAGACCGATTTTGAGGTCCTATGAAATAGGATTCCAGTGTCAAACCATGGTATTTTGCTGCTGGAAACGAGAAAGCGTGTGAAAAATGATAGCTTTGGTTTTTCACACGCTTTTTGATCCAATATCGGTCTTACAAAACCCTGACACGTTTTTTCTCTGGATCCGCGCAGTCCGCATCCGGATCCAACGCAAAGGCGGCTTCTCCACGGAAACTGGTGTACAGCAGACGATAGGGATAGTACCCTTGATCCAGGCGCAGTGTTCTGCTGACACCTCTCCAAGCGTGCGGCTCGTCATTATCCACGCAGAGTCGCCCCGCAAGGCAAAGCATCGCCCCATCAACACTGCTCAGTTCAAAACGATAGGTCCCGCTTTCCAACACTTCCAGCCACCCCGTAAACTCCGCATGATAGTCAGATCTTCTGTCCAGCAGCTCCGGATCCAGGCGCGGAAGATGTCCGGATTCTTCATGCTTTTCAACGTCAGGATCGATCTGCGCCGCGCTTTGCCGTCCGCCCCTGAATAAGCGATAGGACACGCCTGTAACCGCGTCATCCGGCAGCTCTGCTGCCACAAGCGCACTCAAATCCATCACCTGCTCCTGCTCTTCACTCTCAGGCTTTTGTGTCAGATACAAACCAAATCCAGAGATCTGCGGCGCATCAAAACTCTTATGGATCGTTAGTAAGACCTTGTCTGTACAGACCCTCTGGAATCTTCGGATGCTTTTCCTTCCGACTGCCCCTTTGCGCACGACTTCATGATAGGCGCCTTCCTCCCATACAGAAAAACTCCATTCCGCGACCCTTTGGCCTTCCTGTACATGCTCCCGCACCATGACCTGATCAAATTCTCGCTTCTCTGGCAAAATGATCTCGAAGGAAATCGTATCCTTCTCCAGATCCCAATCGGATCTTGCCTCCCAGAACTCATCTTGATCTTCAGTCAGGATCACCCCAGCGTCTTCCGCTTTCCCGGACTGCATCACAGTCACACAAGCATCCTCCGCAAGATTCCTGCAGAAGGTTGCATCCATAAACTGCCGAAGTTCCATGAGCCGATGCACTTGATCCTTCGGGATCCTCCCCGTCCGATCCGGGCTCAGATTCAACAGCAAAACGCCATTATTGCCTACGGACTGGTAGTATGTATCGATCAGACGATCCAGGCTTTTGACCTTTGACGTCTCCGGATTCCAGAACCATTGATTCAGTATCGTCGTATTGACTTCGACCGGATACCAGACGGCTCCCACCGCATGCTCATAATATTTGATATCACCCAGATCCGGCCAGACCGCGTTCTGCGCGATCATGCGCTCGGACACCGGCTGTACGCTCCACTCATCCGCACGGCTGCGACCTTCTTCGTTACCGACCCAACGCACTGCTTTACCGGACCACTTGATTTGACCCTTTCCTTCCTGCAGTTGCTTCCAGCCCTCTTCATCCGTGAAGAAATAAGGATCATACATCCTGTAGACTGCGGAAGGCTGCAGGCGATGGATCCTCTCATACCACTGATCCGTCTGATAGCAAGGCACTTTTTGCCAGATCGGATGATCGCCGCAGGCACCATCGAACCATAGTTCCTCCACCGGACCATAGTGCGTCAGCAATTCTTCCAGCTGCTGCAGGAACAGATCATTATATCTTTCTGTCGGCCAGATCCCGGCTTCCCGTTGATGCATATCCCAAGGTGAAAGATAGACACCAAAGCCCACATCATACTTGCGACAGGCAGCGGAGAGTTCCTGCGCCACGTCCATGGGATACGCTGTGTTTTTAACTGAAAAATCAGTAGAATCCGTATCCCACAGACAAAATCCGTCATGATGCTTCAACGTGGAAATGATATGTTTGAAACCAGCCTCTGCACAGACTCTGACCCACTGTTCCGGCTCCAACGCAGTGGGCGTGTAATCTGACAATGTTTCCGTGCCATTGCCCCACTGCCGTCCATTGAACGTATTCATGCCAAAATGAAGGAAGATGGTCAATTCCTTATCCATCCACCGCATCTGTTCAGCACTCGGTGTTACATGAGCCGCTTTCTTCAACCGCTCCTTAAGCGTTTCCCCCGGCAAAAACATGACCTTGCTCCGCTCCTGCATCACATCCACCTCCTGAAACCTATCTTGTCAAAAGTATATCAACTCATCTCCCCTAAAGCAAGCCCACCTATTACGCTCTACTCCCGTCCCAGACAACCATAAAAAACACACCCTCTGAAAATGGTCAGCAGCTTGGCTGCGTTTTTTCAGAGGGTGTGTTTTTTATTACTGATTCGCTTTCGCGGTCTCGACCAGCTTGGCAAAGCCTTCTGCATCGTAGACGGCGATGTCCGCCAGGACCTTACGGTTCAGGGTAACACCGGCCTGCTTCAGGCCAAACATGAAGCGGCTATAGGAAATATCGTTCAGACGGCAGGCCGCGTTGATACGGGCGATCCACAGTCTGCGGAAGTCTCTCTTCTTACGACGGCGTCCGACGTATGCGGAACGCTGTGCGCGCATGACCGCTGCTTTCGCGGTACGATACTGCGTAGAACGGGCACCATAGTAGCCCTTAGCCAGTTTCAGAACTTTCTTATGTCTTTTACGTGCGTTCAAAGCACCTTTAACTCTTGCCATATTCTTATCCTCCTAAAAGTTTGCTCATATTTGCAATGATCCCATTACAGATACGGCAGGATCTTCTTCATTACCTTCTCGTTCGTCTTATCCGCAAGAGTTGCCTGGCGCAGGCCGCGCTTTCTCTTGGTGGTTTTCTTGGTCAGAATGTGGCTCTTATTAGCTTTCATTCTCTTCAGCTTGCCGGTACCCGTTGCGCTGAAGCGTTTCGCTGCAGACTTCTTCGTTTTAAACTTCGGCATTGTGACTTCCTCCTGTTATGATATTTTTACTGACGTTTGGGTGATACAAACATGACCATGCTGCGTCCTTCCATCTTCGGCGCCTTGTCGATATCTCCGAATTCAGAGATACGCTCGGCAAACTGATCCAGGACGACTTTTCCGATCTCGGTGCGGGACAGTTCCCGGCCGCGGAAGCGCACAGAAACTTTGACCTTGTCCCCGTTCTTCAGGAACTTGACCGCGCTCTTCACTTTAGTATTCAGATCGTGTTCTTCGGTGTTGGGCGTCATACGCACTTCCTTGACTTCCACGATCTTCTGCTTTTTGCGTGCCTCTTTCTCCCGTTTGTTCTGATCAAAGCGATACTTGCTGTAATTCATGATCTTGCAGACGGGCGGATTGGCCTGCGGGGCGATCTTGACCAGGTCCAGGTCTTTTTCATGTGCCATATCCAAAGCTTCTTTGGATGTGACGATACCCAGCTGTTCTCCATTCTCATCGATCAGCCGGACTTCGCGATCGCGAATCTCTTCGTTGATCATTAACTCGCTAATTGTCGGATACCTCCATGTCATGTTTGTGACGATACGGCCGTAGGACCGTTCGCAGATACAAAATAAGCGGATCTACATAGATCCGCTTGACAAATTTCCTGCATGGACAGACACAACACAACCTGTGCCTGATGTAGTACGTTATGAACCCATGTCACCCTTTGTGCATAGGTGAGAAGCGGACCTTCTGCTTGTTTTGCATTAGATATAATAACACAGTCTGTTCTGCTTGTCAACAATTATTTCTGCAGATGTGACATCATTTCCCCACAGACTCCCTCCGGCGGCAGCATCCCATCGATGCAGATGACATTTTCTTCTTCCTTTAACCGCTCAAAAGCCGCCATATATAAGGACTGTACGCTTTTGAGCTTATCGATCCTCTCGAACAGCTCATCCTCCACGTTACGGCCGCTATGGATCCTGCGCATGCACTCTTCCGGCGGCGTATCGATAAAGAAGACGATGTCCGGGGTGATCGTATCGCGCGCCAGACTGTTGAAACCAAGAATGGTCTCGAAGGGCGCCACGTCGCCCTGATAGGCCAGATTGGAGAAGTAATAACGGTCGCAGAGCACATCGCGCCCCTCCGCCAGTGCGGGCAGGACTTCATTTCGGACATGCTCATACCGGTCGGCTGCGAACAACAACGTGAAGGTTTTAGGGTCCAACGTGATCTCCCGGGTCAATGCCTGGCGGATCAACCGTCCGATCGGACCGTCGCTGGGTTCGCGGGTCAGGAGCGGTTCCGCGCCGCCCGGCTGCGTCAATGCCTGTTTCAGCATTTCAGCCGCGGTGCTCTTGCCGGAACCGTCCAGGCCTTCCAGCACAATGAATCTTCCTTGTTTCATTTTCAGCCTCCCAAAGCGGCACGTGCTTCTTCGTTCAAATATACGGTGTCATCATAGAACTCGTCACGCGCAATATAGGTATCCAGCAGCTCCTGAGACGCATTGACTGCTTCCTGATACCGTCCGAGCATCATGCAGGTATCTGCGAAATAGTAGCTGGCATAGTACTTCTGTGAAGTCATGGGCTCCGAGAACTCCATAGCGATCTTCAGTGCGCCGTACGCGGAATTCAGCAGACGCTCCCGCTCGGCCTCGTCCTCCGTATCCTTTGCCTGGAAATAATCATAACGGCCATCATAATACATGCCATCCACGTTTTCCGTCATCGAACCCATCAAGGCTTCGTATAGATCACGGCTGGAATTCTCCAGATCATTGATATCGATATCGGCTAAGAGCAGGATCATCTCCGAATCACGGCCGTCCAAATGCGCCAGCACAGCCTTAGCCAAAGCATCGCTCAGTTCCATATCGGAAAGTTCCGCGACCTGGGCTTCCAGTTCCTTGACCTTACGTTCATTTTCGGAGTTCTTCTGCTCGGCCTCATATTCGTACTGCTGGGCTTTGAGCAGTTCCTGCTGCACGCGCTCCAGCGATGCAGCCTGCTGCTCTTCCGACTCCTGCAGTTCCGCGTTGGAGCGGCGCAGATTGGCCAGTTCATCCGGGATCTTTAGGGTATACACAAAAGCGTACATACACAGTGCACCGAGCACGAACATGATGATCTGACCGACCGCCGAGTGCCAGTTGCGCAAGGACACTTTCTTGTTCTTGCCCGTACCGAAGATCTCGGTCAGGTCAGGCTCCACCATGGCACGGCGTACGCGTGCGTGCTCGCTGATATCCTGCACGTCATCATCTTCCGCATCGGTATGGCCCTGCTCGGCCAGTTCCGTGATCCAGCGGCGGTATCTGGCCGCGATCGGATGCAGCGGATCGATATGCGTGACACGATCCAGCGCACTCAGCGCCTGCTTATAGTGCTTCTGTTCGATGTGGCACAAGGCCAGCAGCAGCTGGGACTTGATATGGTGGCGGTTCAAGGAGACCGCCTTCCGCAAGCGGGCAATCGCAAAATCCAGACTGCCGGAACGTACCTGCTCCAGGGCTTCATTGTACAGACGCACGGCTTCCTGTTTGGAATGCAGGCGGGAGCTGTGCTTGTCCAGATCGTCCAGATAGATGTGGGCACGGTTCTCGGACCGGTCGTCGACCTCAAGGCTGCGATGCCATAAGCCCAGTGCCTCACCGATCTCTCCGGTATGGTAGTAGATCAACCCACGCAGATTCAGGGCTTTTGTATCCTTCCCATCATAGAACAGAGCCTGGTCCAGATAACGACCCGCACCGGACAGATCTCCAGCCGTCACCGCCTGATATCCCTTACGGTAGAAGGCGTCGGCTGTATGCCGGATGCGCTCCTCCAGCCTTTTGTCCATGCCGCAGAAGGGACAGATCACCGCGTCTGAATGCTTGCCGCAAAATGGGCATTTCATAGTGACAGTTCCTCCGAAGGTTCCAGCTCTTCCGTTTCCGGAACTTCCGCTGCTTCCTCAGTTTCTGTTTCGTCTGCTTCTTCTGCTTCCACTTCTGCCTTTGCTTCTTTCCCGGGGCTTTCCAGTGCATCCTCGATGGCCAGCTGTGTACCTTCTTCACCACTCTTGCTGGAAGCGATCTCTTCCGCGAGACCGCCGGCTCTGGCCTTCAGCATCAGCTGGATCAGTTCGACCAGATCCTTCTGCTCGTCACCCGACAAAGACGCTTCCACGGTCTCCAGGCCGGGTTCGTACCACTTTAATTCCTCGTTGAATGAAAACATACAAATCTCCTATTTTCTTATCCAGGGTTCGAT
>JAILDJ010000143.1 GCA_024689505.1 Clostridiales bacterium
TCCTCGGTCTTGTAGATCTTGACGAGGTTTTCACATACGATCATGTTTTCAGCCAACGCGCTCACCATCCTCCAGCTCATAGACCTGGTCGCCCAGCTCCATCAGACCCACGTCATGAGTCGTCATGACGATCGTGATGCCCTCCCGCTCGGTCAGCTCACGGAAGATCTTCACAACAGTCAAGGCCGTATTGGTATCCAACTCCGCCGTAGGTTCATCCGCAAATAAAACCTTGGGCTTATGAGCAATAGCTCTGGCGATCGCCACGCGCTGCTGTTCACCGCCGGACAGTTCCGCCGGCATGTGATCCGCCCGGTTTGCCAGGCCGACCAGCCGCAGGCATTCCATCGTCCGTTCCGCCCGGTCCCCCTCATATTTTGCCAGGCGCAGCGCGAAATCCACGTTCTCAAACGCCGTCATCATGGGGATCAAGGCTACGGACTGAAAGACGAAACCGATCTGCTTACGGCGGATCTTCTCTTTTTCCAGAGCGGAATGACGCGTGATATCCACCCCGTCAAAGAAGATCGTGCCTTCGGTCGGATCATCCAGAAGGCCCAGGATGTTCATCAATGTGGTCTTACCCGAACCGGAGCGGCCCCTGAGGATCGTCAGCTTCCCTTCCGGGACTGTGAGCGAGATCCCGTTCAATGCCCAGAATACTTCTCCTCCGCCCGTAGGAAACCCACGTTTGATATCTTTTACTTCGATCATATCACTCATTAGTCTTCACCCAGTTTCAATGCCTGTGCGATCTGGATCTTATGGATCAGTATGCTGATCGCTGCCATACACACGGCAACGACGATACCGACCACGAGATAGAGCCGCAGTGTATCCGCCGATGCCTGTACGACCTCCAGCGGAATGACGGTATCTTCCGTCGTGTATGCAAGCTGCACCATCGGGACGTACAATTTGGCGGCGATCCGTCCGATCACGGCGCCCATCACCAGGGAAATACCGGAAATGAACAATTGCTCATTGCCCAGCATCGACAGGATCTCACGCATCGACATGCCCATCGCCCGGAAAATACCGAATTGCAGCTCGCGTGCCCGGATCGAAAGGATCCAGAATATAAGGAATCCGACTGCGCAGAGGATCAGGACGACGATGAAGCCGACGGTCAGGATGCCGTTGGTCCCTTGGGTGACCGGATCGTTCTTCCAGCGGATCAGGTCCGCCTTGGTGTCTTTGAAAGTAGCAAAGCGGATGCCCCGCTCCGATGCCCAGTCGTAGATCGGCTGTGTTGATCCGTCGATCTTCATCCAGATCTCATAGGGGAAAACATCCCACTGGGACTGGACCTGATCGAAATTCGCGATGATCTGGTAATGATCACTGGTCCTGTTCAGATCGCTGGTGGGGATCTTCGACCGGTAGGCAGGCCAGTAATCGACAAAACCGCAGATGATACCTTGCGCATGGCCATGATTGCCATAGTACTGGACGCTGTCACCGATCTCGACGCCAAGTTTTTCCCGGGCATTCGAGGACATAAGGATCCCGTTGGGATTCCGGGACATGGCGTTGAGGTAATTATACCAGTGGATCGGCAGCAGCCCGTCCTTGAACCATGCGGTATTTCCGAATTCTTTAGTGTTGATGGCCATCACGGAGATGCCCTTCAGGCTGCCGTTCGGACCCATGACCGTAATGGTATCGTTCAGGACCCGCGTCATGCTGGCGACGTTTTCGATATCCTCATACTTGCTGAAATCCGGTTCGATGTAATCCCCGGTCTCACCCATGACGCCGGTGTTCTCCCATTTTTCTTTGATCACGATGTCGGCACCGTTGATGTAGCTGATCCGCTGTTCACCATTGACGTTGATGGTACGCGCAGCCTGTGCATTGAAGATACCCAGCGACATCGTCATGATCAGAAAGACCATCAGGAAGCCTTGGTTGCCCCGGTCTCTTAAGATATGCAGGAAGGAAGCATACAACGCCGGCGACCAGTGTTTCCGCCCGATCAGATAGATCAGTTTCACAAGAAGCGGGAAGATCCGGAGGACCAGAAGACCCGCACCGAGAATAAAGATCGAAGATCCCAGATACAAGAAAGGACCCAACACCGATCCGGACGTCATGGTCTCAGCGATGTATTCCGTATTCTGCAGGTACAAATAGTAGATATAAAGTGCCAGCGCCAGCATGATGACGTCCAGGAACAGTTTCTGCCACAAGGGACGTTTTTTCTTTCCTGCTTTTTGCTGCGTGTGCGCGACGATCGTCACATCCGCATAACGGAACGCCGGGATGACCATGGTGCCGATCGCAAGAAGCGCTGCCACCAGTGAAAACAGCACAGTCTTCCAGGTCAACGTTACCGGCAATGCCGTCCGTCCAACGAACTCCAGGAACGCATTGGAGGATCCGATGACCTGACAGATCAAAAAGCCCAGCGGCAGTCCGATCACAAGTCCGACACCGGCGACGATCGCGCTCTGCTCCAGATACAAGAGCAGGATCTGGCGTTTGGAAGCGCCGCGGCTCTTGAAGATCGAGATCTCCTTTTGCTCCATCTCCAGCATGCGGCCGGAAACCATGAAGATGAAGAGGATCAAAAGCACGAGGATCGGGATCTGCAGGACCAGTAAGGTGACCTTCAGCTTGGCCGCGTCCACCAGATACTGTTCAAAGATCTCCTGATAATGTGCACGGAATCCATTGTTGAATTCTTTTTTGACAGGCTCGATCGCGGCAAGCATATGCTCTACGTCGCGGCCTTTGAAATCCTTATAATCGATGATGGACGCCCACTCCACGTAAAATTCGGGATCCTGTTCCGCCTCCACTTCGACAAATGCTTTTATGAACGTCTCAGTGTCGATGACCATGGTCCTGAGCATCGTGGAAGGCGCGTTATACCAATAGGGATCGCTGGCATCCGTCGGTTCGAATACACCGACGACCTTAAATGCCAGCATCTCTCCGTCCGGCGCCTCCATTTTCTTACTGGTCAGCACCTCTCCGATCATAAGATCCAGGAAGATCAAGGTCCGTTTGGGAATGATGACCTCGATGATATGGCCATCCTGGATGCCCGGCTCATTCATGCGGCCGGCCGTGATCTGGATATGATCCTCGATCTCACTGTACGAAGACAGGGCCGCCTGTGTTTCACCGTTTTCATTATTCTCATCAAGAGAGATGACCTCAGGGATCAAGGGCACCGTTTTATAGTAGTGCTGGATAAAGTACATTTCCTCGACGCCCATGTCCTCCGACAGGTGCGTCGCGAGATCCTTGTAATGATTGTACTTCTGCATATCGGAACTCGTCATGCCGCTCCGGACGCCCGTCCGCATCGTCGTCAGCCCCGGATAGATATCCTTCTCTTCCAGATAGCCGGCGAGGTTGGACGTCAGCATCTTCTGCAGTATGGCGTTCTCGTACAAGGCGCAGCTGGACGCGATCGCGAACAGTAGGACGTTACCGATCAGGAGGCTTAGAACCATCCATTTTTTACTGATGATCTTTCGGATGATGAATTGCAGCATAGAGACCTCCTCATCCGTTTACGAGGAGAAGGGTATCCCCCTCTTCCACGCCTTCCAGGATCCAGACGTCCGTCCCGTTGCCATTGTTGTTGACGGAACCGATCGTCACCGGGCGGCGATGGATGGCACCGCCTTCTCCCAGGATCTGGACAAAATAATCACCACCGGACAGAATGACCGCCTGGCGTGAAGCGAGCAATGCGTTGTCCACGGACAAAGTCTCTCCCGTGACCGTGATCGCTACCGACTGACGGCCCGCGAGAAAATCGACCGCTTCTTCTGAATCCAACTCGATCACCATATAGTCACTCCTATAGCTCGTCGGCAAAATATTGGAGGCCGCGATGATCCGTCCTTCGAAACTCCTTTCGCGCATACGGACCATCACTTCCTGATCATAGCTGAATTTGCCTTGCGTATTATCCGCCCCGACCACGAGCCGCGTCTCCGAATGCATGGAGATCAGCGTCTCGCCCATCGAGACCTTGCTGCCTTCGCCACTGAGGGGGACTGCGTCGATCACACCCTCGTAAGGTGCCTTCAGCACGTTCTTATCCGCCTCTTCCTGACGTTTCGCTATACTTCTTTCCAACGCCTCGATCTGATGATCCATATCGCAGCAATACTGCTCGTAAGCAGATTTCCGCCGCTGTACTTCGATATCCGCGCGCACCCAGGCATATGAAGTCAGATCCCAGGTCGCTCTTTCGGCTGTATCGATGTCTTCTTCCCAGTTTTCGATCCCGGTCTCATATTCCTCTTTCAGTCGCTCCAGCTTCAGCTGCATCTCTTCCAGATCCAGAAGGCTTTCCTCCGACGTAAACCGGATCAGGACGTCTCCCTCCGCCACATGGTCGCCCCTCTGTACGCAGATCTCCGCAATACGGCAGCCTGGACGGTCCCATTCCAGATCGGAACTGAAGGGGAACCGCACGACGCCGGAGGTCTGGCTTTCTTCGGCATAGGTACCACGGCGCACAGTCGTGGTACGGAAGTTGGTTTCAGACGCAACGACATTACTGATATCGATCAGGTTTGTTTCTTCTGCCTGCGGTTTGCTGCAGGCGGTCAGGATGATCATGCACAGAGCTGCCGCAAGCCATCCTGCTCTTGCTTTACTCTTGTACATAGACCGTTTCTCCTTCCTCAAGGCCTTCGGTGACCTCGATCATGATGTCCGTTTTGATCCCGACCTGGATGTTGCGGCGGGTCCTGCGTCCCTCTTCCACAACGTATACATAGCTGCTGTTTTCATCGAGATACAACGCATTCGCAGGGATCCTCAGCACGTCCTCGCGGATCCCGGTCTCGATACAGATCAGGACGGTATCGCCCGCCTGCACCTCTGCATCGATGTCGGCGATGCGGAACCGGCTTTTCGTTTTTTTGTCTGAAGAAAGGATCATCGCCAGGATCTCTTCTTTGGAATATGGGTCGTTCTCCAACGTATATTCTTTCCCATTGATCCAGCAGGTCAGGCTCTCCGCCCGTTCCAGGAGCGAATCGCTGATCGAATCAGTGATCGCGTACAGCACTGCATCGTCCGTGACACAGAAGATCGTTTCATAATCGGCGATCGTCTTGCCTTCCTTGGCCACGGGATCGACGTATACGATCCGCCCGCTGCAAGGTGCTTTCAATTCTCTGGATTCCAGGCTCTTCTTGAGTGTTTTGAGCTGTGCTTCGGATCGTTCCATGTCCAGCGCCTGGTCTTCTTTGGTCTGCTGGAGTTTCAGTTCCTTCTCTTCCAGATCCAGGCTCTGCATCCTTCGGCCGCTCCACGGGACACCGTTGGCGTATAGTTCGTTGAGAGCGGACTGGCTGCTGTCCACCTCCAACTGCAGCTGATCGAGAGTCAGCGCATTCGTCCGGGCCTGATACTCCATCTGCCAGGTCAGGTCTTCCACTTGTTCCTCTACCTTACTCAGATCCAGGGTCGCTAAAACATCTCCCTCTTTCACGACGTCCCCGTAGGTGACTGTCAGGCGTTCCAGCTTGCCGCCGGTGATAAAGGCTGCTTCCTGCACGTCCGGCACGATCTCGCCCGTAAAATACCGCTTGAAAGCGATCCTGCCGCGCTCGACGACAGCCGTGTCCATCGTATATCCGGCCGGTTCCAACAGTTCCGGCACTTCAGAGACCTGCTTCTCAGCACAGCCTGTCAGACTCAGCAAAAACACTGCCAGCAGCAGGAAGATCATGATTCTCTTACTCATCTACGATCTCCTCCCCCTCTTCCAGGCCGCTGATGATCTCGACATAGGTACCATTGTCCAGACCCGTCTCGACTTCCTTGATCTTTTTCATGCCCTCTTCATCCAGATAATAGACGACGGACTGATCGCCCGCTTTCTTGATCGTTCCGGACTTGACGTACAGAACGTCCTCCGCCTTTTCCAGGATCACGTTGATCACGCCTTTAGTTCCTTCTTCCAGCGCAGGGTCGGGGATGTGGAGTGAGAAATATGCGGTTTCCGGATCGCCTTTCAGGCCAAGATCCTTCGGATCTACGGCAACTGCTTCGTGTTCCTCTTCGCCATACTTGATCAGGACCTCGTCACCGACCTTGAACAAAGCGGCATCTTCACCGGTCACCAAAAACGCCGAACTATTGACGTCTGAGATCGTGATGACTTTCTCCAGCTCTTTGGAAACGTCACCATCATTGAGCACCTTCACCCGCGTCACAGAGCCGCTGATCGAAGCATAGATCTGACGGCCGCGGATCTTTTCCTCCAGTTCTTTGATGCGTTCAGACTGGATGAGCAGTTCGTCCTCCTGCTCTTTGAGCAGCTCTGCGTAACGTTCTTCGGTCCGCTCACGGTTTTGACGTGCCTGTTTTCTCGCATCGCTGCCCGACGCCAGATCGATGGCAGCATCCGCTTTCCTCAGGTCCAGATCCTGAAAAGCCAGTGTGTGTTCATGCTCCAGCTCAAGCTTCTTCAGCTTCCAATCCTCGTCTGCCTTCTGCTCCTCCAGATCGTCCATGACCAGTTCGCCCAAGAGATCTCCCGGCTCGACCGCATCGCCCGGCTGTACGAAAAAGCAGCGGATATATTCTCCGCTAACAGAAAAAGCCAGTGATTCCACCCTCGCGGGCTTATACTGGCATGCTACGTTCACAGACATAATAACATCGCCGCGCATCACGGTCGTCACCGCATGCTCGACATCTTCTACTTCACTCACAACAGGTGCCCTGGGCAGATCTGGTTCCTGGGGCAGCAGCCCGCATCCATTGCACGATAGGAGCAGGATCATGAATGCGAGCCAAAGATTACGCTTCTTCATTTTGACAGTCCCTCTGTCTTTACAGACTCGTCCGGCCCTCCAGAGCCCGCGTCAGTGTTACTTCATCGATATACTCCAGATCTCCGCCCACCGGTACGCCATTGGCGATACGAGTGACAGGGATCTCGAGAGGCTTGATCAGACGTGACAGATACATGGCAGTGGCCTCACCTTCGACCGTGGGGTTCGTGGCGATGATCACTTCCTTGACCTGCGGATCCTTGAGGCGTTCCAGCAGTTCGCGGACCTTCAGTTCCCCCGCGCCGATGCCCTCCAGCGGAGAGATCACACCGTGCAGGATGTGGTACAGGCCCTTGTACTGACGGGTCCGCTCGTAAGCGGCCATGTCCCGCGAATCCTCAACGACCATGATCACGCTCTGATCGCGGCGCGGATCGGAACAGATCGGGCAGAGTTCCTCATCGGTCAACGTGCAGCAGCGCGCGCAGTACCGGACTCCTTCCCGGGCTGTGATGAGCGCCTGCGACAGCGACACGACTTCTTCCTGCTTCATATCGATGATATGAAACGCAAGGCGCTGAGCGCTTTTGCGTCCGATGCCCGGGAGTCTTGCCAGTTCATCGATCAGATTCGTGATTTTGGAACCATAATAATCCATGACTTAGAACAGACCTCCAAGGCCGCCCATGCCTCCCATGCCCTTGAACGCACTCAGGTCCAGACCGTCCTCGATCGAACCCAGGGCGCCGAAGGCTTCGTCGACCTTGCGCAGTGCTTCGTTCGTGGCCGCGATGATCAGATCCTGCAGCATTTCGATATCGTCCGGATCGACGACTTCCGGCTGCAGTTCGACCTCTGTGATCTCGCGCTTGCCGGATACGACGACACGCACGGCACCGCCGCCGGCCGTTGCTTCAAAAGAAGCTTCTTCCAGTTCTGCACGCTGTTTGTCCAGCTCCGCCTGCTTCTCTTCCATCTGCCGCTGCATACGCTGCGCCTGCTTCATCAGATTATTCATATTTCCCGGGAATCCACCCTGAAAACCGCCTCGTTTAGCCATGTTCGTTCTCCTTCATATTTGTTGTTTGTATTATATGTAATCTATGGTTGTCCGTCAACCGTCAATCCGTAAACTCGACGTCCATATGGATCCTTCCGACGATGTCGTCCATATCCACATCGGGCGTCGGATCCACCGACTTTTTCCTGGCCAGGACCCGGACTTTCGCGCCGGTCTCATCCTCGATGGCCCGCTCGATCAACCGGAGCCTGCGGCCGTGATCGTCCTCCAGCTGCTTGATGTAGAACTCCGTATCGCTGGAAAGGATGATCTGATCGGGATCCGCACCCGGTGCGATCTCCATCAGATTCAACGTGTACAGGCCGCGTTCCTGACTTATGATCTTTTTCTTGATGGCAGCCCAGGCCTCGATGGCACGTCCGGCCGCTCCGCCGGAGGTCATGATCATTTTTGGCTGGCGGATCTTCGGCAGATCTTCCAGCGACGGGGGCGGTGCTGCCTTTTGCGCGTTCGGCTTCGGATCAGCCGCTTTGCTCTGCTCTTTCTGCACGAAAACGCCCTCGTCCAGACGCTTCTCCACAGCGGCGATGCGGGCCAGCAGCGCTTCATCCGTAGTCTCGGAAGCGCCGCGGCACAGCCGGATGATCTCGACTTCCAGCAGCACGCGTTTCTCAGAAGAATATTTCATGCGGCTTTCCAGATCGGTCAGCGATTCGATGAACCAGGTCAGCTGTTCCGCCGGCAGATGATCGGCCTGCTGTGACAAAGCAGCCGCTTCTTCTTCACCCAATTCCAGGATCGCCGCACCATCGCGGCCCATGGCCTTCATCAGCAGGAGGCTCCGCAGATGGCTGATGAGTCCCGTGGTAAAGGCGGACACGTCCCGGCCGGCCATGAAGATATCTCCGATGAGACGCAGCGCGTCCGGCGCTCGGCGGGCGGCCAGCGCATCCGTAAGACGGGCATACTCCTCCGCACCCGCGGTCCCCAGGATCTCCTGCACCTTGTTAAGATCGATCTCCTCGTTGACATAGAAGGACACGCACTGTTCCAGGATACTCAAAGAATCACGCATGCCGCCGTCGGCCGCACGGGCAATATAGCGCAGCGCGTCATCCGTAGCACGGATCCCCTCCGCCTCGCAGACCTCCTTAAGATGATCGAAGATCTGCCCGGCGGTGAACCGTTTGAAATCGTACCGCTGGCAGCGGGACACGATGGTGGGCAGGACCTTATGCGGTTCCGTGGTCGCCAGGATGAAGATGACGTGTTCCGGCGGTTCCTCCAGCGTCTTGAGCAGGGCGTTGAAGGCACCGGCAGAAAGCATGTGGACTTCATCGATGATGTAGACGCGGAAACGCCCCTTCGCCGGTGTATAGCGGACCTCGTCGCGGATCTCACGGATGTTGTCCACACCATTGTTGGAAGCCGCGTCGATCTCGATCAGGTTGAAGCCGGACTCCGACTCGCGGCACAGTTCGCATTCGTTGCACGGGTTGCCGTTCACTGGGTGCAGACAGTTGACAGCCCGGGCGAAGATCTTGGCCATGGACGTTTTGCCCGTGCCGCGGGTCCCGCAGAACAGGTACGCGTGGCCGATCCTGTCGTGGATGATCTGGTTGCGCAGCGCAGTGACGACCGCTTCCTGCCCCACGATCTCGTCGAAAGTCTGTGACCGCCATTTGCGGTATAAAGCCATATATGCCATGTTTTCCCTCCAAAGAGATGAACATTGTTTACAACAAAGGCGTAAGCTTTCGCCTACGCCGGGATTATCTATACTTCGCGCATCCGCCTTTGATCCTTGCCAACAGACGTTACCATAGTCGCGAGCTCAGACCAGGCACCCTTACGGCACTTACTGCGATCTGCTTAGTGCTGCTTCCTCTCAGACCTGACACGGTTCACAGGACAATAACGCGCAAGACCTGGCCCTCAACACCCCCTCGTATGGGCAGACTCCACCAGCTCGGACCGGGGGCGGATATCACCTCTGCTATAGCGGATTGCAGATACAGGGCACCGCTGCCTCCCCGGCTGCGCGAAGCTTCTATATTATATCTTTTTACAGACTGCTTGTCAAGGTGGCCATGAACATGTTACACTGACGGCAACGATCAACACCAAAGGAGCATACCATGAATCGAACCACTACCAGCGTCCAGATGGTCCTGGCCTCTGACTGCAACGGGTATAAAAAAGCACGTCTCTTCGGTGGACGTCTCATGAGCTGGATCGACGTCATCGGCGCCGTCTGCGCCCAGCGTTTCACCGGTACCGCCGTCACCACCGTCTGTGTGGATCACCTGACCTTCCTCAAGCCCGCCCACCTGGGCGATACCATCGTACAAAAGGCCTGCGTCACCTGGACCGGCCGCACGTCCCTGGAAGTCCGGGTCGACACCTACGTCGAAAAACTGTCCGGCGAGCGCGAAATGACCAATCAGGCTTATCTGGTCTTCGTCGCGCTGGATGATCAAGAGCAGCCCACTCCGGTACCGGCCTTCGTCCCAGAGACCGAAGAAGAGAAAAAAGAGTATGCCGCCGCGGAAGAACGGCGCAGACAGCGTCTGGGGCACTGACAGTCTTGAACATGCCGTCATTTTGTAAGCGTTTACCCGCTGAAATGGCGGGATTTTCGGTACTTTGTCTGTCCGTATTTCGTTGACTTTCCCCTGCACAGCTTATATAATAAGTAAAATATCATTTTAGAAAAGGAGCAAAAACTGTTATGGCCCACTACTATTCCGAGCCTTCCCGTACATTCAGCGAATATCTGCTGGTACCCGGATTCTCTTCTGCTGAATGTATCCCCGCTAATGTCAGTTTGAAAACGCCCCTGGTCAAATTCCGCAAGGGCGAAGAAGAATGCCCCTTAACGTTGAATATCCCGCTGACTTCCGCTATCATGCAGTCTGTTTCCGGCGAAAGAATGGCTGTGGCACTGGCGACTGAAGGCGGTATTTCTTTTATCTACGGTTCCCAGTCCGTCGCTGATGAAGCCGCTATGGTGGCCCGCGTCAAGGCGACCAAGGCCGGTTTCGTCAAGAGCGATTCCAACCTGCGTCCGGACAACACCCTGGCCGATGTCGTTGCTTTGAAAGCGAAGACCGGGCACAGCACCATGGCCGTCACCGAAGATGGCACACCGGATGGCAAGCTGCTCGGCATCCTGACCAGTCGCGACTATCGTCCGTCCCGTATGGATCCGAACGATCTGGTCTGCAATCACATGACACCCTTCGAGTCCCTGGTATACGCAAAAGAAGGCACCACGCTGAAAGAAGCGAACGATATCATCTGGGACCACAAGCTCAACGCTCTGCCCATCGTCGATGAGAACCAGCGTCTGACTTCCTTCGTCTTCCGCAAGGACTACGACGCGCACAAAGAAAACCCGAATGAACTGCTGGATGAGCAGAAACGCTACATCGTTGGCGCCGGTATCAATTCCCGTGACTATGAGGAGCGTGTGCCGGCTCTTGTCGAAGCCGGAGCCGATGTCCTGTGTATCGATTCTTCTGAAGGTTATTCCATCTGGCAGGCACAGACCATCCAGTTCATCCGTGAAAAATACGGTGACACCGTCAAAGTCGGTGCCGGCAACGTGGTCGACCGCGATGGGTTCCGCTATCTGGCCGAAGCCGGTGCGGACTTCATCAAGATCGGTATCGGCGGCGGTTCCATCTGCATCACCCGTGAGCAGAAGGGTATCGGCCGCGGACAGGCGACGGCCGTCATTGAAGTGGCTGCCGCGCGTGACGAGTACTTCCAGGAGACCGGTGTGTACATCCCGATCTGCTCCGATGGTGGTATCGTCTACGATTATCATATGACCCTGGCGCTGGCCATGGGTGCGGATTTCCTCATGCTGGGCCGCTACTTCTCCCGTTTCGAC
>JAILDJ010000144.1 GCA_024689505.1 Clostridiales bacterium
GTGGACACCGGAAGAATGGAAAGAAAAGGGAGAAGAGTGCAGAGAGATCTATGACAATAAGCTTGGCTGGGATATCACTGATTTTGCTGCCGGAGATTTTAAACACATCGGTCTTTCCGGAATGACCCTGCGTAACGGCAATCAGAAAATGCCGGAAAAGTACAGAAAGCCTTACGCCGAAAAATACCTGATTGCCAATGAAGATCAGCATACGCCGATGCATTATCACGCCTATAAGATGGAAGATATCATCAATCGGGGCGGAGGAATTCTGGTCATGCAGCTCTACATGGCCGATGAAAACGATCAGCTGGATATGAACCGGGATGTGGAGATCGTCTCCGATGGTGTCAAACTGACATTGCCTCCGGGAAGCATTCTGGAACTGAAGAAGGGACAGTCCGTTACTTACACACAGCGTATGTATCATGAGTTTTGGGGCAAACCCGGATATGGCCCTGTATTGATCGGAGAGGTCAGTATGTGTAACGATGATGATACGGACAACTTCTTTTTAAATCTGAAAGACCGGTTCCCGTTTATTGAAGAGGATGAACCGATTTATAAGTATCTGTGCAATGAATATCCTAATGCATAATGAAAATACCTGATGCTTTTTTGATATGCTCTAAAGCAATATTATTAGTTTTCACCCCTTCACTCTCCACGCTGCCGCGACGGTCGTTTACAGAAAGAAGGCCTTATGCTTCAAATAAAAAACCTGACAATTACCCACCTGAAAGACCTGAAGGTCCTTCTGGAGAACTGCTCCTTCACACTCCGGAAAAGAGATAAAGCCGTTATCATAGGCGAAGAAGGAAACGGTAAATCCACCCTGCTCAAATGGATCTATGACCCGGGCCTGATCGAAGGCTATGCCGAGGCCCAGGGCGAATGTATCGCCACCGGGGAGAAGCTCGGTTACCTTCCGCAGGAACTGGCGGAAGAAGATAAAGCGTTAAGCATCCAGGAATTCTTTGAGCAGGATCCCTCCTTTTACGATTACGCCCCCGGAGATACAGTGAGAAAAGCCTCTCAGCTGGGCCTTGCGAAGGATTTCTATTACAGCGAACAGTCCATGGGCACCCTGTCCGGCGGGGAGAAGGTCAAGGCACAGCTGCTAAGACTACTGTTGGCCGACCCCACGGTCCTTCTGCTGGATGAGCCGTCCAATGATCTGGACCTCGCGACCCTGGACGTTCTGGAATCCCTGATCCGGGATTTTCCGGGCATCGTCCTGTTTATTTCTCATGATGAGGTCTTGATCGAACGTACCGCCAACATGGTCCTTCACATCGAACAGGTCTATAAAAAAAGAGAAAGCCGCTACCAGGTGGCAAGGCTTTCCTATCCGGAATATGTAAAGACCCGTCAGGATCAGTTCGCCAGACAGGAGATGCAGGCCGCGGAGGATCAGCGCCGCAAGCGCATCCGGGACGAGAAACTCCGCCGCATCTATCAGAGCGTCGATTACGCGCAGGAGACCATCTCCCGGCAGGATCCGGCGGGCGGGCGTCTGCTCAAAAAGAAGATGCACGCCGTCAAATCCATGGAGCATCGGTTTGCCCGGGAGGATGAAACCATGATCCAACGTCCCATCCGGGAGGAGGCCATCGACTATTCCTTCGGCCTTTTGGCGGAGCCGATCCCGGCCGGTAAGGTCGTACTGGACCTTGACCTGGATACGCTTGTTGCCGGCGATACTGTCCTTTCCAGGGATATCCACCTGCATGTGCAGGGATCCGAGAAAGTGTGTATCATCGGCAGGAACGGGGCGGGCAAAACGACCCTGCTTAAGATCATTGCCGACCAATTGCTTGCCCGAAAGGATCTGGAAACCGTCTATATGCCGCAGCAATATGAGGACCAGCTGGACATGGACCTGGATCCGGTGGACTACCTTGTGGCAAATACGGATCTTCGCAAGGCTCGTATCACGGACCGCCACGAGCCGGCAAAAATGCGCCAGGCGCGCGAGGAACGGGAAAAGCAGGGCATCGGCATCACGGAACGAGAATGGCGTACGCACATCCGCACCTATCTTGGCGCCTTGCGTTTTACGGAGGAAGAGATGGACCATCCGATCCAGGCCCTTTCCGGCGGACAGAAGGCCAAGGTCTTCCTGCTTAAAATGAACCTTTCCCGGGCCAGCGTCCTGCTGCTGGATGAGCCGACGCGCAACTTTTCTCCCCTGTCGGGCCCTGTCATCCGCCAGATGCTTGCCTCTTTCCCCGGCGCCATTATCAGCATCTCCCACGACCGCAAGTACATGGAGGAAGTGTGCGGCACCATTTACGAGCTTACGCCGGAAGGGCTGAAGAAAAAGTAAAATCAACAGTTCAGAAAAGATATGCTTTACAAGAATACCGACAGCGAGTGACTGTCGGTTTTTTATATAGTCTCAGGAACATTTATGTCTCCATTCATAAAAGAAACCGGAGCTGTCAAATTGGCAGTTCCGGTGAAATGTTGCGCTTTTTTGGCGAGATCCTACTATTCCGATGCGGGGTGATAATGCAGATTCCGGTATTCCGTCGGCGTCATGGCCTGCCATTTGCGAAACATCTCGGTAAACTTGCTTTGTGATTTGTAGCCGAAACGAAGCGCGATCTCGGAAATACTCTGATGGGAATACTGCAGAAGATAGCAGGCGCCGTTGACCTTTTCCCGCTGGATATAATCCTTCAGCGTGATTCCCTCATATTCTGAAAACAGATTGGAAAGATAGTGAGGATGCAGTCCGACTTGATCGGCCAGTTCTGCAACAGAAACCTTTCTGAAAATATTCTCGCCTATATAGGCGCGGCATTTTTCGATCTGATAAGGTTTATTCCGGGATCTTGCACGATGAACCATTTTAGTGAACATAATTTCTGAAAGGCGAAAGACTTCATGTATTTCCTGAATGGTATTTGTTTTCTCCAGCACCTGGAGCAGCACTTCACTGAGATTATAAGCGTCATCCGGCTTGGCACCGCCTTCGATTGCGGCCCGGGTGAAAAGTGAGATTGCCGCTACGGTATTATATTCAAAGGTGCGTTTCGGGGTGCTGGCCGTAGCGCCCATTTTATCTTTGAAATCCATGTAATTCAGATGATGGATCCCTTTAACATTTCCTTCCCGTACACATCGGATGGCATTAGCCTCAAAGTCCAAAGACAGGCGTTTGAAGTCTGCATCATCTTTTTCAAGCTTGTGCTGCACCAACATTTTTCGGATCTGACTTTCGTTCATCGTTCCAGCCCTCCGTTCAGGCAACCATTCTTGTGCCCATTATATCAAAAGAAGCATAAAACAAGCAATATATAATATGTATTTTGGAGTAAAAACCTTACAAAACGGAGTATCTCTCTTTTCCATATCTTTTTATAATGATCATCAAACAGGGGATCAGGAGGACTGAGATGGGAAAGATATGGAACGATCTGAAATGTACGCTGATACAAAAGGCGGTCTATGCAAAGCTCTACAAGGGGCACAAACCCAACGAGTGGAAGCCTTGGCATGAGCCGGAAGAAAAGAAACTGCCAAGCGGTCTGATCTGCCGCAGCGATGTCAGATACGGCGAGACCTATCCCAACAGCTTTGCGGACATCTGGTATCCCGATGACAGCGATGAGAAACGACCGGTTGTTGTATATTTCCACGGAGGCGGGTTCATCTTCGGCAACAAGTCTTCCGGTGACCCGATGCAGACCGGCGGAGGCGGTGTGGGTAAGCTGGAAGCCATCGTGAAAGCGGGTTACATTCTCGTGAATGCGGATTACGCCCTGGCGCCGCAGTACCGGTTTCCGGTACCGATCCGCCAGACGGACGAATTGTTCCGCTATCTGATCGTGCACCAGGAAGAACTTCATTTGGATATGTCCCGCGTCTGTCTATCTGGAGGAAGCGCAGGAGCCAATATGACGGTAATCTACGCCGCCTGCGTCTGTAGCCCCGTTTACGCGGCCATGCTTGGCATCAAGCCCGTCATGACAAAGGAAAACCTGAAGGTCCTGGCCATTGACGAGGCCGCACTGGACGCCAGCGTATTTGACAGCAATATGTACGCCATGCTTGGCTGTGCTACGGGAGCGAAACGGAATACGCCGGAGGCAGTGGAGATCATCAACGCAAAGAATTATGTTAGTGACAGCTTCGTTCCCAGCTGGATCAATGCTTCGAACGAGCCCAATGACGAGACTGGCTTTTTTATTACCGAGGGACGCGGCCTCAAAAAGAAACTGGACGAGATCGGCGTTCCCAGTGATCTGGTATTCTTTCCCGGGGCAAAGCTTCCCCATGGCTACATGGATCAGATGGAG
>JAILDJ010000146.1 GCA_024689505.1 Clostridiales bacterium
TCCGCTGCGTGTGAAGGACGTTTTCAATATGGCCTGCGGTCTGCCGTATCCTTCCCCAAACGGCGAGCATCCGACGGACAAGGCCATGAATGAAGTACGGGCGAAACTGAACGAACAGTTCGGTGGCAAGTATACCGTCTCCCAGGAAGTCGCAGCCATGGGGGAAGTGCCGCTGCGTTTCGATCCCGGCGAGCACTGGCTGTATGGGTTCGGTCATGAGATGGTCGCCGCGTTGATCGAGAAATGCTCCGGTATGACGGTGGGCGAGTTCCTGAAGCAGGAGATCTTCGAACCGCTGGGCATGCAGTCGACCGGCTATCGGTTTGAAGGCGACGAGCGTGAAAGGATGGTGGTCCTGTACCACATCGAGGAGGATGGCTCTTTTACACCAATGGATGGTATGATGGACGAACGCTTCGAGCCGGATCAGATCTATGAGGGCGGCGGCGCAGGCTTGTTCTCGACCCTGCCGGACTATGCGGTCTTCACACAAATGCTGGCCAATGGCGGAGCGTATGGAGGAAAGCGTATCCTTGGACCGAACACCATCGACCTGTTCCGTGCCAATATGCTCAATGAGACCCAGCTGAAAGAATTCCGCAATACTTATCTGGATGGGTACGGCTACGGCCTCGGCGTCCGCACGATGATGGACATCGCCGGTGTATCCAATTCCACACCGGGCGAATTCGGTTGGACCGGAGCAGCGGGCACCTGGACATCGATCGATCCGAAGCACCATTTTTCAGCGGTCTACATGCACAACACTTTCCCGAACAATGAGGAATACCACCATATGCGGGTGCGTGCGGTGGCTTACGGGATGATCGAATAACACTTTTTGTATTTGGAGGAAGTAAATGAAAAAAACTGCCAAAAGGCGGCCGGTGATGAAGAAGCCTGGTGAAGCGCCGGCGCCGAAGAAATTTGACCTGGCAACGATCATCGTACTGTCTGTATCAGTGCTGATCCTTGCGGGCATGTTCTTATGGCTCCATCCACAAGACATACTTAAGGGGAAGAATGAGATCTTCAATGTCTACAGGGACGAGATGGTCGAATTCGAGAAGGCGACCGTCATGGACATCCCGACAGAAGAGAAGAGCGTCGATGAGTATGGTGAAGGCGCTTATGTGGGCACACAGGAACTGACCTGCGTTGTCAAGAGCGGCCGCTACAAAGGCGAGACCATGACTGTGTATAATTATTTCGGTCCCCTTTACGGCGTCCCGGTCGAGGTGGGCGACAGTGTCGCCGTCACGATCAAGACCCATACGAACGGCGAGACCAGCGCCACGGTCTATGAATTCAACCGGATCCCGATCATAGGTGCTTTCATGCTCCTGTTCTTCATCGTTGTCATCGCCATTGGAGGAAGGACCGGCCTGAAATCATTGATCGGTCTGATATTGACGTTCCTGTGCTTGTTCTTCATTTTGATCCCGCTGCTGCTCAAAGGGTGGCCGATCATTCCGACGACGTTCACGATGTGTGCCCTTATTTCCCTTGTCGCGTTCACGATCCTTGGCGGCGTCCATCGCAAAAGCATCAGTGCTTACCTTGGCACACTTTCTGGCATGCTGTTCGCAATGATCTTCGGCCTTGCAGTGCAAAGCCTGGCCAAGATCGATGGTCTGCGTCTGGAGGACGCGGAGCCGTTGATGCAGTTGCGGTATATCGGTGCTGTGGTGAAGATCCGGGGCTTACTGGTGGCAGGCATCATCATCAGTGCGCTTGGCGCGGTCATGGACGTGGCCATGAGCATATCTTCCGCACTGGAAGAAGTACACGCGGCAAATCCGTCCCTTTCAAGAACAGCGTTGTTCCGGTCCGGAATGAATATCGGCCGGGATATGGTGGGTACGATGACCAATACATTGATCCTGGCGTTCCTCGGCAGTGAATTCACATTGATGATCTTCCTGTTTGCCCGTGATCTTACGTTTTATCATCTGTTCTCCACAGCGTTCATTGCGCTGGAATCCATCAGCGGATTGTCAGCCAGTATCGGTATGGTCCTGGCGATCCCGCTGACTGCCATGATCTCCGCCACGTTGATCGCAGGAAGAAGAAAGCGTTGATATCAATGGATGGTCGGATACCCAAGCAACACATGTTTTGCTGTACAATGAACCGCTGGCATAAGCCGGCGGTTTTGCGTTATAGTTCCGTGATGAAAACTATTTGCGTGGTTGACCGTCATTTCGTTATGTTCTATAATCTGGTCAATGGATTCTATAGCATGAGGATACAAGCTGGGATTTCGAGTCTCACGAAAGGATCACGGTATGGAAAAAGTAGGATTTATCGGGTTAGGTATCATGGGAAGACCTATGGCGCTGAATCTGATCAAAGCAGGCTGTGCGATCATGGTCAGCGATATCAACCGGACCGTCGTCGACGAACTGGTCGGTGCCGGGGCGAAAACCGGAAGTTACAGGGAGATCGGTGAGAATTGTGATGTCATCATCACGATCCTGCCCAACGGTACGATCGTACAAAGCGTGCTGTTCGATAAAGACGGTGTCACATCCGGCCTCAGCGCAGGAAAACTGGTCTGTGACATGTCCAGTGTGACGGCGGTGGAAAGCCAGACGTGCTACCGGAAGCTCAAAGAGATCGGCGTTGGTTTTGTAGACGCGCCTGTCTCCGGCGGCGAACCTGGTGCCATCGCGGGGACTTTGGCCATCATGTGCGGCGGCGATGAGAAGGATTTCGAACGTATGCAGCCGTATTTCGATATCCTGGGATCCAGTGCGATGCTGATCGGTCCCAGTGGCAGCGGCAGTGTGGCGAAGCTGGCGAATCAGGTGATCGTGAACCTGAACATCGCGGCCGTTTCCGAAGCATTGGTATTCGCTACAAAAGCCGGCGCGGATCCTATGAAAGTCTATCAGGCGATCCGCGGAGGCCTGGCGGGCAGCGCGGTCCTGGACGCAAAAGCGCCGATGATCTGTGCGCGCAATTTCGTGCCCGGAGGGAAGATCTCCATCAACCATAAGGATATCAAAAATGTGCTGGCTACAGCCCATGAGATCGATGTTCCGATGCCTTTCACTGCGCAGCTGTTCGAGGTGCAGCAGGCGCTCAAGGTGAGCGGTCATATGGATGACGACCATGGCGGATACGTGCAGTATTTCGAGCAGCTGGCCGGCGTGGAAGTCCGCTCCGATCTTGCGGAAACGAAGTAAAATATATCCTCAGGAGGAAACAAAACATGGAATATCTGAATGCTGCCGTTCTGAACAGCTATCCGGCAGTCGATGAGAAAGCAGTCGATGAAATGCTTAAGAAAGAGATCGCTTCCGATCCGAATAAGATCGTCGTTTTAGATGATGATCCCACCGGCGTGCAGACCGTGCACGACATCTCCGTATATACGGATTGGACGGAAGAAAGCATTCGAGCGGGCTTCATGGAGGACAACAAGGTCTTCTACATCCTGACCAATTCCCGCGGTATGACCGCGGAAGAGACGACCGAGGTCCACAAGGATATCGTATCGCGCGTAGCCAAAGTCTCGCGGGAAACGGGGATCCCATACGTGTGCATGTCCCGAAGCGATTCCACGCTGCGCGGCCATTATCCGCTGGAAACCATGTTGCTGCGCGAGGGGATCGAGGCAGGTGGCCAGAAGGTCGACGGTGAGATCATGTGCCCCTTCTTCCCAGAGGGCGGCCGCTATACCATCGGTAACGTGCATTATGTGCGTCAGGGTGATGATCTGGTCCCGGCGGCGCAGACCGAGTTCGCCAAGGACAAGACCTTTGGATATACGAAGTCGGCGATCCCGGAGTACATCGAGGAGAAGACCGGCGGTGCCTATCCGGCTTCCAGCGTGACCTGCATCAGCCTGGACAGCCTGCGGGCGATGGATCTGGATACGGTAGAGGCACAGTTGCTGGCCGTTTCGAATTTTGAAAAAGTATGTGTCAACGCGGTCGCTTACTGTGATCTTAAAGTCTTCTCAATCGCTTTGTATCGAGCCATGGCCAAGGGCAAAAACTTCCTGTTCCGTACGGCGGCCGGCCTGGTCAAGATCATGGGCGGCATCTCCGATCAGCCGCTTTTGACAAGAAAGGATATGATCGTCCGTGAGACGGAACTGGGCGGTGTGGTGGTCGTCGGGAGCCATACACAGAAGACGACCGCTCAGTTGAATGAGCTGCTGAAGCTGGATTCCGTGGTCCCTGTAGCGTTCGATTCCAACAAGGTGCTGGAAGGCGATGAGGCCTTCTACGCGGAGGTCGACCGCTGTGTCGCGGAGGAAGAGAAGATCATCCGCAGCGGAAAGACCGCGGTCTGCTACACGGACCGGAAACTGCTGTCACTGGAGAATGATACGAAAGAAAGCGCTCTGCTGCGCAGTGTCAAGATCAGCGACGGGGTGCAGAGCCTGGTGGGACGGCTGCATCTGACACCGGCCTTCGTGATCGGCAAAGGCGGCATCACGTCCAGCGATATCGGTACGAAGGCATTGAAGGTGAAACGGGCCAACGTCATGGGGCAGATCCGGCCGGGCATCCCAGTATGGCAGACCGGTGAAGAAAGCCGTTTTCCGCTGACGCCGTACGTTATCTTTCCGGGCAACGTCGGAACGGAAACGACGCTCAGGGAAGCGGTCGAGGTCCTGATGAAAAAAGCTTGAAAAGAGTAGGAGAAATGAAGAAGTTTATTACGGTACTTATTGCTATAACGATGCTCGTGGCTTGCCTTGCGGGCTGCACGAAAAAAGAAGCCGCTCCGGTGGATGACTCACTGAAAGGCCGGACCAGTTTCGTCTACCGCGGCGTGACTTTCAACGTGGGTGATAAGGCGGATGATGTGATCCCGCAGCTGGGAGATCTCAAGAAGCCTGCGTATAAAGAGCAGCCTTGTATCCCCGGGGCCGGTGAGATCGAGCACTTTGAATATGATGGAATATCGGTGGCGGTCACACAGTACGGTCAGATCTGCGATATCTACATCAGTGCGATCGACAATCCCGGCAGTGACGCGAAGATCGTGGCAGGCCTCGGCCTCGGTGCTACGGCAGATGAGGTCAAAAAGGTCCTTGGGGAGCCCACAGATGACATCGAGGGAGTAATCCTGACCTATGCGGACGGCTCTTACAGTTTCAACCTCTCGTTCGACGAGGAGACAGGAGAAGCCTTTTCGATCTCTGCTACAGACATGGATCTGGAGCTGTAAAGGTATCTCTTCGATCATCGAAATACTTTAAGATCCAGCAACGGATCTGAAAGGAAAAATCAACAGTATGAATTACGTATTTTTGTCTCCTTCGTATCCCATCACTTGTACATATTTTATCGACCGTTTGCATAAACAAGGTGTCAACGTACTGGGCATCGGAGATCAGCCCTATGATACGCTCAATGATCTGCTTAAGGAATCTTTGATGGAGTATTATTATGTGCCATCACTGGAAGACTATGATCAGGTGTACCGGGCTGTGGCTTTCTACATCCATAAGTACGGGCGGATCGACTGGCTGGAATCCTTGAATGAATACTGGCTTCCGACGGACGCCAGACTTCGTACGGATTTTAATATCACGGTAGGTACCCGTCTGGATGGGATCGGGGATCTGGTGAGAAAATCCTGTATGAAACGGATCTTTCTGGAAGC
>JAILDJ010000243.1 GCA_024689505.1 Clostridiales bacterium
TCTTTGTGGGTACAAAGAACGCAGGAAAAAGATTCCTTACAGTCAAAAGGAATCCAGGCGAACTGTCCGCTGTGATCATTCAGAAAACCCGGCGCCAGGCAGACCCCCCGCCCGGCAGCGATGTTGGTCAGTGTGGTATCGTGATCAGCACTGTTGAAGTAATCCACTTTTCCGGAATTGATCACACGGTGCTGTACTGTCATCAATGCCGGAGGAGAACCACCGCCGACCATCAATGTGCGACCATAGAGATCTTCTTCGCGGATCAGATTTTTATCTGCCAGAGGGTCATCCTTATCTGTGATCAGATAGATCCGGCTTTCAAACAAGTCAAAAATTTGGATGCCCGCGACCTGTTTTGTTTGCTCCTGAAGGGCGAATACGACATCAACTTCGTTACGTAAGAATAATTCCATACTGTTTCCATACTGGAAGATCGGGGAGATCTGCACGTCGGGCATTTTTTCAGCAAACAGCCGCATAGCCTCGGGAAGGAAGAAGAGTGATTGCCGAACGGACATGCAGATTGAGATACTGTCTTTATACTTGGCGCTGAAATTCTGCCCTTGCTCGACAGCACGTTTCAGATCTTCTCGCATGCCGGAAAGGAAGGAAACGAACTGCGCACCGGCTGGAGTGAGAGAAGCGCCTTTGCCACTCCTTTCAAAGATCGTAAAGCCGACCTCATCTTCCAGTAGTTTGATCTGATATGAAAAAGTGGGTTGGCTCACGAACAAGTTTTCTGCCGCACGGCTGAAGTTCAGTGTGTGGGCGAGTTCAATACAATAATCGATTTGCTTCGTAGTCATAGTCTGCTCCTGCTATTTAAATTCTAAATCAATTATAGCATATTACAATTGGATATTGCAATGGAAATTCGATATAATAGAGTCAAAGCAAAGAAGTAAAGCACAATCAAAAGAATCCAGGAGGATATGACAATGGCAAAAACACTGATCGCATTTTTCTCAAGAGCGGATGAAAACTACTTCGGCGGCGCGATGCGCTATGTAAAAGTAGGCAACACAGAGATCGTCTGTGGCATCATGAAGGACATGATCGAAGCCGACAGTTTCAAGATCGAGATGAAAACTCCTTATTCTCCGGTCTATATGGCCTGCATCGACGAGGCAAAAAAAGATCTGCGGGCCAACGCCAGACCGGAACTGGTCTCCATGCCTGAGAGTATCGATGCATATGATACCATCGTGCTGGCGTATCCGAATTATTGGGGTACAATGCCCATGGCGGTTTGCACATTCCTCGAGGCTTTCGATTTCACTGGCAAAACGATCCTGCCGCTTTGCACAAACGAGGGCAGCGGCATGGGAAGCAGCGAGCGAGACATTAAAAAGATATGCCCCGGTGCGATCACGAAAAAAGGACTTTCCATTACCGGAAGCCAGGCAGCGAACGCAAAAACAAGCGTACAGAAGTGGCTTTCTGCTAATGGCCTGCTATAAGTAAGGAGATCAAAATGGAATATATCGTACTGAACAATGATGTCAAATGCCCCGTGATCGGGATCGCATAGTTGGATACCGGTGTCCGCTATGATCATCGCACGGAGGAACAGCTTGAGCAATTCGCAGGCTGGAGACCGGCCGTCGAAGCTAAGATCTGATGGAGGAAAAATGAAAACGAGACTATTACGAAATATCGAAGTTTCCGAGGTCGGCATGGGTTGTATGGCCTTTTCGCATGGCTATGGACAGATCCCGGAGGAACAGTACAGTATCGAAGCGATCCAGAATGCCTATGCGCATGGATGCACCTTCTTCGACACAGCCGAGGTCTACAGCCCAAATCTCTCCGGGATCGGACATAACGAGCTGATCGTCGGAAAAGCTTTACAAGGTATCAGAGAGAACGTGGTCCTTGCAACGAAGCTGATGCTGCATGGGTTTACTGTAGGAAGTGTTTATAAGACGATCCGGAACCATCTGGAAGGCTCACTTGACAGATTACAGACCGACTATATGGATGTGTATTACCTGCATCGCATGAGCGGAGTACCAGTAGAAAAAGTAGCGGAAGCGATGGGCAAGTTGATCGATGATGGATTGATCCGTGGCTGGGGTCTGTCCCAGGTGGATGTGGACGTGATCGATCGTGCGCAGAAGGTCACACCGCTTGCGGCGATCCAGAACATCTACTCGATGGTGGAGCGGGACTCGGAGTCTGAGATCATTCCTTACTGCATGGAGCACAACATTGGTTTTGTTCCCTTTTCCCCGATCGCCAGCGGGTTGCTTTCCGGCAAGATCACGCCTCAAACGCAGTTTGAGAAGCATGATGACGTCCGCAACTGGGTGCCGCAGCTTTCCAGAAAAAATATCGAAGGCAACCAGCCCATCGTCGAAATGCTGAGGAGTTTCGCTGAAAAGAAAAACGCGACGCCCGCCCAGATCAGTCTGGCATGGATGCTGCACAAGTATCCGAACGTGGTACCGATCCCTGGTTCCAAGAACAAAGAGAGGATCATCGAAAACCTGGATGCCTCTAACGTGGTATTGACGGAACAAGAGTTTACCGCGCTTGAAAACGAGTTGAATCAACATAAAGTCTACGGGCATCGTGGACTTGGAGGGTTCTGAGAATGAAAAAACAATGGCTCTGCATGATCATGTACACCTTCTTCGAAGAGAATGCGGCAACGACGTGGAAAGAGCGCAGAGCAAGGATCAATACGATCAGCCCCGGCGTGATCGTAACACCTTTGGCTTACGATGAATTCTCTGCCGCAGGTGCCGGTTATCAGAATATGATCGACACCTCCGCTGCTGAGCGTACCGGGACTTCCGATGAGATCGCGGAAGCCGGAGCATTCCTGTTGGG
>JAILDJ010000040.1 GCA_024689505.1 Clostridiales bacterium
CCTCGTATTCCCGATATGTGAAGGCGATGTCATACCCCTGTGCCGCCAAGGCCATTGCCACACCTTTGCCGATGCCCCGGGACGCACCGGTCACTACAGCGACTTTTCTATTCTCCATCGTCGTTTCCTCTTTATTGCAGCGGCTGGAAGCACAGCGGTCCTTCCAGTTCCACTTTGACCACCGTATCGATCGGATCCGGGCAGGTCTCCGGCAGGATCACCCGGAAGCGATACTCGTTCCGCGCGATCTCATAGGATTGGATGAATCTGAGCGGTTCTCCTGTCGTAAGCAATTGCACACTTTTGACCTTGACCGGCATATCCACGACGATGATCTCGTGGGGGAAGCGTGGATAGTTGAACACGTGCAGGTACAGAGTCTGCCCGCGCAGCGTGATCTGGCCGAAACGCAGCTGGTAGGAATAGTCTGGCACAGCTTCACATGCGTAGATGCTTTCTCCGTTTTTCTGCATCCAGGCACCGACCTCTTCCAGCACTTTTGAGCTGCCTTCTGGGACCGCTCCGGTCCCGTCCGGTCCGATGTTCAGCAGCAGATGTCCACCCTTCTGAACGATGGTGACCAGTTTATGCTGGATCGTTTCCGCGCTCTTCCACTCATGATCCCGCTCCGAGTATCCCCAGGTATTGTTCATGGTCGTGGGCGTCTCCCATGGCTTATGGAAGGACAGCACCGGCGTTTCGTTGTCCGGGATCTCGCGGAAATCACCCAGGTTATAGCCCACCCGGCCGCTGACCAGGCAGTCCGGCTGCAGTTCTTTGACATAATCCCGCAGCTCCTGACACAGTTCTTTCGGCATGGTATAGGGCGTATCGAACCACATCATACCGATGGGGCCATAGCCTGTCAAAAGTTCCTTGACCTGCGGCTTGACTTTGTCACGGAAGTACTTTTCGAAATCCTTCTCCCGGTCCAGGCCGAAGTCCCAGTCATTGCCCCAGCCGTTAGGTTCCGCCCAATCCTGCATCTGAGAATAATAGGTGCAGAACACGATGCCGTGCTTTTGGCAGGCCTCTGCCAGCTCCTTCACCGCGTCCCGGCCGAAGGGCGTATGGGCGATATTATAATCAGATACCTTCGAATGATACATGCAGAAGCCATCATGGTGCTTGGCGGTGAATACCAGATACTCCATGCCCCAGCGCTTCGCGTTCCGTACGATCTCATCCGCATCGAAGTTTTCCGCCGTAAAACGGTCCATCAGCTTGCGATATTCTTCGAACGGGATCCGTGCGTTCTTCATGATCCATTCCGCGCCGTAGGGCACTTCCTGGCCTTGATAGACCCCGCCCATCAACGCATATAAGCCCCAATGGATAAACATACCGTACCGGGCTTTGTCGAACCAATGTGCATCCATGATCTCTTCCCTGCCTTTCGCCTGCATTATAGCATGAATTCTTTTCGCCTAAAAGGTATAAAAGAAAACGATGCTGGAAAAAACAGCATCGTTTTCCTTTATTACTCTTTGCTTCGGGCCGAGAACATCCCATACTCTTTAGGTACGTACAAAACCCCATCTTTCGTATGTGCTTCCAGGACTTTACGTACCGTCTCGCGCGGTAATCTCTGCAGATCTGAAAGTCCCTGCAAAGACGCAATATAATCCAACAAATCATCAAGGTCGGTCACAGCCAACGCATCTTTATAATTGAATCTTTGTACTTCCTGGAAATACGATTGCAGCTTCTCCTGCCCGTTCTGTAAGGTAAAAGGATAGAGATGCGGCTGGCCGACATGATAATCGCTAAAAAGGCTTTCGATGTATTCCATCATGCCGTTTTCTCCAAATGTCGCACAATAGAATACCCCTCCCGGTCTCAGGACTCTTCGCACCTCTTGTAAAGCTTTGTCCAGTTTCGGGACATGATACAACATCATGTTCGCAATCACCACGTCGAAAGACCGATCCGGATATGGGATCTTCTGGATATCCGCGACGGCGTACTCGATGTCCGCCACATCACCCAAAGTCCTTCCAGCCTCTTCCAACATACTTTCAGACAAGTCGGTCAAAACCAGACGTCCGCATTTTCGAATGAGATCCTCATGGCCTGCCCACATACTGCCAGTTCCGCAGCCCAGTTCCAGCACGGACATTCCTTCTTCGATCTGATAATGTAAAAGGATCCAGTTACCAAATCCCTGCTTGTTCGTGGAATACTTTTCATGGATCGAGATACGTGTATCCAGTTTCTTCGTCGATCTATACTGATTCTCCACGACCTCCGCATTGATCTGACCTAAGATCTCGTTGATCAAGGCCGCTTTGGATGCGGTATACGACTCGCGGTCCTCCGCAAAAGGCTTCGCCAATGCTTCTTTCAGATCCGAGTATCGTTTTGCCATATCCGGATGCGTGTTCAGATGATCCCTGAAATTGACATAGTTGTTCCAGGCCTCACTGCCCCAGATGACCACATGGATGAAATGGGTGCGGAAGCCGCTGTCAGGATCTCCTATGATATACAGGATCTGCCCTGGTCTGTCCTCCTTGCGGTACAGGATCCCATGCGCAGCAAGTTCTGCATCGTGGGCCCTCATTTGTGCGAAGTCGGTGACACCTACGGCGATATCGATGATGGGTTTGGCCAGGATCCCACGGATGGAGGTGCTGCCCACATGCTGGATATCGACCACATCTTCTTTCAGGATCTGCCGCATCGTACGGATCATCTCTTCCGCAAGGGTCTCCCACTCTTTCTGATGGGCCTCCAGCCGGACCTTGCCTCGATACAGTCCCACAGACATGGCTTAAGCCTCCTCTTTACATCGTCTTCAAGATCCGGATCGCATCTGCCACCGCGCACTGCTCACAGGGGACCGTCCTGACGTGCTGCAATGTAAAAGTGGGATCTTCGGCCAGCAGTGAACCTTCCGGCACGAATGCCAGGTCCGCCGCCGCAAGCATCGCAAGATCGTTCGGTGCATCTCCGATCGCGACCAGGAACCTGCGTCCCATCATCTCCATCAGTCTTCTGGCAGAACGCCCTTTATCCACGTTTTCCGGCGCGATCTCATACATGATTGGTAGGGAACGGATGCTGCTGAGGCCGTAACGATCCAATTCCTGTTGGACAAGGTCCATCGTCTCAGGTTTCAATTCGACACTGGCCAGCGTCACTTTGGTCCATGGGACGGGGATCTGCTGGAGCGCAGGATGCAGCTGCTCCCCAAAGGGGATCGGCGTCCTGGACAGTCGATCATAGATCTCGTCCGGGACGTAGACCCGGTCCACCGTCTCGATCAGCACCAGGCAGTCTTCCGGCAGCGTATCGAACATTTCGATGATCTTTCGCTGTGTCTCCTCTGCGATGAAGGAAGACCACAGCACCTCATCTGCCACACTGTCATAGATGACAGCTCCATTGCCCAGAATAAACGGGGCGTTGACAGGTACGCCTTCAAAGCTTTCACGCCACTCCCGCTTGCCGCGGCCGCTGGCAATGGTGAATGCGCCGCCCGCTTCCGCGAAAGCCCGGATCGCTTCGATGTTCTCCTGCGGCACCAGGTGCCTTTCGCCTGTCAAAGTATTATCATAATCGGAAACAAACAGGATCTCTGAAAAGTTCATATCGTCTCTCTTTATCGGAACAAACCTTTATATACCAGATCGCGCACACGCGGATGGATCGTGCCATAGACCTCGCCAAAGCCCATCACGTGCTGCGCGTAGAAGATACCTACATGGTTCATGGGATCCACAGCGGCAAACGCACCAGCCGCACCGTCCCAGCCGAATTCACCGATCGGCGCCCATCCCGGATCCTGATCTACTTTCACGCGGACGCCCAGTCCGTAAGAATATTCCAGGAAACGTCCCTTGCGGAAATCCAGCAGCTGGTCGCCCGTGAGGACCGCATTCGTGAACATCATGACCGTATCTTCGTTCAGGATACGGACGCCGTTGCGTCCCACACCGCCGCAAGCCAGTGCTTCCACGACAGCGGCATATCCGTTGACCGTTCCGTTCAGCGATGCACCGCCGCTCTCATAATTCGGAGACAGGTGGAAGCCCATGTTCTGTCCTTCCGGCACCGGTTTGATCCAGCGGGTCTCCGGGTCATAATAGTACATGGCAGCCAGATGCTTCTTCTCTTCCGGCGTCATATGGCAGGTCAACGTGGTGACGCCCAGAGGGCCGAAGACGTGATTCTGCATATAATCACTGTAGCGTTCTCCGCTGATCACTTCGATCACAGCGGCGATGACATCATGTCCCAAGGAATAGCGGTAATGAGTGCCAGGCTCATACAGCAGCGGCATCTTCGCCATGGCTGCCACCACTTCCCTTGTGTTAGCATCCGGCTTCTCCTTCAGCAGTGCCTGGATCGCGTCGGAACGCATGTCATACGTCAGGCCGGCGGACATGGACATGCAGTCGATGATCCGTACCTGGTTTTTGGAGAAGTGACTGGGTTCATCGATATGCGGATTGAAAGATTCGCCGCCCTTCGACTGCCAGTCGGCATTCATGACCCGCATATGGGTCCATTCCGGCAGATACTTGCCTACCGGATCATACAGAGAAGCTTTGCCCTGCTCCACCAGCTGCATCATGGAGACCATGGTCATCAGCTTCGTGCAAGAATACAGCTGGTAGTAATCCTCCTCGGAGACGGGCACGGTGCAGGCTGCGTCGCTGTAACCGACCATATGCCGATAGACCGTTTCATGATCTTTGGTTACGATCACGTCCAGTCCCTTGATCCCATACTCTTCTTCCAGTTGATCCAGATAACTTGTCAGCAGATGAAAATTCATATCATGCGCTCCTTTCTGAAGGCTTTTTTACAGTGTATACGTGGACGCGTCCAGGAACGGACGGTCTTTGACCAGTTCCAGCCGTGCCGCCAGCATGGCCTTTTCCTCCTCGGTGATCGGATGTGCCAGCAGCTCGTCGATGTTTTCCACGGCAAACTTGAAATGATCGAAGTTGCCCGGCGGGACGATAGAATCGACGCCCAGGGACAGGGTGTATCTCACAGCCGCCTTGAGCATCTCCGGCTCCTCATCGATATCGAAGGGTTTGCACCAGGATTTGGGATACTTCGAACTGTACCGCTCTTCTTCATCCCAGGCCCGCTCGATCATGGACTTCATGCCCAGGACACCCATGCCTTTGGCCTTTGCCGCCGGGATCAGCGTGCCGGCCATGCCATGCGCCATATGCATGTGCCAGTTGACCGGGAACAGCACCGAGGCGAAGTCGAACATCTCGATCGCTTTGAGCGCCGCTTTCTCCCCATGCGCCGTGAAACCGATCTGTCGGATGACGCCTTTCTCCTGCATCTCGACCATCAATTCCATGATGCCTCCGGGACCGAAGGCCTGCTCGATATCTTCCATGGTCGTGATCCCATGCATCTGGTAAATGTCGAAGTAATCCGTGTGCAGCAGACGAAGGGATTCCATAAGCTCCTTCTCCGCCCCTTTGCGCAGACGCTCCGTCGTTTTACAGGCTAAGAAGACATCCTTCCGATAGGGGACCAAGGAATTGCCCAACAGTTCCTGTGCATCACCATAGGCCGGTGCCACGTCAAAGTAATTAATGCCATGGTCGATCGCCCAGCCGACGAACGCATCCGAATGGGCTTGTCCATCGCCCGGCATGACTGCCTTGTCAAAATGTTTCGATGATACGACGCCTCCGTAGAACACGGAAGAGATCTTGAAACCTGTCTTTCCTAAAACTTGATACTGCATAGTATAACTCCTTTATTCTCCCCTATATGACCTGTTTTCTATGATTTTACTACCACAAGTTAAGCATTGTCAATTACAGCACCGTAAGGATCCCGTCTTTCACGTCCATCCTGCGCACGCGCGCGGTCCTGCCTTCCACATATCCGTCTTGTGTCTCCGAAGTGTAGTCTCTTCCATGATAAACGATATAAAACGCACCCTTCCAGAAGATCACACTGTTGTGACCGGTGCCCTCTTCTTCCTCGTTCTTGATCAGCACTGGTGCGAAGGCACCGTCTCGGGTGTGCTTCACATAGTCCACTTTTGTCAGATCCTGCTCAGTACTCTGCGTAGCAGCATAGCCGATATGATAGCTGTCATCCTGGAAGCAGCCGCCGCTGTACATGACGTACTGCCATCCGTCCTTCTGGAACCAGAACGGTCCTTCGATGGTGTGCCAGATGATCCCATCTTTGCAATTCGGAGGATAGATCTCCTCATCGAAGGTGGGAATGATCTTCTCCACCGGCTGATACGCAGGCGTCCAGGGGTCGAGCAAACGGTCCACATAGACCCGTACCCCCTTGCGGCCTTCTCCCAGGTATTCCTTCACATACCAAAGGAACAGACCGGCTTCCGTCTCAACCACGTGGGAGTCGATCGAGAAATGATCAAACAATCTTTTTTCCTGGGTGAAGGGACCCAGGGGCGTGTCCGCCACTGCCACATGCAGGTTTTCGAACGTATCGTCCGTGTCGAAGGAGACGTACATGTAGTACTTGCCCTGATACCGGATCACAGAGGGCGCCCAGTACGCATGACCCTCCCGGAACTGCGTCACGACGCCTTCATAATGCCATAGTCCGAACAGGTCGTCCGCGGAATAGGCTTCCACACCTGCTTCTGCAGTTACATACAGGTACAGTTTCCCCTGATCCTCAAAGATGAAGGGATCCGGCTGAGATCTGCCTGGAACGTCAAAGCGCAGTTTCATCATAGCGTTCCTTTCTCTGCACCATATCGATATTCATGCTCTTCTTTTTCATTCGCGGTCAGGCCGAACACCCTGATCACCTTATCTGCGACTTCTTCCGGTGTCAGATCGGTGTTATCGATCTTCAGGTGATGCTTGAACAAAAATACGTCAGGCTCCGTGTTCAGCTGATACCGCTCCGTATCCCGCAGCAGATTGTCCCGGCTCCAGGCCACGTCCCGCTTGGAGACCTTCATCGCCATGCGATGGGGCGATTCATTTCTTGCAAGCCGGGTCTTCAGATCCGCACTCAGTTCAACGAAATAAAAGTGCCCGCCCTTTCTCCGGAACTTCCGCTCCAGGCTTTTCAGATAGTCGATCTCTTCCGGGTGGTCGAAGGCCGCGACGTAGGTAAAGATCATATCTACGTTATGTTTCACCGCGATATTGAATGCTTTCTCCCGGAAAACCCCATTGAACTCACGCTGCGCCGGTGTGGCGAACCCAAAGATCCTGTCCGACACTTCGATGCTGTCATGATTCATCATCATGTTGTACTTCAGTTTATCTCTCAGGCTTTCCGCAACGGTCATCTTGCCCACCGCCTGCGGGCCGCACACCACGATCAAGTTTGCCATACATCTTCCTCCGATCGAATGATTGGTGAGTTTCGCTCTGCAATAAAGTAAATATAAACACCGGACTTTGGATCCGGTGTTTTTCGATGGCTGTCTCAGCCGAAGGATTTGAACACTATGAAGTGCGCTCTTCCGTAATTGTAGCGCTCCTGCGGTGCATTGTTGAAACCGCCGGGGCCATCCGACCAGCCAAAGCCAGCTGTGGAATCCAGCTTCTCCGCCGTTCCAGCGATGAATCTCTTATCCAGTTCGATGAAATCATCGATATAATCCTTGGTCAGATGGGTACCATTATGCGCAGAGTTGATGAAATCGAACTGATCCTCAAAGCTCTTGAGCTTCAGCATGGTCTCCAGATGCGTGGGGATATTCGCCGCCGCGATCAGCACCTGACCGGCTTCGATCTCGTCGCCACCATAGAGGATGCGCTCCGTCTTATCCAGGATCGCGATGGAGCCCTTATTATGCGCACCGATCTTGATGATCTCCAAGGTATGATTGCCCAGTTCAATCACATCACCGTCGTTCAGGACTTTGCACTCATAATCCGGATAGGCATGAGACTGCACCATGGCTTCCATCTCGGCACCGAAGGCCTTCTTGGCCTCAGTCGTCGCGTATTCAGACATGTAGGCTTCCGGCCAGAAAGAATTGCCGCCGGTATGATCGAAATGACCATGGGTATTGATGACCATGACCGGTTTGTCTGTGATCGTCTCCACCAGCTGTCTCAGGTCGCCGAAACCATAGAACGTATCGATCAGCGCTGCTTTTTCATCACCGATCAGAAGATAGATAAACTGCGGAGCATTTCTGGACATGATGGTCCAGGTCTTGGGGCCTGTCTGAAATTTGCCATAAATATAACCGCGTTCGTCAACATTGGGATTTGCCATGATACAACCTCCTTTATGATCATACTGCATCGTTTGCATCGATTATATCATCGACGATGCTGATATTCAATCCGGAATCCTGATTTCTGATCCTCCCCTCCTTGGACAGCATCTCCAGGATCCGCTCCGCTTCCAGGGCTTCGTCTTTTTCCGCATCGCCTCTGTAGCGCGCTTTGATATACAATTGGCGGAGCCGCTCTTCCGCTTCTATAGACTGCGTTTCTTCGGAAAACTTAAGAATGTCCAGCGATGTGTCGCCCGGGACCCGTTCCAGTCCATGCTGATACTGTAACCGTAAGTACGCACGGTAGCACTCCCGGATCCGTTCAGCGGGAGATCCGGCAGCACCGGCTTTCCTACGTCTTTTTTCCCTCCGGAAGAATCTCCCTCCGGTGATCCCGTCCGCGGCATCGGGCTGCTCTTCCTGCCTTTTTCTGAAGATCAGGACGATGATGAGCACCGCCACCACGATAAATGCCAGGATAAAGACGAGCCTCCAGTCGATATCCAGATGCATCACGTCCCGGACAGGTTTCGTTTCTTCCGCGTTCTCCAAAGCCGCCGCTGCTTCCTCTGCAATGCTTTCGACCTGCGAAGAGCTCTCCTCTATTTTCTCCTCCAACGGCCGCATCCATCGAAAAAGCCTTTCGATCGCCATCGGGATCAAAGAAATCAAAAGTGCCAGCGGGGTCAGCACGATTTCGATCAGCTTTTTGCCCCATGTAAACAGCATGATGACACCCACAGCCACAAATCCGGCGGCGGGCAGCGGCAGAAGGTCTATCAAAGAATACATCAGCCATTGTGCGGAGCCGCTCGTTTGCAACCGCAGCATGCGAAGCCCGAAAATGCAGGTCAGGAAGAAGATCGTGATCAAGACCAGCGCATGCATGCTGATGGGCGTCAAGATCAAAGCTATAAGGGCAAAGGTAATGCCGAGGGCAAACAGGACTTTCGCTGTCTGCGCACATTGCCAGTAGGCTCTGTGAAACCGCCCAAATACTGCAGTCAGAAGTATGTACAAGAACGGCGGCAGAAACAAAAGTATCTCAAGCGTTCGTGGCAGACGGATGAGCACCGTCAACATGATCAGCACAGGGAGTGCCCGCAGTATCACATATTTCTCTACAGCTTCTGCAAGGATCATGCCGCAGAATGAGAGTAACAGGAACAGGAGCACAAAGGGGTAATACGCTGAAAATGTCGGGAACAGCATCGCGAAGCCAAAATACAGCGCGATTTCCGCTGTCGTCAGGAAGGCTGTCGCATATTTCACGAAACCGCCTCCTTCCCGTAGAAGACGATCGTCTTCGAAGCGCCGTAGCGATCCAGATACTGCAGATAGTCATCCACATTGCGGGTAGGCTCCGGGGCGATCAGGATGAAACTCCGGTCATCCGTAGGCCCTGAAAAAAGCCTGGGCAAAAGTGTATCGAATCGGTAGTAGGCGATCGGAAAGGAAAGACCGATCTTGCGCTGGATCATATGGATGTGCTGGCGGCCAAGGCCTTTCGGCACGTCTCCCAGATCACTATTGGAAACGAACGCATAAGGGATATGCCGTTCTTCCAGGCTTTCACAAACGGTACGCACCAGTTCGAGCACGCGCTCGAGATCGTCCGGCGAATCTGTCCACAAGTCCGCCAACACGGTGGCATTCCACTCCTGCGTATGGTCCTGCTCCCGCACGGTCAACCTGCCAGTGCGGGCAGTCGCCTTCCAGGAGATCTGGCGCATGGGTTCCCTTCCGGTATAATCGCGGTACCCATAGATCAGCGTCGGGTCCTCGAAGATGAACCTCCGGACGGAATGATTACCGTCCGTGCCCCCTAAGGGATCGAAGGACGGAAGATCCGGAATATACCGGGCGGTACACACAAGCTGACGATCGATCGGAAAGCTCTGCACTATGGACTTAAGGCCAAGATAATCCCCGCATTCCAGATAACATCTCCCGATATGAAAGACGCCTCTGTGTTCCGGCACGAACCGGATCTTCTGGGTCACCGCCTGATGCGGCAGCAGAAAATACCGTCTGCGGAACAGGTTGCCGGAAGCGGTCTTGACGATGTACTTGGCCCTTGCGTCCTCATCTACCGAGATCCTGAGCCCATCCTCCAGACTGACGGACACACTGACGTACAGCTGCGGCAGCCGGGACTGGTTCCGGATCACAAAACTGAGGCAGACTTCTTCACCCGGCTCCGCCAGCGTGAGATCCGTATCGAAACTGATCTGCATCCGCTTGGGTGCCAGGCTGACACTGTAGTATTCCAGCAAGGCTGCCGCCAGCAAAACGAATATGACAATGACCCAGATCATAGATCTTCCAAGGGAACTGCTACGGAATCGAGCATGTTGTCAATGAAATTCTTGCTTTCGGCGTGGCTGCGGCGGATGATGTTGATGCGGTGCGGCAGTACCACTCTCGCCTCCGCCTTCACGTCCTCCGGGATCACGTAATCCCGGCCGGAAACTGCCGCGCGGATCTGGGCCGTCCTGTATAATGCGATGGTTCCACGGGTCGAGATGCCGGCAGAAAGCAGCGGCGATTGCCGCGTATACTCCGCCAGGTCCATGATATAGGACGTGATCTCCGGCGAAACCGTGACGTTGCGCGAGTCCTTTTGCAGCTGCAGTATCTCTTCCCGATCCGTGACCGGTACGAGCGAGGCGATCAGATCTCGGGCATCTTCACGGCTCATGACGCGGATCTCATCCTCCCGCTGCATGAAACCCAT